>CAZLZE010000124.1:1979-14372 GCA_964563935.1 uncultured Phycisphaerae bacterium | reverse complement strand
CGAGCGGGGAAAGGAGAATGCGTTGTTGTGTTTGGTGGTCTTGTAACTCTCTATAGAATTATACGCCCGGATGCAACGGCGGTTTGCAAAAAAAGTTACAGTAATTTTAAGCGATAGAAGTAAATCAGGCTTTTGAAAATTCCGCCTATAGCGTATAATTTTACAGGATGAGCATCAAGGTTTAAGCGGAGACACCGATGAAGCCCGACAACCACTATGAGACGGCCTTCGAGCAATTCCTCCAGCGGCGCGCATTACCCTATGTCGCGGTCAATGAGGCTCACCGGGCAGCCTTCGCCGAAGTTCAGCTCAAGAGCTTCGATTTTGTTGTCTACCTGCCCCAGCAGCGGAACCTGCTGGTGGACATCAAAGGTCGCAAGGCCAAACCGGGTAAGAAGGACTGGCTGTTTGATCCGTGGGTCGGCCGAGAGGACATCGAGTCGCTGGCCAAGTGGAAGGAGGTTTTTGGAGACTCCTTCGCTGCCTGTTTTGTGTTTGCATTCTGGCTTGGGGATCTGGGCCACGTGAGTATGTTCGAGCCGTTTCAGTTCCGCGACCAGTATTACCGATTCTACGCCATCTACCTTGACGATTACCGTCAATACCTCAAAGAACGCTCAGCCAAGTGGCAGACGCTGACCATTCCCCGCAAGGTGTTCCAGGAACTGGCGTGGAACCTGGATCAGTTCTTCACGGACCTATCTCCGAAGGGCAGTTAGAGAGTTGACAAGAAAATAAAAATCTTGTACTACGCTAAGTCAACCGGTTGACTGCAACCGTTTGGATAGAAGGTAAAATCTAAAGTACTTATAATCATTTTGGGAGGACATGCCATGGCGGTAACGATTTCGGATATAGCGAAGCGTGTGGGGGTGGACAAGTCGACCGTTTCACTCGTTTTGAACCGCAAGAAGGGGGCGATTCGGATTTCCCGCCAGACGCGTGAGAAGGTTCTTCGGGCGGTGGAGGAGTTGAACTACCGGCCGTCGTTCTCGGCCCGGGCATTGGCGCGGGGGAAAACTTTTTCTATCGGGTTTATGTGCGGCAATATCCAGTCAGCCCATTACAGTGAATTGGCCACCCTGGCGTTGCGTGAGGCTGAGGCGAGGGGGTATCACCTTCTGATTTCCGTTACTGAATGGCGGGAGGAGCGGAACGATCTTGAAGTCCTCGAGACGCTGCTTCGCCGGGGCGTGGACGGGGTTATTTTTTTCGGGATTGCCCTTCAGCCGGGGGTGAAGCAGTACGAGCAGATCGTGGCGCAACAGTTTCCGTTGGTGACTGTTGGCGATGCCGTTGCGGGGTTGTCTTCGGTGATGTCGGACTGGCGGTCGGGGATGCGTGAGGCGGTAGAGCATTTGAAGGAGAGAGGATTCCGACGTGTGGGCTTTACGCGGGCGCGATATTCATACAAGGGGATCGATCCGAAGGCGGATGCCTTTGCCGATGCCTGCCGCGAGTTGGGAATAGACGGAGTGGGGTATGACATTGGCTCGACGCCGGAGGAGGCACGTGGCGATGGCCGGCGGTTCGCGCGAATGTCGGATCGGGTTCCCGCGATGATCATCGGATCAGACCAGACAGCCAGCGGGTACATTCGCGGTGTTCGCGATGAAGGATTGGACGTGCCGCGGGATCTTTCCGTTATTGGGATTGACGGGACGAGTCTGGGCGAGTACCTGCATCCGCCGCTGACGTCGATCGGTCAGGATCGGGAAGGAATCATCAAACAAGCGGTCGAGATGGTTGTGGGGATGATTGAGGGCAAAGAAGAGCCGGGCAGGAAAGTAGTCTTTCCCACCAAGTTGATCGTTCGAGCCAGTGTACGGGAGATTCGTGCATGAGCCGCAGAGGAAGAGGATTTACTTTGATCGAGTTGCCGGTTGCGGTGGCGATTATAGCTGTGATGGTGGTCGCGCCAGATGGGCGGCGGAAGGAAAGCGAGATTAATCTTGGGCGGTATGTTCTGGAGAAGGCGGGGTATGAGGATGGATTGGTGCGGGTGACCGTGGAGATAGATTCGTGAGAATGACAGGCGACTGATCGCGAGTGCCCGGCTGACCGTGAGGTTCCAGTGACAAGGGGAGTGGATGCCCTGCTTTTGGCGCAGGTGTCAGGTTCTTGTCTGTCTTGCCATGACGGCCTTGAGCGTGTCGCTTCTCGGCTCATGAGTCATGATGAAAGAGGTTTTAAGCATTTTCAGTGGGGTTATTGAGTAATTTGATCTCTTGACACGATTATTGGGGTGTGATATAGTGGGGCCATGGATAATACCAGTATTAAGACCGGCATTGCTGTCTATGAGCCATTGCTGAAGCGGATACGGCAGTCGATCCGATCGGGGAAGCTTGTACCGGGCGCGTTTGTGGGGTCGGAACATGAGATGTCGCGGGAAACGGGTCTGAGCCGAGTGTCGATCCGCCGAGCCATTGGGCGATTGGTGGATGAGGGGTTGGTGGAGCGTCGGCCGGGGAAGGGGGTGTTTGTTCGCGAGGCTCATGTGGCGACGCGGATGATTCAGTTAGTGGTTCCGGACCTTAAATGGGACCGGTGCGTCAAAACGGTGCAGGGGATCAAGTCGGCGGCAAGTCAGTGCGGGGTTTTTTGTCAGATTTACGATGCGCACGACAGTCTGGATATGGATGTGGAGATGATCCGGCGGTTGCCGGAGAGCCAGGCGGATGGGGCGATTATTCTGGCCATGCACGAGCGGAAATTTTCCCAGGCGATGTACGAGCTGCATACGCGGAACTATCCTTTCGTACTGGTGGATCAGCGGATCCAGGAATTGGATATTCCTTCCGTGACGGCAGACAACTATGGGGGAGGATACCAGGTTGGCCAGGAACTGATAAAGCTGGGACATCGACGAATTGGGTTTGTGGGTTTACTTCGTCCGCATACGGGGCGGGAGCGTATGGAGGGATTGCGGGACGCGGTGATCGACGCGGGGCTTCCGTTCGATCGCTCGCTTGTTCTGGACATTGAGGATGAAGAGAACATCAGCGATTGGCGGGAGCGGCAGTATCGGTACACGCAGCGATTGTTGAATCGTCCGGATCGGCCGACGGCGATTTTCTTCATGTCAGACAGCCCCGCCATGGTGAGCTATCGGGCCATCAAGGATCTTGGGTTGCGAATTCCTCAGGACGTCAGCGTGGTGGGGTTCGACGACGATGAGGCGGGCAGGTGGATGGATCCGCCGTTGTCGACGGTGGATCAGCAGGCCCAGGAGCAGGGCCGAGCGGCTTTGGAGATCCTTTTGAAACGTATTGCCGATCCCCAGAGACCGGTTGAGCATCGATTGGTGCCGACGGTCTGGACGCCGAGGCGTTCGGTGGGAAACGCACAGAACACTTGAGGAATTGACTATGCGAACCCAAAGAGCATTTACGTTGATTGAGTTACTGGTCGTGGTGGCGATTATCGCCGTGTTGGTGGCGATGTTGTTGCCGGCGCTGCAGGCGGCGCGTGAGGGGGCCAGGACCGTCACGTGCGTAAACATACTGAAGCAGTACGGGTTGGCCAATCAGTATTATCTTCAGGAGTCGAATGGGTATCATATCGGGATTACGGACTGGTTGTACAATCTGTCATTTAGATCATTTTTGTTTGTGGATGAGCTGACTTCTCCGAGGAGCGACTGGCGCTGGATCCGTTGGCCGAGTCGTCTGGCGTGCCCGAATGCAACGGTAGGTTATGAGAAATCCGGGTGGCTGGATCATGCCTACATGCCTGCTGTTTTTGGGTTCAACTACACACAGAAAGAATCGAGTTATTGGGTGCCTATCAAAGCGGATACAGTATCCAATCCAAGCACCAAGCTCCAGGCGGCGGATGCGTTGTGCTGGTTCATCCATCGGGACCACTCGAGCAAGTACGTGGATGGCGGGTTTCAGGAATTTTACTGCGACCCGCTCGGATGGGTACCTGTTGCGTATCGCCATCGGAAGAGTGCGAACATCCTGTATTTCGACGGCCGGGCAGCGTCGGTTTACTACTCGGATGCTGTTTTCAATGACCGCTTGTGGAGACCTTTCGATTGAGAGTCCGTTCGGAGTTTTCACTTGTGAGACGATGTTATACATGGGGTGTAATTTTCCTCTGTTCAACCATCTCGCTGGCTGGGAATGTTTCTGCGGATCGCGTATTCCCACGTGTGCGATTGTCGCTTGATCGTGGATGGCAGGCGATTCGGATTGAGCATGCCAAGATGAGCGAAGCGATTCCTTCGGCGACGGAGGGATGGAAGGACCACGATATTTCAGGAATGCCTCTGCCGGCGGGGAGTGGGGATGTCTGTCAGGGTTGGTATCGATGTCGTGTGACAGTTCCCGCGGACTGGAAGGCCGGAACGGTTTGGCTTCGGATGGAGAATTGGCGGGCGGCGCGGGTAGCCTGCTGGGTGAATGGTCGGCGAGTGAAGACGGAATATTGGACGGGGTTTTTGCCGGTGGAGTGGCGGATTGATGAGTTGATCAAGCCCGGTCAGGAAAATGAAATCGTGCTGTGCTTCTGGTCGCTGGACTGGGCTCGGGTGCAGTTGAAGGACAAGGCCATCACGAAGGATTCGGAGGCGGGCAAGGAATTTGCGTTTTTACTGCCGGAAGCCAAACAGGCTGGGGATGTGCGATATCTTGTTCCGACGGCGTATGGTAACGGCGATCCGAGTTTGTGTTTTGTCGGTCCGACCGGGCCAATCGTTCTTGATTGGCGAAATCGCGTGTTCATCGACAGCGTTCTGACTTCTTCTCGTATCGATGGACCGAAACTGACGGTGCGCACGGAACTTCGGCAAGCGGATCGAACGACGAAGGAAATTGTGTTGCGATGCGAGCTTTTTGACGGGGCCAAACGAATCGTTCAGCAGGAACGCTCGCACTGGCTGGGCGATTCGGATTTGCCTCTGACGGATGCGTTTGTTTGTCCCGGTGCAGAATTGTGGTGGCCTGATTCGCCGAAGCTGTATCGCCTGGAGGTTACGCTCTGCGAGGGAACGACTCCGATCGATAAGAAGGTCGTTCAAGTCGGATTCCGGGAGGTCAAGACGCAAGGTCGGGAAGTGCTTTTCAATGGCGTGGTGTACCATTCGTTCGGCGCGTCGAGTATGGCGTTGGACATGGTGCGATTCATGGCGTTTCTAGAGAAGGCAAGCGTAGGGGATTGCTTCTGGCATGCGAAGAAGGACGACATTCGGAAGGTGTTTCGGCTCTTAAAATCGCAGAACATTCGCATGGCGCGGTTGGGCCAGGCCACATATCCCGAGGCGTACTTTGATGCCGCCGACGAGGAAGGTTTTCTGCTGATGGCGGAGTCGGCGCTGTGTAACAGCTGTGCGAACTCGGGAATTGAGCTCGACGAATTCTGGGACCATTGGCGCGATCATATGCTCGGGCTGGTTCGGCGAAGCGGGAATCACCCGTCGATCATCGCGTGGAGTTTGGGCAACGAGGTGGGGCACGGCGGTAGAGGCAAAGTCGCATATCCGCGGATGGCGGAGGTGGTGAAGGCGATAAGATCGCTCGATCCTTCGCGTCTGATCAGTTGCAGCGGGGACGGTGACGTCGGGGGATGCGCCGATGTGGTCAATCTTCACTATCCGCAGTGCGGACCGGGCGGTTCGCCGTATCCGGGACAGGATTACCCCCGTTCGGCGTTCTGGCTGGGGAAGGTTGATGTCTGGCCGAGCTACTATGATGTGGGCGATCAGAAATTGAAGGACAAGCCTCTTTTCTTTGGCGAGTGGGACTCTCTCTTTGGTCATCCGCCTCAGACTTTCGCCTGCGTCTATGGCGACGAGGCCTTTGTGGGCGGAGCTCCGGGTACCGGGCCGGAACAGACATTCCTTCAGAACCAGGTTCTCCATGGCCAAGTGGTGCGTCAGTTCATTGAAGCCTATCGGTATAACGGAGTATCGCACCCGAGTCCGTGGTGTCTGATGCCATATATGATTTCCTTTCATCCGCAGCACAATGTGTCGTCGGTGGCGGAAGGTTATGCGTCTGAGATGGTCATGCTGCTGCCGATGTCGGAGTGCTATTTTGGTGAGGGGGAGGTGTCGTGCAAGGCGGTCTTTTTCAACGATACGCCGACGAGCAAGGACTACACAGCCTATTTTCGGCTGGAGGTGGGAAACAAGGTTGCCAACGGTAGCTGTGGATTGTGGTACGGGACGGATCACGCGGGGTTCGTGATTGAGCGATTGGGCAAGGTTTCTGCGGGAGGGAAGGTGGAGAAGGCCCTTCGTTTTCGAATCCCGCCCGTGGATTCACCCACGCCGGTTCGATTGTACATCATCGTCAACGGCGATTCGACGACGGTCGTTCGACGAACCTATGAATGGATGGCGTATCCGAAATTGGGGCCGGTCGAACCGAAATACCGGAAGGACGTGATAGGGGTATTTGATCCTCAAGGCGCGGTGCGGAAGATATTGGCGGACGGCGGGGTTAACGTTCTTCCGTTGACGGGCAATTTCGAGCGAATTTCAGATTGCCGGGTAGTGCTGCTGGCGGAAAATTCGCTGGGTAGTGCGTCGATGGAAAAGATGGGGGATCTGAAGCGTTTTGTCGAGGGTGGCGGGCGGGTGATCTGTCTGCAGCAGGATCGGAGCCTCGATTGGCTGCCCGCAAACCTTCTGCTTACGGGTCTGGAGGTTCAGAACACGCACAATTTCGTTCGCTCCGATTCGCATCCTGTAACACAAGGTGTGACGAACGATCAATTGCGGCTCTGGGGACAGGATCTGACTGTTTCGCGATCGCCGATCATGAAAAGCGACTCGCCGGGCATACGTTACCTGGTCGATTGCGCGTTGGCGGGATTTGCCGGGATGTCGACGGCGTCGCTGGTCGAACTTCGATATGGCGATGGGATTTATTTGCTCTGCCAGATGTTACTTGAGAAGAATATCAACGCCTCGCCGGGCGCCGAGCGGGTTCTGAGGAACATGATCCGTTATGCGATCGACTATCAGCCTGAGGCGGAGGCGGAGTTGACCATTTTAAGCAAGAGTTCCGGCGAATGGCGGAAGCGATTTGGTGATGCAGGGGTGAGGGGGGACGGTAAAGGGCAGAAGGCTGTGATTTGGTGTGACGATACATCGCTGCTAAGCGACCAGATTGTTGCCAGGGTCAACGGCGGGGATACGCTGGTGTTGTATGACCTTGATCCGAAGTCATTGGCGGAGAGCAACAAAAGGTTCGGGTTATCGGTGGCGTTCCGGCAACGGCCTGAGGTGAAGAAGTGGTGGTTTGCCAACAAGACATTCCGGACGAACCTGCTGGACGGGGTGAGCAATCAGGATTTGTTCTACATATCCAGTGAAATGGCGGTCGGAGCGGTGTTTGAGAAGATTGATGAGGTTATGCGTTTTCCGATCGACATCAGTTCCCAGGACGGATTGGTGGCGGCGTGCGAGCCGGTGGGGCTGTGCCAGATCGACGTTGGGAAGGGGCGGATCGTGTTCTGTCAGTTGAATTGTTTCGCGACGAAGCACTACGGGATCAACGGTGAACGCGTGTTTCGGCAGTTGGCGGCGAATCTCGGGTTGGCCTCGAAGGCGGCGATTGTTACGGATGTGACAGGGGAGAAGTACACCCCGATAGACCTTCGCCATCATGCAAACATGGGGTTTGAGGATCCCCGGGAAGGTGACGGTCAGGGTGGCGGGTTCGACCAGGGAAAAAACGATCTGGGGCGGTTTCCTGTCGCTCAGAAGCGGTTTTCGGACGTGTCATTTGAGATTATTGATCCGGGTTCGAACGCCGGGAAGAGTTGCATATTGCTCAGGTCGGCCCATACGCAAACGATGCCTGACGTTGTACGTGGGATTACGGTGAAGGGGCGAATAGACGAACTGGCGGGGCTGCTGGCGTCGGCATGGGGACCTTTGGCCCAAGGCCGGGAGATAGCGAGGATTGTGCTGCGTTATCAGGATGGTGCGACGGCGGATTTGCCGATCCAGTATGGTCGGCATGTAACGGACTGGTGGGACTCGCCGCAGCTGCTCTCGTCAGCCAGACCGGGATGGGTAGGAAGTAACGTAATTCATTCCCCGATCACTGTTTATCTTGCCCGATGGAAGAATCCCAGGCCTAAACAAGTGGTGATAGGTCTGGACATTGTCTCGAGCAACACGAAATGTCCACTCACGATCATTGGCTTGACGGGCGTGACGAAAACGAAGTAGATCATGCCATCCTGCTATTGATAATCCATATCAACAGAGAATGACTGTCCGAAATGGCCTCCTTCCGGCAATTTCATGTTCCCAAAACTCCCCATCGGCCAATTTCCCGCGAGTTTGGATCTCCACAAAATTCCTCAAAACTCCGTGCGCCCTATGTCAATAGGTTGTCACCCGCCTGTGGTAAGGTTGAGACAACGAGGACATGTGTATTCACCGCACAGATGGGGTCGCGGGGTAGTGGTGGGAAAGTTTTGAGGGACTTCGGATGATTCGGAACATCGCCAGCAGTGAGTCCAGAGACAATGTGAGCGTTGTAACCCAGATTTTTGAGGAGTATGGGGAGTTTATCCGGGAGATCATCCAGCGATGGAGCCCGGCGGACATGGAAGACCTGTTTCAGGACTTTTTCCTGTTTCTGGTATCGAAGCCTATTCCGGACTACGTTCAGAACATCAAAGGCTACATTTGCCGGGCGCTGACGAACGATATTCACGATTTTTTCCGGCAGTCGACGAGTTACCGCGCTCGGCTGAAGCGATATGCGGGCATGCTGAGATATGTTTTACCGGTGAAGACCGGATCGCAGACCTGTATGGATCAGGACACGGCGGAGCACATATTCCGGCTGGCGGAAAAGAGGCTTCCCCCATACCTGGCCCGCACGTTCCGCCTGCATTTCCGAGAACAGTGCAACATTCGCGAGATATCAGCACGGATTGGCGTACCGCCCCGGGCAGTGAGCGTATATCTTTCAAAAGCCGTCAAATATGTGCGCGAATGCGTGGAACGGGACGGCGACCAGGCCGGCGAAAACCGGGTGTGCGCAAACGCTTCGTAATCCCGCCAACGGCGGCGGATTCAGAACGTTGTCAGGCTCAGGCGGATCGTCCGTCAATCAACCTTTGACGGCGCCTTCGGTCATGCCCTTGATGAAGAGCTTCATGGAGAAGATGAACAGAATAATGATCGGGATACTCGTGATCGCATACCCAGCCATCAACGGACCCCACAGCTTGATGTAGTCGCCGCTCATTCGGATGAGCTGGACTGTGACGGGGAGACGTCCCTGGTCGCGCATGACGATCAGGGGCAGAACGAATTCGTTCCACGCGTTGATGAAGTTCATGACGCCGACGGTTCCCAGGATGGGTCCGGAGAGGGGCAGAACGATATTCCTAAGCTGCTGGAAGTGGTTGGCGCCGTCGATTTCCGCGGCATCGAAGAGACTCTGGGGAATATCCGCAACGAAGTTGCGAAGGACGAAGATGGCGAACATCTGTCCGCCCGCGGTTCCGACGATGATGAGAGCGGCGAAGGTATTGAGCAGACCCATATCTCGAAGGAGGATAAACAACGGAACAAGGTTGGCGATCATAGGCATCATCATGAGAATGAGGATGGCATTCCAGAAGAAACCAGAGAGGGGGACTCTGAGTCGGGCAAAGAAGTAGGCGGCCATGAGGGCAAAGATGAGGGTCAGAATTGTGGAGGTCGTGGAAAGGAAGATACTGTTGGCAACATTCGGCGAAACCAGATCCCAGGATGTTTTCCAGTTCTCCGCGTGAACTGGCGTGGTCAGGACAGTGGGCGCCTCGTAGAATTGCTGGTTGGTTTTCAAGCTGACGATGACCATGAGGTATACGGGTAGAAACGCGAAGGCGAGGACCAGCCAGATAAACCCATGCTTCAAGGCCCGGAGGAACAAGCTGCTCACGACTCCATAGGCGCGGTAGAGGACGCTGTCGGTGCGTTTGAGAGCATCTTCCTGGCTCAGCTCTTTGTACTTCCGGTATGGAATTGCGATGGAACCTGCTGTGGTCGCGGCACTCGGTGCTCCTCCCGTCCGGCTGAACGGCAGGCGGATGGCGGCGGAGAGCGTCGAATAGGGAAGGACGCTGAAGACAAGGGCCAATCCGAGCAGGGTTTTGAAGCTGATGCCGATTTTCATGGTGTTGTCGAGATAGGAGAATGTGCCGCTGTAGAAGAGCAGGCAACCGACGACCAGGGCGGCCAGTTGCAGGGTCCTTTTCTGCCAATTCTTCATGTTCTCCCAGTCGAGGATGAAATTGGCGACTTTCTGCAGGGACAGGACGATGAGCGTCAGGACGATACCCACGGCGCACGCGTATCCCATCTGCTGATCGATGAAGGCTTTTCGGATCATGAAGACGGCGGGGACGGTGAGTTTTCCGCCGGGTCCGCCCTCGAGGCCCGCGAGCGCGATGACCATACCCGCGTCGCTGATCGTTCCGATGATGGTGAAGACGAGCATAATGTATACGGACCCGGTGATGAGCGGGATTTCGATTTTCGTGAACTTCGACCACCAACTCGCCCCGTCGATCTCGGAAGCCTCATAGATCTGTTTGTCGATGGATTGGAGTTTGGCGAGATAGGTCAGCACGGCGAAGGAGCCGACCCAGGGGAATCCCCAGATAATGGCGGCGGGAAGGATGAGGTTCGGATCGCCAAGCCATGCCGGCGTTTGGTCGGCGACAAAGATTCCGCCCCAACCGAACCATTGGTCCATTCGGCACAACAGGTCGAAAAGCCCGGTGGAATAGAGGAATTTGTTCATATATCCGGAGGTGGCTTCGAAGAAGAAAGACCGCCAGATCAGAACGATGACCAAGCTGGGGATAACCATGGGGATGACGAAGAGCGTACGGTAGAAGAACTGCATCCGTTCGCTTCGGCACCGGTGGATACAGACGGCGACGAGGAGGGCGGGAAGCATCTTGAAGATGTTCCATCCACCGATGACAAAGGCGACCTTAAAGGAGTTCCAGAAATCGCTTTTTCGAATCAGGTCGAGGTAGTTTTCCCATCCAACGTACTCGCTGATCTCCGCGCCGTTCCATCGGAAGAAGCTGTGGAAGATTCCCTGTGAGGCTGGATAGTAGAGGAATAAGCCGATAAGAAAGAGCGTCGGCAGGGCAAAGAGGTAGATTTCCCAGTGGTATTTGATCTTGCTCCATGTAATGGTTTTGGCTTCCATAGTCCTATTCTTTCGCTTGTTTTATTGGTGTTCTATTTGGGTTTCTTGGCCATTTCCGCCTTTACCTGCCGGCGGACGTTTTCCAGGACGCTCTGGCTGTACTCGTAGGGTCCTTCGGGGGGCAGAGACTCTTTCTGCTTAAGGACATGATCCTGGCGGTAATAGGCCATATCCGGGCTGATTTGACCGTTGAATTTGAGGGTGGCGTACCGTATCCATGTGGACGTTGCCTCGTCGCCGGTCTTCTCCATGGCCAAGGCACGAATACCGGCGGCGAATTGCTCGTTCTTCTGGAACCCACGGCGTGCGTCGCGGACCTGCTCTTGGTAATCCTTCAAGCCATTCTTAATGTAGTAGGGAATAAATGCACGCATCATACCCTCATAGTCGGTCTTCTTGACCTGGAAGAGGGAGTAGCACTGCTGCCACTTGATCCAGGTATCGCCACCGAGGTTGAAGCTGGATCCGGAGTTGAAGGGGGGATAGACTCCATCGAGGTGTGGTTTGAAGGCCTGGAGAAGGGGGTCCATCTGGCAACCCTTGGTGCCGGGGATCCAGCCGATGATCTTGTTGAGTTGTTCGTTATATTTCCGACTGGCGAGAAAGAACATGAAATCGAGAGCGACCTCCGGATGTTTGCAGGTTCGGGTCAGACCGAACTGGAATCCGACATAGGGTTTCTCATATAGGGGACCGACGACATTTTCGCCGTATACGGGGTCATCTTTGGTGGGACGCGGGAAGTCCATAACATGGACCTCAAACTGCCCTTCGGCTTGTTCGCGGAGGCTCATGGCATCCCAGGTGCCTGTGGAGAGGAAGACGGCTCGCTGTTGGGCGAAGAGGAACACGGCTTCATCGCGTCCGAGTCCCATCCATCCGGGCTGGAAGTTGTCGGTGACTTCCCGGATCATCTGGAAGACGGCCTTGAAACCGGGATGATCCGTCGTCACATAACCCGATTTCAGGGCGATGTACATTTCGTCCATGCCGACCGTGCCGTCGTGATTGAAATCGATTCGCTTCAGCAGGGGGAAGGAGACCATGTTACAGAGGTACCCTTCCCACATGGGCAGGTGATACTTGGATCCGGCGATTGGCGTATAGGGCCGTCCCTTGGGGTCCTTCTGGCTCTTGATCTTCTGGCAAACGTTGAGGAATCCGCGGTAGTCGGTGGGGCAGGTATCCAGGCCGGTGAGCTTCG
>CAZLZE010000124.1:0-1957 GCA_964563935.1 uncultured Phycisphaerae bacterium | reverse complement strand
TAAGGAGGTCCTTATTGTAAAAGACCCGAATTCCGAATTGGGAGAGGGAAATTCCCATGTACTCCTGCATTTCCGGCTGATAACAGTTTTGCATGCCGTCCGAGATGGTCAGTCGCAGGGGCTTGCCTTCAAGTTCCGTCCCCTCGTTGTAGGGGTTGGGATGGCCGATCGCCTGGGAGAGGCGAACGAAGTAGCGGTTATAATAGGCGAGCCAGACGGCTGGGGGGAGGCATCCATGGCCAAGTTCGATCAGGTCGGGGGCATTTCCGCCCATAAGTTGGGTGGTGAGCCATTGACCGTAAATACCTTCCGGAATGGCATCCTGAATGATCCGGATCTTTCGCTCCGGGTGAAGTTTTTGATATTCCTCCGCCATCTTGTAGAGTCCGTCACGGACGCCGGCTTCCAATTGCCAGTGGGCGATGCGCAGAACGACAGTATCGGGGGTCGTCTCCTTGACACGATAGTTCAGGATGGCGACGACGGCCCAGAAGTAGGTTCCCGCCACAACAAGAATGGCGAAATAAGCTCGGAAGAGTTGAAATCCGCGTTTAATCATGATTTACCCTTGGCTAACTCGTTACGGAACTTGGCTTCAATGTCATCCATTCGTTTCAAGGCTTGACGAGCGGCGTATTGCCGGAAGTCAACGGGATACTCCGTGATGAGTTTGTTGTAGAATTTCCGGGCCGTGGCGAAATCGCCGACTTCGTATTCGGCGAAGGTGGCGATGGACCAATAAACACCGGAGTTCTCAAAGAATGGATTGCTGGGGTCAACTTCCTGGGTTTCGTAGGAGCGGATATTGGCCCAGAGTTCATGCTGGGGTTGCTTCAAGGTGTGGTAACAGGTGCCCATGATGGTGTAGGCGAAACTTCGGAAGTGGGACTTCGGGTGTGTGTCAACGAACTTCTTCAGCGTATCGATAACCTTGGCGGCATCGGCGGGATCAAACGTGCAGGCGATGATCGACTGCTGAAGGATCAGTGCTTCCTCGGCGGCGATGGAGTTGGGATAACGATCAATTACGTCCTGATAGGCTTGGCAGACCTGTTTGGAGTCAAAGGTCTGGTCGACGGGTACCATGTGTTTCAGACGTGCGAGGGAGAGCAGGCTCCAGGCGGCGAGTTCGTGTTTCGGGTCCAACTGGAGCACTTTCGTGTGCAGTGCGGCGGCCTTGGGGGTGTTTTCGTCCGGCCGGCGAAGGGCCCAAGTGGTGGCCAAGCCATATGTTGCAGTCACCTGTTCATCCAGTGAGATGTTGGGCGAGGCAAGTGCCGCCTCGAAGTCGCTGACCGCAAATTTGAACTCTCCCGCCCGGTAATTGTCCCATCCGGAATTAATCTTCTCTTGGGGAGTCAGGGTCTTGTCACCACGGTCACATCCTGACGAAAACATAAGGAGCGGGATCAGCCAAAGCCCGATCGCTGCTCGGCGGCTCCACATTTGTCGCATAGACTGATTTTTCATAGAACCCTATCCTGCTTTACGAGTTCTGCCATTATGGGGAGGCTGCCGTTTTTTAATCCTATACAGCCTAAGCCTCTATTTTTCTATCGGTTATACGCTAAAACGAAGTTTCGTGTTTCTTATTGCGGTCATACACGAGGGCGAAACCAAACCGTGGTGCCTTCTTGTTCCTGCACTTATATATGGCCAGGGAAGATGCCTTTCTTTCAGGTTCTTTTTTTGTTGGAAACAATTAATGGTGATGTGAAGAGGGAAGCATATCTTGACACGGGGTTCCGGGCCGCTTATATTGCCGTATCATATTATGTCGCATTATGTCGCATCCTGACCGTCCGGTGTACGCAGGCACATGGAGACGCACTAATTGTGTTATTTGATGATTATATTTTAACGGACAGGGGAAGTTTTTGGACGATATGTCGCGTGTATGGTAGTTTTTCTGGTGAGGAAGGGAGGCTTGTGAGGGGGTGAAGTGCGGTGTTTTGGG
>CAZLZE010000123.1:0-14521 GCA_964563935.1 uncultured Phycisphaerae bacterium | reverse complement strand
CGTTAACCCGGAGCACAAGTCGATGCAGGCAGTTATACTGTCCGAATCGGCAGGGGCCTGACCCGCCCGGCATGAAGAACGCCGTTCGTTCCGGGTCGCACGTCGCGAGTTTGGCCAGCATGTCGCCCGTCGTCACGATGCAGGGCAGGCATTCTTTTCCCGTGGTGAATCGCCGGCCCAGGTCCAGGGACTCCTGAGTCGCCAACGGCAAGACCTCCGCCGGCTGACCGCACGCCTTGAACGCCGCCGCCAGGGTATAGGAATGGTCGTTCATCCACGGAATGTAAATGGTCCGCTTGGAGCAGTCCAGCTGCGGTATCTCCAGGTCCTTTTCGTTCAGGGGTTCGATTTCCTGCACGCTCGCGTTCTTCAGCGATTCCAAAAACGCCTCCAGACGCGTTACAACTCCGGCGTCCGCGCTGTGCTCGTCGATTTCCAGCATCAGGCACGGCTTGGGATCCATGATGTCCTTAAATAACGTTGTGATGAAGGAGTCCGGACCGCAACTGAAGTTCGACAGGTAAATCGCGTTGAGCCTCGGATCGTTCCGGACGATTTTGCACGCCTTCATGATCTTTTGGCCGTATTTCCAGTACATCCCGTCCTTGGCCTGGAACCGGGCGTTGGATCGCCCCGTCGTCAGGTCCAAAAAGTCCATCGGAATCGTGAGAATTCCAAGCTTCCTCAGTTTGCCGGGGATGTCGAGGCTGACGCCCGGATCGCACCCGTTGTACGGACGCGAGATCAGAACCATGGTTCGCTCGCCCGGCTTCAACTGATCGAGTATTTCCGCGCCCCGGTTCCGGCATGCCCGCTCGAAGTTCTTCTGCACCGTGTACGCGATGCCCAGCGCCCGCTTCATCTGGCTTTCTGAAATGCCCAGGTCTCTGCAGATGGGCACGAGGCATTTTACGAATTCCTTGTATCCATCCTGCATTCGGATGAACGGCCGGAGGAACTTCACGCCCGTGCTCTCCGGATCGAGGGCAACATTGATCTGGTACGGAATCGTCTGGACGTACGGACACAACTGGTTGTTGATGGCTGGCTCCTCACGCTCCATCGATACCACGCTCGGCAGCCAGAGATATTCCAACTTCTTGTCCAGCAGGTCCATGACGTGACCGTGGGCTACCTTCACCGGGAAGCAGGGCTGCGACAGAACCGCCTCCACGCCTCGTCGAATCAAGTTCTTGGTCGACGCCGAGCTGATGATCGGATCAAACCCCAGCTCGTCGAAAAACGTGCCCCACAGGGGCAGAAGCTGGTAATTGCTCAGGCACAGCGGGATACCCACCGTCTTTCGGTCGCCGCGCGGCTTGCGCCTCGCCCGGGCGTACTTCTCCAGCATCTGCTGACGTTCGTGGAAGAGGTTCGGGATGTGCGATTCCTTCTTCTCTTCCGATTTCTTGACGTTATATCGGTCGCATCGCGAACCGTAGTAGAGGGGTTCGGATCCCTCGATCGTCACCTCGTTGATCTCACAGTTGTTCGCGCAGTGCGTGCATTCGAACGATTTGATCTCGTATTTGCGTTGCGACACGTCGAACCCGCGGAAGTGGCTCCGTGTTCCTGCCGGTTGTTTGTCCATGTATCGCTTGGCCAGCAACGCCACCCCGATCGCCCCCGTCACCTCATGGTGGGGGGGAACGGTGATCCGCTTACCCGTCACCGCCTCGAAGGCCGCCACGACGCCCTTGTTGAATGCCGTTCCGCCCTGGAAAAATACCCGTTTGCCGATCTTCCGGTGTCCGACCACGCGGTTCAGATAGTTCGTTACGATCGAATAGCATAACCCCGCCACCAGGTCGTCGGTGGCTGCCCCTTGCTGCTGGTAGTTGATCAGGTCTGATTCCATGAAAACCGTGCAGCGCTCGCCCAACCGGATGGGTGAGTCTGCGCCCAAGGCCATGTTCGAAAACTCCGTCTTGATGTTGATCCCCAGCCGCTCGGCCTGTTCCTCCAGGAACGATCCTGTCCCCGCCGCGCACGCGTGGTTCATCTCAAAATCCACCACCACGCCATTTTCCAGCGAAATGTATTTGGAATCCTGCCCCCCGATCTCGAAGATCGTGTCTACCGTCGGGTCGATGTGCGCCGCCGCCGTCGCCTGGGCCGTGATCTCGTTGACCACCGTGTCCGCGCCGACGAAATCGCCCGTCAGGTAACGTCCGGAACCCGTCGTGGCCACGCCCCTGATGTCCACCTTGTCCGCCAGGACCTGGCCGACTTCCACCAGCCCCTTGCGGACGGCTTCCAATGGCCTGCCCGCCGTCATCAGATAGGATTTGGCCAGTACGCGGAGTTGTTCATCGATTACCACCACGTTCGTGCTGATCGAACCGACGTCGATACCCAGGTAGGCGGGAATTTTCTGCCCGGGGGGCAATTGTCCGAATACCTGGTCCGCTGCCGTCCGCATGTCCGGATATCCGTCGCTCGGCCGGCTGAGTTTCGCCAGTCGGTGCCCGATCGTTTCCTGGGATTTCAGGTATTCTCGGAGTGGATGAAGATTAATCTCCGCGCAGGACTTCTGGTCCCAGTCCCTCCGGCTGATCAATGCCGCTCCGATCGCTCCCGTCACCGCGTGCTTGTCGGGAACGATGAATTCGCCCTCGCCCGTCGCCTCGATTACCTCGCGGAGCGCCCGGACCACGCCGCTGTTGTACGCCACGCCCCCGCAGAAGACCACCGGCTTGGAAAACTCCTTGCCGCGACCGAGGTTGCTCCGCAGATTTCTCGCCAGGCCAAAGCACAATCCCGCCACGATGTCGTGAACCGGAGTCGCCTGCTGCTGAAGGTGAATCATGTCCGATTTGGCGAACACCGAGCACCGACCAGCCACACGCGGCGGAACCTTCGACTCCATCGCCAGTGCCCCGAACTCGTTCTCAATATTGATCCCCAAACGCGATGCCTGCTGGTCCAGGAAGCTTCCCGTCCCCGCCGCGCACGCCGTGTTCATCGCGAAATCTTCAATTCCCGAAATATCCTTCTGGTCGGCCGACAGGAAGATCAGTTTGCTGTCCTGGCCCCCCATCTCGATGATCGTCCTGGCCTGAGGAACCAGGTGTCGAACCGCCGCCGCCTGGCAGGATAGTTCATTGACGAACCTCGCATCCATCAGCTTGCAGATCAGACGTCCCGCCGTTCCCGTACCCGAAAATGTCGCCACTTCCTTTCCCACGTGACGGTGGAGGATCTCCTCCAGCAACTCGAGCGTGATCTTCACCGGCTGACCGTAGTGCCGGCGGTAATGGTGTTCGAGAATATGACCCTTCTCGTCAAGAATGGCGGCCTTGGCCGCGATCGAACCTACGTCAAACCCGATATAAACCGCGGATCGGGATGATCCCCCCAGGTCAGCCGTGACCGATTGGGATGTCTGCCCGATGTTCGTCTTTGTCGTATGCGGCATAAACAATACTCCCTTACTGCAAAGTCATACTGTTGATTCTTCTTTCCGAGCCTTGGTGGAGATCCGCACCATCCACAAACTCCATATTATACATCACCATTTTCACCATGAAAAGATTTTGCTTGTGCTTCGCCCGGAAATATAATAAATATACAAATTTGTTGTTCCGTAAGGATTCTTAACTATGGCGATGCATGAAATACAATTGGATATGCTTTACGAAATTACGAAGGCAATCACCGATTCCCTCGATCTTCATAAAAGCTTAAGTGACGTATTAGAAAAGCTTAACGAGAAGATGGATATGCGAAGGGCTACGATCACCATCGTTGACCCGACCACGGAGACTATCCGCATCGAGCATGCCCATGGGCTGTCGGAAGATGCAAAACGCCGCGGGTTTTACAAAATTGGTGAGGGTATTACCGGCACCGTGGTTAAAAGCGGTCAACCCGTCATTGTTCCCCGGATCGATCAGGACCCGCGGTTCCTCAACAAGACTGGCAGTCGGACCGACGTAAAGGATAAATTGTCCTTTGTGTGCGTCCCTATTAAGCTCTCCGGAAATACCGTGGGGACCCTGAGCGTCGATACCCCTTTCAAGGGGATGGACATGCTGAACGGCAATGTGCGCCTGCTCAATATCGTGGCCTCCATCATCGCCCAGGCCGTCCAACTCGCCCACTCGATCGCGGCCGAGAGGAATCTCCTGCTCGACGAGAATATGAAACTCCGTCATCAACTCCAGGAACGCTATCACATCGAGGGAATCATCGGAACCTCCAGCAAGGTCCAGGAAGTCCTCGAACTCGTTCGCCAGGTTGCCCCCAGCAACACCGCCGTCCTCATCCGCGGTGAAACGGGCACTGGAAAGGAACTGATCGCTCAGGCCATTCATTACAACTCGCCCCGTGCCCAGGGACCATTTGTCAAAATCAATTGCGCAGCTTTGCCCGAAACCCTCCTGGAGAGCGAACTGTTTGGGTATGAGAAGGGGGCCTTTACCGGAGCGAACCGGTCGCGAAAAGGGCGATTCCTGCAGGCCCACCACGGAACCATCTTTCTCGATGAAATCGGCGATATGCCTCAGTCGATCCAGGCCAAGTTCCTTCGTGTCCTGCAGTTCAAGGAGTTCGAAGCCCTCGGCTCCAACGAAACCATCAAGGTCGATGTCCGCGTTCTTGCCGCCACCAGTAAAGATCTGGAAGAAGAAGTTAAGAACGGTCGGTTTCGGCAGGACCTCTATTACCGAATCAATGTCTTTCCCGTCTTTCTGCCTCCGCTGCGCGACCGAAAGGGCGACATCGTCCTTCTCGCCGACCATTTCCTCGAGAAGTATAGCCGGGAGAACGGAAAGAATATCGGTCGAATTTCAACCCCGGCTATCGATATGCTCACCAGTTACCATTGGCCGGGAAATGTTCGCGAACTCGAAAGCTGCATCGAACGCGCCGTCCTCGTCTGCCGCGAAAACGTCATCCGCGCCGAGCATCTCCCACCCTCGCTGCAGACAGCTGCGCCCACCGGTGAGTCGGCTGGAACCACGCTGACCGGGTCCGTCGAGAACCTCGAACGGGAGATGATCCTGGAAGCCCTGAAGTCCACCCACGGTCACCAGGGAAACGCTGCCAGGCAGCTTGGCATTACCCTCCGCATACTTGGCTACAAAATCCAGAAGTACAATATCGACCCGAAGATCTACGCCAGCAAGGGAATTGCCATCGCCGCGAAGTAGGTAACAGCACGCTCTTCCAACCTGCTGTGCAGTCGTGTATGATACCCCAATTCATTTATTAAGGACGCTTGGTGATGTCGCCCGAAAACCTGTATATCTTACGCTACGCACTGGTCCCTGAGGAACCGCGTCGAAAACGCCTGGACCTGCTCCTGGAGTTCTGCGACCAGGGGAAGATCGACGAAGTCATGTTCTTCGTTCTTCCCGAGGAGTACAATCGCGGCCAGTGGCGACCCGCCGACTATGAACCCTGGCTCGAATTTGCCCTCGAGGCCAAGACCGTCATCGAAGGTCGAGGTATCGCCACGAGCCTGAATCCCTGGCACACACTTCTGCACTGCGATCGCGGGCGGCGAAGCGAAGACCTCAAGTTCCGCCGCATGGTCCTCGACACGGGCCACCAGTGCCTCTCCGTCGGATGTCCCATCTGCGCCGACTGGCAGAAGATATTCTTCGATTCATTCCGGCGCTTCGCCCAGGCCGGGTTCAAGAAAATATGGATCGAAGACGATTTCCGCTTCCACAATCATAACCACGCCTTTGGCTGGGGGGGCTGCTTCTGCGACGAACACATCAAGCTGCTGGCCAGCCGTGGCGCCCACGCGAAAACCCGCGAAGAACTCATCGCCAACCTTAACGCTGTGGGTTCGGTCCACCCCGATCGCCTGGTCTGGATGGACCTGAATGGCAAGACGTATATCGATCTGGCCCGCAAGATGCGGTCCGTCATGGACGAAATCGATCCACAGATCAAACTTGGCCTCATGACCAGCGCGATTCCGACGCACAGCGTGGAAGGACGCGATTGGAGTGGGCTGATCACCGCCCTCGGCGGTCCCGAACGCGCCATGGTTCGCCCACACGGAGCACAGTACGCGGAAGTGACGAGCCAAGGAAACGTCTGGTCCTTTGCCAATCTCTCTGCCACGTTGAACGTCCTGCCCAAAGGCACAAAATCGTTCTTCGAGGTCGAAAACGCTCCCATGTCACGCTTCGCCAAGTCCAATCAGCAGACGAAAATGCAGATGGCGTTCGCCGTGGACGCTGGCTGCGACGGCCTGACTCTCGACGTGCTCGATTTTCTCGGCACCGGACCCGCCAGTGAACCGGACATGGCCAAAACCCTTTCCGAGAGCAAGACCAAACTCTCAGCCATCCGTGATCTGGTCGCCGGCACGCGCCAACTTGGTGTCCGCTGCCTTGTTCCCACCGATACGTGTCGTCAGGCTCCCGGAAGAGGCATCGCCGATATCCGCGAGTTACCCACCGCCAATTACGGGTGGTTTGCCACGCTCTCCGGGTTTGGATATCCATGCACGAGCGAGCCCATGCCAGGCCAACCCGATCCCGCGGAAGTCTACGCCCTGGCTGGAGAAGCTGTCTGGGGTCTTCAGGATCGAGAACTCAAAATCTTTCTGGAGACTTGCACGGTCCTCCTTGATGCGGATGCAGCTAAAATCATTTCCGATCGCGGCATGGCGAATCTCATCGGCCTTAAGGGAATCACTCGTTACGAGCGCCACGCGGACCTCTACACGTTCGAGCAACACGTGGACACGCCGAAGAACGAGATTCCCGAACGCGCCAGTCTGAATCTCTGTGAGAAAAGTTTCATTCATACCTACGATCTCACGCTGAGCGCTCAGACTCGTACAATGATCTTCGACTGTTTTAGCCGTCCCGTGGGAACAGGCTGTTTCACGTACCGCAATCCGACCGGCGGCAGGGGGCTGGTGCTTCCCCATCGCATCCCCTGTGAGTTTCCTTTCCATGTCTGGTCGCGGAAAATATGGTTCGACCGGTGGATAGAAGACC
Organism: uncultured Phycisphaerae bacterium; assembly: GCA_964563935.1. Taxonomy (GTDB): domain Bacteria; phylum Planctomycetota; class Phycisphaerae; order JAAYCJ01; family JAAYCJ01; genus JBAZZQ01. The sequence continues at coordinate 7,553 of CAZLZE010000123.1, read as the reverse complement.
TCAGCGGGGGAGTGCCTGTCCCTCGCGTCGTCGATGCCGCGTGGATGTATATGTCCGTTCATTGCGGCCAAGGACGTCGAACCATCTTCCTGGCCAATCAGACGTTCGAAGTCTGTACGTCCGTCCAACTCCGTCTGCCCGAGGATTTCGCTCGCGCCACCTGGCGGCTGGAACTTGCCTCTCGCAGCCAGTCGGGGGTCGTCCGCGCTGCGGGCAATACCCTCACTGTTGATGCGGAACTGGCCGGAAACGATTGGATCGTCCTTGCGTCGACGTCGTGAAAAGAATTGCATTCCCATCGTGGGTCCGCCACAATTGAACCTAAAAAAGGAGACCGAAATGTCCACATTGACCGCGTTTGCCGACGAGATTTCCAAGGAACTCAAGGACCAGATCCACACCCTCAAGGAATGTGGAATCAAATACATCGACCTCCGCGGCGTCTGGGGAACCAACGTCATGGACCTGACCGATCAGCAGACTCGCGATATCAAGAAGATGATAGATGCCGAGGGTATCAAAATTGCCTGTATCGGTTCGCCCATCGGAAAATCGACGATTGACAAACCGGCCCGGTTCGAACTCGACCGCGTCAAGAAGGCTGCGGACCTCGCCGATTTCTTTGACGCCAAATATATCCGCGTCTTCTCCTACTACGCTCCGGAAGGCCGGAAAATTGCCGACTACAAGGACGAAGTCATCAACCGCATGCGCGGCTGGATCGACCTGGTCCAGAAACGCAACGCCATCCTCGTTCACGAAAATGAAGCCGACATCTTCGGTGATATCCCCGAGCGCTGTGTTATGCTCATGGACGCTCTTTTCGGACCGAAAATGATCCATTGCTTCGATCCGGCCAATTTCGTCTTCATCGGCCTCGACAATATCTACAACACCTGCTGGCTGCCCCTGAAGAAATATACGAAGTACTTCCACCTCAAGGACTGCAAGCCCGGCAGGAATATCGTCCCATGCGGCGAAGGGCATGGCGATGTGGAAAAGATTCTCGGCGAAGCCCATAAGGACGGATACGACGGGTTCATGACCATCGAACCGCATCTCGCCCACGGCGGGCAGTATGCCGGGTTCTCCGGGCCGGACCTCTTCAAAAAGGCCGTCGATGCCGTAAAGGCCATCTGCGCTCGGCAGAACATCCCTCTGAAATAGCTATGATTCTGGATGGTATGGCTTCGTCAGTTGCGAGGCTGTGTCGGCCTATTCCACGTGATACGCGACAGCAAGCCGCTTTGTCTCGCCCGGACGAAGTACGGGCATCTCGGTTCGCGTCTCCCAGCCGGCTGTGCGCAATGTTTCGTATCCACCCAATCCGTCGGTCCACGGCTCGATACACACAAACGGCAGCTGCGGATTCGCGCAGATCACGAACGTCTGGATGTTCTCGTCGACGTCAATGTGCAGGCTCCGCCCCGTATTGGTGTCGCTGATCGATGCCCGACGTCCTGAGACATCCGTGAACCCATTATCGTATGTCTTTCCCGGTTCCAGCCGGAAATCGCCCGACGCCATTGGCTCTGTTCCCAGTGAGATCAGCAGTTTTGGGTCCAGCACCATCCGGCTGCGGCAGGGGAGGTGAACCTGCAAGTTCGATTTGTCGGAAAAGGCAAAATACGGGTGAAATCCGAACGCGAACGGCGCAGGTACGCAATCGCGATTCTCAATCGCCGCCTCAATCCGCACGGTATCCTTCTGCAGCGTGTAGCGAATTCGCAGTTCCATATCGAACGGATAGTGCTTCTCTCGAACCTCCGCGGGAATTGCACAGGAATATTCCACCTGCACTTGCTCCTCACGGATCGCTTCCCGAATCCTCGTCCAGGAACACGACGGCAGAATCCCATGAATGGGCATGGTGAAAGGCGTGGCCTTTCCGAAAATGCGGTATCGCTCGAACACCGGCGGGTCCTGCGATCGGTCCCACGTCCGCCCGACCGATGGGAACAAAATCGGATTTCCGCCCTTGAAGAAATCATCCGGCTTGCCGCCGAAACCTTCCGGCGACCACAACACCTCGCGCCCACCCGTTGTCCACCGGAACAAATTACACCCAAGTCCCACCGCAATCGAAAACGTCGCATCCGGCCTTACATGATATATATCAACCTGCATCCGCATCCTCCTCGCCGTCTTCTTCTAAATTCTGACGCACGCACTCCTGCGAAAGATTCGTGTCTCCACGTCATTCTCACGTATACCGCTTCCCGTACTTCTCCTCCAATTGTCCCACCAACTCCTTAATCCGCTGGCACTGCGATTTCGGACACACCAGCGTCGCGTCCGGCGTGTGAACCACGACCAGGTCCTCCACCCCGATCAATGCCACCAGATGTGAATTGTCCGAACTGATCACCACATTATTCTTCGATCCAAGCATCGATAATTGCTGCGCCAGTACCGCGTTCCCGTCCCCATCCAAGCCCGTCACGTTCTGCAGCTCTGTCCAGCTGCCGACGTCCGCCCAGCGGCAGTCCAACTCGACCACGACCACATCCTTCGCCTTTTCCATTACCGCGAAATCGATGCTGATCTTTTTCAGGCCCGGATATATCTTCTCCGCCAGCTCCGCCCAACCATTCGCACCGAACCGCCGACCCAAATCGATCAATTTATCAGCGTTCTCCGGCAGGTGCTGCGCCAGAAGCCCCAAAATCGTCTTTGCCTTCCACACGAACATCCCCGAATTCCAGTAGTAGTCTCCGCTCGCCAAATAACTCGCCGCCGTCGGCGCGTCCGGCTTCTCCTTGAATCCCAACACGCGAAACGTCGGAATCTTCGCCGCGCCGATGGCCTGGCCGCGATGAACGTATCCCAATCCCGTATGGGCCCACGTCGGCTTGACCCCGAACGTTGCCAAGGACAATGGATTTGCCTCCACCACCGAAAACGCCGTCACCACTGCCTGCTGAAACTGTTCCACCGGCTCGATCAAATGGTCAGCCGTAAACACGCCCATCGTGCAGTCCGGGTCTCGCGCACCCAGCACCGCCGCCGACAATCCCACCGCGTTCGCCGTGTCCCGACCGACGGGTTCGCCGATCAGATTCGCCCGCGGAATCTCCTTAAGCTCATCCGCGATCGGCCCCACATGATCCGCCGCTGTAATTATGTAAATGTCTTCCGGCGCGAACAACCCCGACAACCGGTGAACGCTCGCCCCAAGCAGCGACTTACCATCCGGATGAAGCTTCAGCAATTGTTTGGGCCGAAGCGCCCGGCTCATAGGCCACAACCGCGTCCCCGATCCGCCCGCCATAATTACCGCATATCGCTTGCCCATCGCAAACCTCCAACGTCCATGTCTCGCAAGTAGTTCTCTTCTCCCCGTGACACACAACATCGTGCAACGCCCGGCGGAATTGTAACGCGCTCGTGCGCCATTAACAACAGTCCGGAGAGATATCACTGGTACGATATCCTTGTGCGGGAGTGGGGGGATGGAGGGACCGTTGTTTCGGAAAAGCAGGACACGAAATTCAGTCTTCGCCCGCCGTAGTCTGGGAACCGAGGACTGAAGACTCTTCTAGAATTTGTCCAACTGATTCAGCTCTTCCAACGCACAGCGAGCCGCCTTCTGTTCCGCGTCCTTCTTGCTCGGACCCCAAGCCGACGGGAATCGGTTCTGGCCAAGCCGCACGCAGATCTCGAAACACTTGCTGTGATCCGGGCCTTGCTCGTCGAGCAGTTCATAGATCGGCGTCAGGTTCAGGTCCCGCTGGGCATATTGCTGGAGTTGTGATTTGAAGTTCCGATGGGAGTCCGTCTGCGAGAATTCGTCAATCGTCGGACCGATCAGGCGCAGGAGTGTCTTGCGAATTGTCGCAAAGTCGCTGTCCAGGTAGATCGCGGCGATGATCGACTCAAACACCGCCGCCAGAAGCGATACCGGTAGTCCCGCTCGGCCCATCATGCCCTTGCCCAATAGGATGAACTCATCCAATCCGAGCTTTGTGCTGATGGCTGCGCAGTTCCGCCGTGAAACGACTACCGACTTGATCTTGGTCAGGTCGCCTTCCAGTAAGTCCGGGAACCGCCGAAACAATTCCTCGCACACAACGACCCCAAGGATGGCGTCGCCGAGGAACTCCAGACGCTCGTTACTCTCAAGCCGTGTCGTCGCGCCCGAGGCGTGCGTCAATGCGGATTTCAGTAAATTCTTGTTCTGAAATGTGTAACCTAACGCCTGCTCACATCGGATTAGAGCTTCTTCATGGGATAAGCCGTTTAGTGTTTCCACGCAAAGTTCCTACAAAGTATCTATGGTGGGTCACTTATGGCAGGCAGTTGGCCAAAGCCGCCTTATTCTTGGGCCTTTTGAGGCAACTTTGGCAAAATGCCGAAGCCATTCGACCGTTTACTATATTATATATCGTTTGATTAAATCTTCGTCAATTTTCTTTTGCAGGTTGAATTTTGGAGAGGAAAAAATCTCTCAAAACAGCAGTTTTATCGCCGCCGCTGCCGCTAGAACCTGAATCAGGGCATTAAACGCCTTTTCCGGAATGTAACGCACCAGGCGTACGCCCGAAAGAGCCCCGACGACAATAAACGGCAGGCAGGCGAGGTTCAGCGTGAGCGATCCAGGATTAATCAGCCCTAAGTCCATGCTAAAAGGCACCTTAAAGCAGTTTAGGAGCAGAAAATACCACGCCCCGGTGCCCAGAAACTCGATCTTCGGTAACTGCATGGCCAGTAGATAGATGGCCATGATGGGACCCGCCGCATTGGCCATCATTGTCGTCGTCCCAGCCAATAGCCCCATCACCGCGGCAAACCACCATTGTGTGGGAATAGGAATTTCCCCGCTCTTGTAACGTGAATTGCGCCAGTAATTGACTGCCAGCATGACCAGGACAATCGCGCCGATAATCGGCCGAAGTTGCCGATCGTTGATCCGACCCATAATCAGATACCCGACGATAATTCCTACGACCGCCCACGGAATGAGCCGCAAAAGGTGAGACCACACCGCATGACGTTTGTAGTACGCCATCGCGAAAATGTCGCCCACGATGAGCATGGGCAAAATAACCCCCGTCGACTGCTTGGCTGGCAATACCCACGCCACCAGCGGAATCGCCAGAATCCCCAGCCCCGGGATCCCCGTCTTCGAGATCCCAATCACCAGCGCCGCAACACCGATAATCACCCATTCCATACCCGATAGATGCATGACCAACTCCCGTCCGTATCCAACCATCAAAAGTACTCATCAATACCTCAATCCCTGCTGGATTCAAAGCAAAAAAGCCCACCGTCCACAGACACAGACCACAGCTTCCGATTGTGTATCCATGTCCTTTCTTGATGGGGAAACGTGCGATCGATAAATCTGCGAGGAATGAGAACTCAATACAGCTTGTGGAGATCGATTGCACGATCGGAGGGTTGGTTGTAGAATGTGGGTCAGGCGAAATATGTAATGGAGAATCCTCGCCTTGTTAAGGGATGTCTGCTGGGTCTGTTCGCCCTAATGACGTGTATCATTCTGGGCCTCAGTATCTGCTTCAAGGAACCTGCCTTACTGACGGACTGGTTAGGTGGGATCGCTGTCGTCCTTGCAGCATGTGTGGTCTTGCAGTTCGGCGTGGGTCTGGTTTTCATGCCGATTCTTTGGGTACTGAGCAAGCTTACGGGATGTAACCACGGGAGTGAAAAGTCTGGTGCCAGTTCGGACAGCCGAGCGGAGAAGTAAGCCGGATCGCTTACCAGGAAATTCTCTTCATCGACAGTGATGTTCTGCAGTTATCCTGATAGATGCTGTGTCACTTTGTTGCCAGGAATGTCACCATGACGGGTACGGCTGGGGAGGGAGAAAGGCCGGGAAGAATATAATTGTAATCGGGGCAAAAAGCAGTAAAACAAAACCGGAGACCACGTTTTGGAAATCCAGAAGAACGGACAACTTCAAATGCCCTGGGCCGAGGTTTCGGAGCCGCAGGCTAATCCGATTCCCGTGCTTCACAGCGGCAAGGTCGCTCAGGTGGCCGTCGATGCGCCATTGGATCGAATCTACAGCTATCTGATACCGCCGGAAATGGCGGACAAGCTTCGACCGGGGATGGTCGTGGAAGTGCCGGTGACGAAGTACAACCGGCGTTACCGGGCGTATGTGTTGAAAATTTCGGAGAAGGAGTGGAAGAGCGCCCTTAAGCCGATTCTGAGCATCGTGGACGAGCGGGTGTTATTCTCGGAGAAACTGCTGGAACTGGGGCAATGGCTGGCGGAGTATTACGGGAGCGCGGTGGGCCAGGCGCTATCGAGCGCGATCCCGTCGGTGGTCGTCAAGTCGGCCGGTAAAAAGCTTCGGGTCAAGCCGTTCATCAAGGAATTCCCCCATGTCGAGCCCCAGTTCGACCTGAATGAGGACCAACGGCGGGCGATGGACCAGGTTCATCGGGTGCTGGAGGCGGGCAAGTTTCTGGTGATGCTGATGCACGGGGTGACGGCATCGGGGAAGACGGAATTATACGTCAAGGCCATTCAGGAGGTGCTGGCCAAGGGGAAGGGCGCGATCTACCTGGTGCCGGAAATCGCCCTGACGGCGCAGATGATCCAGCGGCTCGGCCAGCGATTCGACAAGGTGGCTGTTTTGCACAGTGCATTGACGGAGTCTCAGCGCCGCGCGACGTGGCAGGCAGTGCAGGACGGTGAGGTGCGGGTGGTGGTGGGGACGCGGTCTGCCGTGTTCGCTCCGGTGCAGAACCTGGGGCTTGTCGTGGTGGACGAAGAGCAGGAACCAAGTTTCAAGAACCTCCAGGCCCCGCGGTTCAACACACGCGATCTGGCGATCAAACGGGCGCAGGTGGAGGATGTACCGATTATCCTGGGCTCTGCCACGCCGTCGCTGGAGAGCTTTCACAACAGCAGGACGAACCCGTCGTGGGTTTATATCTCGCTGCCGAGACGGGTGGCGAATCTGCCCCTGCCGCCGGTGATGCTGGTGGACATGCTGCAGGAAGGGTTGGAACGCAGAGGGATCAACCTGGTAAGCCGGCTGCTCGAGGAGAAGATCAAGGACACGCTGGCGCGGGGCAAGCAGGTGATGCTGCTGCTGAATCGTCGGGGATTCGCGGGCTATGTGTTTTGCCCGAGCTGTAAGTATGTGCTGACGTGCCCGAGCTGCGGGACACGAATGGTATATCACAAGGCCACGGGTCGGGCGATGTGCCATCATTGTTCGGTGAAAGTGGCGGTGCCGCAGAAATGCGATCGTTGCGGGCACAAGATGAACACGTTCGGCTTGGGTACGCAGCGGGTGGAAGAGGAGTTGAAGCGAAAATTCCCCGAGATGCGGCTGGCGCGGATGGATCAGGACTCGATGAACCGTCCCGCGGACTATGAGGACACACTCAAGGGATTCGCGGAGGGCAAGACGGACGTTCTGGTTGGCACGCAGATGATCGCGAAGGGTCTGGATTTCCCGAACGTGTCGCTGGTGGGGGTGCTGAGCGCGGACATCGGACTGTCGCTGCCGGATTTTCGGGCGGGCGAACGTACGTTTCAGCTTCTGGCCCAGGTGGCCGGGCGGGCGGGTC
>CAZLZE010000122.1:0-14896 GCA_964563935.1 uncultured Phycisphaerae bacterium | reverse complement strand
CCCGCCTGACCGTCCAATATACCCCAAGCAAAAATTCGTTGGAATCGAAATAATGCACCCCCCCCCCCGCGTCGTCAGGCTATCATGGCGATACGGGAAAATCTTTGTCGCCCGCGTTGTTTTCATACAGGGAATGTGAATGAAGCTGGGGTTAATGGATTATGTGCGTGCCGCCTTCAACGCCCGTCCCATTGGGATGTGGATTCCACCCAACTGGATCGGCTTGGGCGTGTTCGGTTTTCTGGGGGTCCTGAACCCGGGGTTCTGGGTATTGGGCGCCGGACATTTACAACATTCCCGACCGCGTGGCCGGCACCCGAATCTTGTCCAGTACGGCCGACGCCAATAAGCTCATCGCCGACGTCTACGCTTTCCGCGCAGATTTTGTGCGCGATCACCCGGACATCGTCGACGGCCTGATCGCGGGGATTTTCGAAGGCATGGACATGGTCAAGAAGGACCCAGCCGTTCCAGCCAAATGGATGGCCGATGCCTTCGGGATGAAGCCCGAAGAAGTCATGAACATGCGGAACGACGCCCATCCGACGAACTTCGCCGAAAACATGCAGTTCTTCCTGAACTCGTCCAACCCAACCAACTTCGAACGTACGTGGAAGAACGCCAGCTACGTCTATCGCGAACTCGGACGCATCAACAACCCCGTCCTCTTCGACCAGGTCATGGACTTCACGTTCATGCAGAAGCTGGAGAAGAAGGGCACGTTCGCTCACCACAAGGATGAGAGCGTAACGACCTTCACGCCGGGCAGCTACAAGAAAGTCCAGGCCGAGGCGCCCATCCTGACGCAGACGATCCGGATCAACTTCTACCCGAATTCGTCCAACCCGTACGAGCCTGCCCGCGACCAATACGGCAACATCGTCCAGGGAAAACTCTACGATGCCAACGTGGACGCAACGCTCGAGCAGGTCGCTCGGTTGTCGGGTCAGTTCGCCCGCGCCGTCATCCTGATTGAGGGACACACCGATTCCAGTATGCGAGGCAGAGTACCCGTTCAAGCCGTAAAAGACCTGAGCCTGGCCCGCGCCGAAGCCATCAAGCAGGCACTGATCGACAAGTTCAAATTTGATCCGAACAAATTCACGGTCCAGGGCGCCGGCTGGGACAAGCCCGCCGATCCCCGCGATCCGGACAATCAGCCGTTAAACCGGAGGGTCGAGATTAATGTCTTCCCACCCGAACAGCAGTAGTGCAGGCAGTGTGATCAAGACAGTCGTCGCGTTCTTCGTGGTGATCTGGCTGATTCAGTCGGTGTTTCGGACGAACAACCATCCGACGTCACCGCCCCAGACGCATCGGAATGTCGGGCCGATCGGTCCGGCGGTCAATCCGATCGAACGCCTGCTCACGCCGACCGCGAACATTGCCCATGATCGCAACGGTATCGGCGTCGCCATTCTCATGGACACCTCCGGAAGCATGCAGGAGACTGTGACGGACAGTGACGGCAAGCCGAAGCCCAAGATTGAAATCGCCCGGCGATCCGCTCTCGACCTTCTGCACCGAATCGACCAGTTCGTGAAACAGAACCCCAGGAAACCCGTCGTAGTGGGAGTCTACGAATTCAGCGTTCGCAACGGCGAACCGTCGTGCCGTCAGGTGGTCCCGATGGGACCGCCCAACCTGTCCGCCGTCGAGCCGGCCATTCAGAAAATGGTTCCCGAAGGAGCGACGCCCATCGGCGACGCGATCATCACGGCCAAACGCGACCTGGACCAGACAGCCATGTCCCACCTTCACATCCTGGTCGTAACCGACGGTGAGAGCAACCACGGATACACCCCGGGCGACGTGGCCGACGCAATTTCCCGCCTGCCGGAGGCGAATCGGGCGTCGATCTACTTCGTTGCCTTCGACGTGGCCGCCGAAAAATTCAACCCCGTCCGGGACGCGGGCGGACTGGTCCTTCCCGCCGCCAATGAACAGGAACTGCTCCAGACGCTGAATTATGTTCTGACGGGAAAGATCCTGGTCGAACAGCCGGAAACACCGAAAGCCAAATGACCGCGGAGCCCTGTCGATGGCAGGATCAGATCTTCTCCGCCCGAGCCGCTTCCATGTAGTTCATCGCCATGTCGTCCTTCTTGACGATGACCTGAGCTGCCATAATGAGCGGCACGGTTCCCTCCACGCACGGATCGATAATGGCTGCATCCATCCCCGCTTCGATCCCCATCACCAGGTACGCCTGGTTGATCCACTTGCGTTTGGGAAGCCCGTGACTGGCATTGCTCACCCCGCCGGAAATGTGAATCTCGGGCCAGCGATTGCGGATCCACCGAATGCTCGCCAGCACGTCCAGGCCCGCGTTGCCTTCGGTGTAGACGGCCAGAAAGCAGGGGTCCACGTAAATTTCGTCGAGCTTTTTGCCCGCGTCCAGAAGTTGTCCGACCAGGTCTTCCGCACGCTGCTCGCGTTCGCGAATGCTCGTCGGAACGCCGCTGTCGCTCATCAGCAAAGCTACCACACCGCATTCATGATCACGAACGATGGGCAGGAACTTCTTGATCCGATCCTTCTCCAGAGATATCGAGTTGATGATGGGTTTCTTCTTCACCCGTTTCAGACCCGCGAGAATGGCATCGGGGTTCGAGCTGTCCAAAGCCACAGGCAGGTCCACGGTGCCCTGCACAATATCCAACAGCCACCCCATGACCTCGATTTCCCGCGTCGGATGCCCGCCGTTGATATCCAGATAGTTCGCCCCCGCCTGCATCTGCGTAGTCGCCAATTCCGCGATCACCGTCCGGTCCTGGGCCTCCACCGCTTCCTTGACCTGCTTTCGTGTCGAATTGATCCGCTCGCCTATGATAATCATACCGATCTCCTTATCAGTAACCTGACCGCTCCCGTTGTTTGCCGCTGCAGTATACCACGAAGACCTTTCACGCAAAAGAGTCGGAGGAAGAACAGTACGAAGCGCGAGAGACAGATGAAAACAACACGACTTCAGCCGAATCGCTGATCTGAGGCAATTTTTCTGTTGTGCTTTGCTCAAAATGCAATAAATTATGCTTATGCTATCCAAAATTCACAGCGTGATTCTCAGCGGGATTGAGGCGATTGAGTGTGAAGTCGAAGTGAATGTTGGCTCGCGGGGTTTTTCCGGGGTGAACATCGTCGGCCTGCCGGACACGGCCGTCAAAGAAAGCATTGACCGGATTCGAACCGCCCTCTTCAACTGCGGCTACGCGTTTCCCAAACATAGAGCCCTGGTTAACCTTGCGCCGGCCGACATCAAGAAGGAAGGTCCGGCCTTGGATCTGGCCATGGCTTTGGGCCTGATGGCCGCCGATGGGCAGGTCAATCTGGAAAAGTCCAGGCATTACCTGGTCCTCGGCGAACTTGCACTCGACGGCCGGGTGCGACCCGTCAAGGGCTCGCTCTCCATTGCCCTTCTCGCGGAGAAAAAAGGATATCGTGGAGTCGTCCTGCCTCGTGAGAATGCCGCGGAAGCGGCGGTCGTGGAGAGCATTGAAGCGATCGCCGTAAGCAATTTGACTGAAGCTGTGGGGTTCCTCGCCGGGGAACTTCCGCTGGAACCCGTGCGGGTGGAAGTCGAACAGATATTCAACCAGGTCAGTCAATACGACCTGGATTTCGCCGACGTCCGCGGTCAGGAGCACGCCAAACGCGCCATGACCATCGCCGCCGCCGGCGCCCATAATATGCTCATGATCGGCCCCCCCGGCTCAGGCAAGACCATGCTCGCCCAGCGTCTGCCGACGATTCTGCCACCGCTTTCGCTCGATGAAGCGCTGGAAACGACGCGAGTCTACTCGGCCGTCGGACTTCTCAAGCCTAATCAGGCGCTGGTCGGTATCCGTCCGGTCCGCACGCCGCATCACTCCGCCTCACCGATCTCGCTCATCGGCGGAGGAAGCACGCCTCAGCCCGGCGAAGTGAGTCTGGCCCACAACGGCGTCCTTTTTCTCGATGAAATGCCCGAATTCCAGCGGTCCACGCTCGAGATGATCCGCCAGCCGCTCGAAGACGGTACGGTCACGGTGGCCCGCGTACAGTCGTCGATGACGTTTCCCGCCCGGTTCATTCTCATTGCGGCGATGAATCCCTGCCCGTGCGGCTATTTCGGTCATCCGAGAAAACGATGCCGCTGCTCGCCGAATCAGATCGAAAAATACGCGGGCAAGATTTCCGGCCCGCTCCTCGACCGCATCGATATCCATCTGGAGGTCCCCACGGTCGATCTGGACCGCCTCCGGCAGGCAGGCGACGGCGATTCTTCACAAACAATCCGTCAGCGCGTCCTGCAGGCCCGGGAGATTCAGGCCCAGCGGTTCAAGAACAAGCCCGGCATGACCAATGCCCGCATGGGACCGCGTCTGCTGCGCCAGCATTGCCAACTGGACGCCACCTGTGAAGCCATTCTCCGAGCAGCTGTGCAGGAACTCGGCCTGTCCGCCCGCGCCCACGACAAAGTCCTCCGCGTAGCCCGCACCATCGCCGACATCGAAGGATGCGAAGCCATCAAATCCGAACACCTGGCAGAGGCCATCCAATATCGACGATTGGATCGGGCAAAATGACTCTCAGAATGAGGTGATGGCCCTGCCGAATCGCCTTTCTTGGGTCATTGCGGGTCGGACACGGCTGGGTTGTCCGCGTGGCGGAAGTTCAAGATATCTTCGTGAGTGTGTCTCGCAGAACCTGAGCGCAGTAGCTGCACCGGTGGCAGCGTTTGTCGCATTGGGTAGTGCGGGCGAACCAGTCGGCGGGGAAGCGGGTATTGTCAATGACGTGATTCCGCAAGGCGAAGGCATGACCCGGTTCGAGCAGATCGAGCAGATTGCCGGGGTATCGGCGATGGACGTAGGCCCGGATCACCAACCCGGGATTGATATGCATCCGCGTGGCGAGTTTCACGAGGGGAAAGTACGGTTCGTAGTTCGCCATATCCTCCGGCCGAACCCACGTGGCCTGAAACACGGCCGGCCAATAGTCCGGACGGCGAAGATAATCCCGGCAGGCAAGCACTTCGCACGGGACACTCAGGGATTGGTCGATTTGGGCCTCGTGGGCCACGAGATTGTCGTGGAAGGTTTGCGTGCTGCAGAATCGCAGGCAGCCTGAGTTCGCCAGCATGAGCAGCTTCTTGCCGTGTACATCGCACCAGGACTTCAGCTCTTCGATTCGGCCACAATCACGATTGTAATCACGTTGGAGATAGAAACTGTCGAATACATCGGCCAGGTATTCCATCGCCTCGACCGTGCCGATCCGCATGTTCACGGATGCCCGCAATTCAAGCGTAGGAAACTCGGCCTTGAGCATTCGAGCAATGAACGGCGAAGTGGTAGTCACGACGTCCGGCTCGGCTGAATGGATGATGCGCTTGGCCCGAGCCGCCAGCGAGGACGAGGCAGCCGACTCGCCGGAGCAGTTGGCGTTGAAGAGCAAGTCCAGACGGATTCCCATGGCCCGAATGGCGGCGAAATCGTCATGGAAAGACTCCGTTTCCGCCATGGGCGAGCGTCCCGACGCTTCCCCGGGCCAAGCGAAGTACACCTCCCCTATCTGCTCGCGGAATTCGTCAAGCAGATCCACAAACGGTACATCTTCGTCGTCATGCACCGGATATCCGACCGCGTACTTCATTCGTTGCCTTTCTTGTGCCACCACGGTTCGCGCTTACGGAATTTGTTATGGAATTTATTCTCCAGCCTGCCCTTCTCCTCCAGATGGACCATACAGGCTCTCATGCAGCCGCGCCCGGCGCACATGGCTGGATGATAGGTATTCGGCGGCACCATGGGGTAATACTTCGACGTCTTTTGAAGAACCTGAAAGACCTCCGCGATGGTCAGCTTCTTCTCGCCACTGAGGATCTTGTCGCCGTCGGGCAAATCGGCAAAGGCGTCATCGGGCAGAAATGGCCCTTTCGGATCGGATCGGCGAATATGTCCTGTTGGCAGAGTTGCGGGGGACGTATGCGTTCGGACTGGCTGAGGCCCGTTCGAATCACCCTTTAGCCGTCAGTTACGAGTCCAGCTCTTTCATTCACCTTCACGACATGGCCACCGGTAAAGTCCTGCTCGCCTGGCTCGATCCGCCGCAACGGGATCTTGTGATCGCCACGCTGAGGACCCTTCCCGGCGGCCCGGCCTCCGACGCGGCAGTACGGCGACTCAGCCAGGAGTTGGGCGAAATCCGCCGCCAGGGGTTCGCCACAAATATTAAGCAGGATATGGGGATGGGCTCGGTGTCCGTGCCTGTGTTCGTCGCCAGCGGCAAAATGGAGGCGGCTTTGGGCGCTTCAGCTCCCCTGGTCCGCTTCGATTCCGCCCGCCAGGAGAAAATCCGCCGGGAATTGGCGAAGACCGCTGAGGAAATCAGTACGGCATGGTCCGGAAGATGATTTTTGAGCTTGCGTCGGACGATTTTTTACGTATAATATCATGACACTGTCATGACAATGGAGAGTGATCCGTGACAACGACAGATATTACGCACACCCAGGCCATCGACGTTCACGCCCACTACGGCGACTACGTTCACCCCGGTGGCGGGATCCGGAACACCTTCATGACCGGTGACGTCAACGTGGTGGTGCAGCGGGCCCGACGGGCAAACACGCGGCTGACGATTGTGTCTTCGCTACTCGCCCTTCTGCCCCGCGGCGGAGCTGATCCGGTGGCGGGCAATGAGCGCGTCGCGGGCGACGTGGACGGGTTCGAGGAACTGCTCTTCTGGGCGGTCGTCGATCCGCTTAAGCCGCGAACGTACGATCAGGCCGCCGAGCTGCTTAAGAATCCGCAGTGCGCGGGGATCAAGATTCATCCCGAAGAACACAAATACCCCATCCGCGAGCACGGCAGAAAGATCTTTGAGTTCGCCGAGAAGCACCGGGCCATCGTCATCACGCACAGCGGCGAAGAGAACAGCCTGCCCGGGGACTTTCTCGCATTCGCCAACGACTTTGCCGCCGTGCGTCTCATCCTCGCCCATCTCGGGTGCGGGTGTGACAACGATCCGGGTCACCAGGTCCGGGCGGTCCAGCAATCAAGACATGGAAACATCTTCATCGACACATCCAGCGCCTCAAATATCACATCCAACCAGATCGAATGGGCCGTCGGCCAGATCGGCGCCGACCGGCTCCTCTACGGTACCGATTCACCTCTCTATTTTGCTCCCATGCAGCGGGCTCGAATCGATCACGCCGAAATTTCCGATGTAGATAAACGAAAAATCCTCTGCGAAAACGCAGAACAACTCTTGCACCTTACCTGATAGGAGAATTGAATCATGAAGCGACTGACTGCGAAGGAACTGCACGGAATCTGGGCCGGCGTCACCATGTCGTGGGACGAGAAATTCCGGTTCGACGAGAAGATCTACGCTGAAAATATCAAGCGATGCATCAGTGCGAAGGTGTATGGCGTCTACACCACGGGCAGCACCGGCGAATTTTACGCCATCGACTACCCCGAATTCTGCCGCATGGTCGACATCCAGGCGGAGCTGTGCGGGAAGGCAAAAATGCCTCTTCAGATTGGCTGTTGTTCCGACGCGACACACAAGACGATCCAGTTGATGGAATACGCGGCCAGCAAGAAGGAAGTCGGCGCCGCTCAGGTCAACGTCCCCTACTGGATGGAACTCACCGACCGCGAGTTGCTTCAATTCTTCAAGGACATCTACACCGCGTGCCCGGACCTGCCGATCGTCCACTACAACATTCCCCGGGCTAAGCGATTCCTCCAGGGTGACGACTATCTTCGGATTCTCGAAGTCTGCCCCACGCTCATCGGCGTGAAATACACCTTTGCGGGCACGCATTTCGCCCAGTTGCAGGACACAATCATGAAGACGCCCATGCTCTCCTACTTCGTGGCAGAGAATCTGCTCGGATCCGCGATGCAACTCGGCGCGCGGGGCTGCTGCAGCTCGCTGATTGCCACCAATCCGAAGTTCATGATGACCTACTACGCCAAGGCGCAGGCGGGCAAGTGGAACGAAGTGATCAAGATGCAGCAGAAAGCATCGAAGTTCTTCGCCGACGCGGAAGCATTCGTCAGCGCTCGCGGCGAAGGGTCGATTGATCCGGTCTTCGACAAAGGCCTGGCGGTCGCCGCCGGATGCGTCCTTGGCCACCAGCGATGCCGGCCGCCGTACATCGGATGGAGCGACGAGACGGTGGTCGCTGTCCGCAAGTGGCTGAAGAAGAACTACCCTGAGTTCGTATATCCCGGGTGATTGCATGAACGCCCCCGCCGCGATTGATGTAGGCGATCGCAAACAGTTGTTCATTGATGAGCGATTCTTCGCCCAAAAGGAAGGTGTGCGTCTTTGCGTTAATCCGCCGGTGAAGAAGGAGATGATCCTGCGGTCGGAAATGCCGTGGGAGGCGGGCTCCGTGGGGTTTTACTCCACCGTAATCGAGCACGAGGGCGTGTATAAGCTCTGGTACGACGGTTACGTCGGATTGGAGACTTCGAAGGAGGTACCGCGAAGTCTGTGCTATGCGACGAGCACGGATGGCGTCCACTGGCAGAGGCAGAACGTAAACCTGTTCAACTGGCTCGGCCATCGCGAGAACAACGTGGTCATGCCCGGAGCAGACGGCGCTGTGATGCTGGACCCGGTGGCTCCGCCGGAGCATCGTTTCAAGGCAGTCTGCTCCATTTTTGAAAGCCAGATGTGGCCCGAGTCGCGAGGAACGCATTGGGACCTCACCGGCGGATGCGTGTACCTCCTGACCAGCCCCGACGGGATTCGCTGGAAGCGCGTCGATCCGGGCGCGTCACCCTTCTTTCATGATTCGCAGAACAATCTCCTTTACGACGCGAGGATCAAGAAATACGTCGCGTACCTGCGCACACACCTCCACGGGCGCACGGTCAGCCGTGTGGAAATGGACGATCCCATGAGAGTCCCCTGGCCTTTCCGAAAGCCGCCCGAAGACGTCAAGCCCAATCAATACGGTCTGTACCTGTGCGACAACTTCGGCGCCTATGACATGGTCATCGCCTGCGATCAGCAGGACCCGCCGGATACGGACATTCAGACGTGCCCTATCACAATTTATCCCTGGACCCAGGACGTGTATCTTGGATTGTGTACGCCCTACCGCCACTATCCGGAAGATCAGCCCGGCGTGTTCCGCAACGACGGTCCGCAGGACGTGCAGCTCGCCGTCAGCCGCGATGGAATCCATTGGAGCCGGCCCGATCGCAAGCCCTACATCTCTCTCGGTCCGAAGGGTGAGTGGGATTCCGGATGCATCTGGCCTTGCATCGGGATTATCCGACGCGGAAATGAACTCTCGCAATACTACTGCGCCACACCGACCACTCACGGGTACTGGGACTCCGCCAACCCGCCCAAGGGCGGCCTGTGCCGCGTGGTTCAGCGTCTCGATGGGTTTATCTCCGCCGACGCCGGATACACGGGAGGTGAATTTACCACACCGCCGCTGCGATTTTCAGGATCGGCGCTGGAGCTCAATATTGACTGCTCCGCCATGGGAACCGCCCGCGTGGAAATTCGGGATGAAACCGGCAGAGCGATCCCCGGCTTCTCGCTGGCTGACGCCATCCCCATCGACAAGAACCACATCGCCGTCGCTCCGGAATGGACCAGCGGCAATAGCATCGGAAGCCTCCAAGACCGGCCGATCCGGCTGCACTTTGATCTGCGTGCCTGCAAGCTCTTTGCTTTCCAGTTCACGGCGTAATACGTCCGCAACAAACACAGAACAACCCAGCTCCGGTGCGAACCGAAGCTGGGTTGCCTGATTTTTCCTGATTCAGCGTACTATCGTCCTGCACATTTGGGCCATGTTCGACTCCGACGCCGTTGCTCAGGTCATCATCAATCTCGTGGATAACGCTCTAAAATACGCCCGCGCCGCCGATGATAAGACGATTATCGTCCGAACTCGCAAAGACAAGGAGTTGCTTATCGTCGAAGTTGAGGATCACGGGCCGGGTATTGCCCACCATGAACGAAAGAGGATTTTTGAGGAGTTTTACCGCTGCCAGGATGAAAATCGCCGTGAAACCACCGGCGTCGGACTCGGGCTCGCCCTGGTCAACAAATTCGTCCAAGCCCACCGTGAATTTGTCGAGGTCCTTGCCGCCCAACCCACCGGCGCCCTGTATCGGCTCGCCCTGCCCACAGCCTGATCTGCGACACGGAGCGAATATCGTATCCCGAGTCCGAAATCGTCACTTCACAATAATCGCTTTCCGCTGCGGCATGGTCGGGACCGATACCTTCTGCATCACGCCCGCCAGATTCGGAATCTTGATCGTCTCCTTCTCCCCGTGCAGCCACGCCTTGACCTTGCCGCCATCAATCACTCGAATAAAGTTCACCGGCGTCTTGAACACCTGTCCGTACCCCCGCAATACGTGTCCCGCCTGAAGCGTCTGATCATCACTCCTCGCATACCAACCGAACGGGGCAAGCGTCACTTTCTCCGCCGGCAGGTCGTACGTCGCATTCGTCAAGTTCACCCACAGCTTCAAATTCGGGTATTCCGCGGCAATGACGTATTTGTCGATATACTGGAACTGCAGGAGTTCCTGACCCAAATACCGGGCGCAGACATTCTTCTGCACCGCGTCGAGCCACCACAACCACCGCATCTTCGGATCCTGCTCCTTGAGCGTGTCACAAGCACAGTCCGCCGCGTTCGACATGATGCTGTACCCAAGGGCCAGCACCGTTCCCAACCGCTGTTCGTCATCCACCGAGTCGCCCAGATTGTGAAGGCTGGAAATCACCCGGTCGTGCACCGCATACATGAACATGGGCGACCATTCCCATCCGCCTTTACCGTACCGGCCGTTGTAGTCCGTGTCACCCGCGGGATCACTCTTCATCGGCCAGCTCAAGGCGTGGAATATCACGGCGTTCGGCACCTGGAGATCGAACCCCCCTTCCATCGCCAGCGGGACTTCCTTTTTCAACTCTGCCGCCAGATCCGTCAACTGCTGAATATAGCTGTGAACCGGATATTTCACGTTCTTGTTGAAATCGAAATCGCCCCACCGATTGGCCATCTGGTCGTTGAAGATAATATCCGTCTTCCACGTCTCCTTGAACTGCTTGAAGATTTCCTGGTTCGTCTTGACCACCGTCGGGTGCATCGGACTGACGATCCGTCCGCCAGCCGTCGAATCGGCGGTCCCTCCGTTGCACATGAACTTCCCGTTCTGGTCCCGAAAGTACAGATCGTCCTTGTTCTTGTACGGAATTCGCTGTTTCTCGTCGGGCACCATGTTCCAGAAAGTCGGATTGGTGTGCGGCATCCACAACTTTCCCTGTTTGTGGATTTCGTCGATCAATGACGCAAACGCCTGCGGTCCGCCGCCGGACTCAGCTGGAGGAAGATAATCCGGATACCCACGGTCGAACCCGTAATACAGGTAGCTGATGATGTGGATCACCGCCGGGGACGGGAATCGACTCAGATTCTTCCGCTGAAGATCAAAGTCGCTCCGGGCCGCTGCCGCATTACCCGCCGCGGTGGATGAACTGTACTTCAGGATCACGCTACGGATCAATTTCTCGTACACATCCTTCGGCAACTTCTCTGACAACGTGGGACCCAGTTGTCGCATCTGTCCGTACCGCCGGCTGACGGTCCGGAGATCCTTGCCCACCGCAATATCAAACTGCGGGCAGCGAACGGCACCGGCGTCTTTGGCGAATAAGTGATATGTGCGGGACAACATGCAGGGCAATCGCGACGCGTCCGGATCCGCCCCGCCGCCGTGAACCGTGACCGACGACGGCATGAAGGGTTTGTCCAGTTCCGATCGATAGATCGCGATCGGGCCCGCCTTGTCCTGCCGCGTCCAGAGGGCCAAATCACCAAACGCCACCGGGTACCGAAGCGAAAAGCTTCGCCCTTCCTTGAAAAACTGAGGCGTCAGCGCCACAGCGTAATCGTTCGGCACATGGAACCGTTCAATCGTCCGGTAATCGATTCGCACCTTCGACGGGATCTGGAAATCCACCGACTGCGGACCATCCACGGAGACCCAGGGAACGAACCTGAAAATATCTTCCATAGCCGATACTTCCACCCGGACCCGCACGGGAAGTTTCCCGTCGTTGTAAAACAGCGTCAGTACCCGTTTCTTCGGGTCCCAAAGCCAGGAGAATGTCTTGTCACCGCTCCGGTAATTGGAGGACGTAATTGGCCGGTCCAGTTTCCCCACCGGCGGACCCGCCTGGAAACACCCGAAATTCCGCTCGCAGATCCCCGGCTCCACCACCCAGAGGTTGCTTCCATCCGAAGGCCCCGCCAGGACCTTCCCCGCATTGTCCGCCAGGCGAACAATGTGCCCGTCGCTGCTCGAGAGGACCAGGACCCCGGTCCGACTCGTCAACCGCAACTCGTCTCCCTTGTGCGCAAACGGTGGAGGAGGGCTGTCCGAACCTTGCGCCGCCCACCCCGATACCGAGAGAATCAACACCAGAACAACCAAGGATATCCGCTTCATCGCAATCGAATCTCCATTTTCAATGTAGTCTTATACGGATTCCACAGAGTTTTGTTTCACTCGGACGCCAAAGCCGACGCCCGCCGTCCCACGTCGCGCCCCTCTGCTCAAGACCCAGGGAATACCGCCTGAAATCATATAATATACCATAAACGTCAATTATCGGCATCCACTTTCCTGCATTGCATTATCCTCACCAGGGGCGTATCATTACGCAGAAACATCAGGAAGCGAGGAAGAAATGCCTGGAAAATCGTCAGAGAAGGAGAAGTGGTACGCAGCCGGTCTGCACTTTGAGTGTCAACAGTGCGGCAACTGCTGTGGTGGCGTGCCCGGCTACGTCTGGGTCACCTCCCAGGAAATCGAAGCAATGGCCAAGTTCTTGAAAATGTCGGTCGAGGACTTTGGCAAGCGATATCTCCGGCGCGTGCATAGCGACATCAGCCTGATTGAACTGCCGAATTACGACTGCGTCTTCTTGCAGCGGACAGAGCAAGGCATCGGCTGCGCGATCTACCCCGTGCGGCCGCAACAGTGTCGAACCTGGCCGTTCTGGAAGATGAACCTGACGGGTTCGTCGTCATTCCTCAACAAGACTCGACGCTGTCCGGGAATCAACCGGGGACGCCTCTACACGCGGGAGGAAATCGAGGCCGTCCAGAACAAATCGCCATGCTGATCGAAGGTCTGAAATTGCTGCTCGCGGACGAGACGCGGAGGATCGAACTGTCCGCGTTCATGGACAGTCTCTATCGTGAAATCGACAGCCGAATCGGGATGGTCCAGGGAACTTGCGACAACTGCAAACGATGTTGCGATTTCGCCCTCAGCGGATTGAATCTCTTTGTGACGAACGTGGAACTCGCCTGCTTCCTCCTGCACACGGACCAGATTCCCGAGATCACCGGCGCCAGATGTCCCTTTCTTGATGATCGCGCCGGCTGCTCGGCACGAGCCGCCCGACCTATCGGGTGCCGAACGTTTTTCTGCAAGCCGCCCGCGGGCTATGATCAGCAGATCCTTTACGAAGAGGCTCTTTCCGCAGTAAAACAGTTCGTGCGCGAGAGGGATTTGCCCTATTTTTACGTCGAATGGATCAGAACACTCAAAACGCTTCCGGAAGGAGGATCGTCATGGATTACCGGGTAGGACGGATTGGACGAACGATCGTAATGAGCCTCAAAGACAACGACGACGTGTACGCGAGCGTTCATGAGGTGGCGAAGAAAGAGAATATCCGATGCGCGATGGTGACGGCCGTCGGAGGCGTGCGACGGGCGAAAGTGGTGGTGGGGCCCAAGAGCCCGACCGGACCGATCGAGCCGGAATTCCGCGAATTCGACGATGCCAGGGAAGTCGTCGGAACCGGAACGCTCTTCTGGGATGAATCAGGCCCGCACATGCACATCCACATGGCCTTCGGACGCGGCGACACGGCCCTCACCGGATGTCCCCGCGGCGGCGCCAACGCCTTCTGCATCCTGGAGATCATTCTCCTCGAACTGCTCGATATCGACGCCAGACGCCTGCCCGACCCGGCCACGGGGTTCAAGCTGCTGGGCTTCGGCAAGTAACCGCGGATCAGAACGGAACGCAACAATCGCCACCACAGCCGGATTTTTGACCAACGTAAAACTTCCGACGAAAGTTTCCCGCAAGGCGTATAATACCCATATGGCGTCTGGTAATAACAGGAAGGGATTTGGAATGAAGCAAGGGATTGCGACTGGCGTTGCGTGCTTGGTCATTATAGGTGCTTTTCCATCAACATCACTGTCTTCTCCCAGTATTCATTGGGAATTTAATATTGAAACGACCGGACAAGACTTCTACTGGACCTCCCCCACAGCTATCGACAATGGGGCGAGCTTCGACTACTCCTACAATGTGACCAAAATCGAAGCACGGCTCACGTATCTCTTCTTCACATTCTGGTACGACGTCACCCCCTATGTATTCCCAGGCCAGCGGAACGGAAGCGGAAGCGAACCGGGTCCATTGCCGATGGAAGGATCGTTCGACGCGATTCAATATCCCGAAACGCCGCCCTATTCGATCGCCGTGGATATGCATCTTTACGCCGCGACAGACGGCTATGGCCATGTGGATGTAACCAATGTGCGAATGGGAACCATCGACTACAACGGCATGACGCTGCAGTTGTCCGGCCTGCGGCTAACCGGGTCAATCGATATCACCGCCAACCCCATGCCGACACCCACCCCAACACCGACTCCCGAAGTATCCCCCACCCCTACGCCGGAACCGACTCTTTCGCCCACACCATCACCAACGCCAACACACACACCTGCCCCCACCCCCACCCAAACACCGCAACAAAACCTAACTCAGACACCAAAACCAAAGCACACCACCAAACCGGACATAACCCCGAA
>CAZLZE010000121.1:0-15086 GCA_964563935.1 uncultured Phycisphaerae bacterium | reverse complement strand
TGGTCTCGGTGGGGATGTGTCTGGTGGTGGCCATCTCCTGCTTCGTTCTCGCGTTTGTCTCCCAGACGATGGCGTCCACATGGGCATATCCAGCCCTGGCGGCATGGCTGCCCATTATTGTCTTTGGCCCGATCGCCGTCGTGTTGATGTCGAACGTCAAGACATAAGCGTGACGCAATGTGCAGAAGGTGGTGCGACTGAGATCCTGTAGGATGGGTTCCTTAACCCATCGATCTGTTTGTTTGAAATCGCTTAGTGGGGCAGACGTTCAATTGGAGACAAAATGTCGATTCTATCCGCTCCCATGACAATTCGCAGTACGCAGAGGCTGGGACAAATTGCGGCGGTTCTGATCCGTAACGGGTTCGGGGTATTTGTTCGGCGACTGAGGTTGCGCCGCTATATTCCCTGGTCGGGCGTGTTTCTTCGATCCCGAGTTCCCCCGTTGCCGGACACTGAACCGTCCTTGGGCAAACGCCTGGTGGCAACCTTCGAGGAACTCGGACCAACCTTCGTCAAGTTCGGTCAAATCCTGAGTTCGCGCCCTGATATCCTGACCCCGGATCTGATGGAGGACCTCAAACAGCTTCAGGATCGAGTCACACCCTTTCCCACGGAGATGGCGAGAAAGATCATCCGGCAGGAACTTGGGCGGGATGTGGATGAACTGTTCAAGGAATTCGACCCCATTCCCTTGGCGAGCGGATCGATTGCCCAAACGTACCGGGCGAAGACAAAGGATGGCAGACAGGTGGTAGTGAAGGTCCGGCGACCGAATATCGAGAGTATGGTAAAGCTGGACATGATCGTGCTGCGGTGGGGCGTGAAGAACATAGAACGGCATTTTCCCGAGCTGCGAGTCCATCGTCCGGCGGAGATCGTCGACGAGTTCGCGCAGACCCTGGCCCGGGAGATGGATTTCCTGAACGAGGCGTCAATCACCGACCGAATTCATGAATTCTTCGGAAACGACCCCCACATCGTGGTCCCGTCCGTACGATGGGACCTGACGACAAGCCGGGTACTTACCCTGACCTACATCACGGGCCGAAATTTCCACGAGGTCCTGGCCGATCCAAAGACCCAGATCAACCGTCCCCTCCTGGCGCGGGTGCTGATTGAGTCGTTCATGCGGCAGGTGCTGGAATTGGGCGTCTTTCACGCGGACCCGCATCCGGGGAATTTCATCGTCATTCCTCCGGATCGGATCGGGCTTGTCGACTTCGGACTCGCTGGGCAGTTGGACCGTCATCGGAACACGGCCTTCATTCTCTTTCTCACGGCCGGACATTACCGCTACATGGA
Source organism: uncultured Phycisphaerae bacterium (assembly GCA_964563935.1). Taxonomy (GTDB): domain Bacteria; phylum Planctomycetota; class Phycisphaerae; order JAAYCJ01; family JAAYCJ01; genus JBAZZQ01. Next base: position 13,781 of record CAZLZE010000121.1, on the reverse strand, counting down.
TATCGTGATGGACATCCTGTGCGAGATGAACGCGCTGACTCCGGCCACGGATGTGGAACTCCTCAAACGCGACCTGGGGGCGTTGATCGACAAGTGGGCGGGGCTTCCGCTCAAGCACCTGAACGTGCACACCGTGTTCAACGAAATCACGAATCTGGCCCGAGAGCATCAAGTGATTCTGCCTCGGGATTTCGTATTGATCGGAAAAAGCCTGGTGGTCATCGGGGGCACGGCGTTTCTGTTGGACCCGTCGCTGAACCCGCTGTCGGTGATCGCGGAGAAAGTGCGGGACGCCCTGAAGAAGGTCTTTGGCAAAGAGTATTTCACCCGCGAGACGGTTCTGACCGCGTGGCACACGGGGTTGTTGCTGAAGGAAGCGCCGCACCAGCTCCGGGATTTCTCGCGAAAGCTTCTGCGCGGACAACTGAAGTTCCAGTTGGATGTGACCATGATGGACACCTTTATCCGAGAAGTCGACCACGCGAGCAATCGATTGTCGTTCTCAATGATCATTGCCGCGATCATTATCGGATCAAGCCTGATCTTCCACAGCGGAATCGGTCCGAATCGATACGGAATTCCGATCCTGGGATTGACCGGGTACGTGGTGGCGGGGATAATGGGATTGTGGCTGGTGATCGCTATAATCAGGAGCGGAAAACTGTCGTAACAGAGAAGGAAGGTTGGCTGTGATAGTTCTGATCGATAACTACGATTCGTTTACATATAACCTGGTCCAGCGGATCGGCGAACTCGATGCCTCGGTGGAAACACGCGTGTTCCGCAACGATGAGATCACGATTCCCGAGATCGAGAAACTCAGTCCGGAACGTATTATCATTTCACCCGGACCGTGCACGCCTCTGGAGGCGGGAATCAGCAACGACGTGATCCGGCACTTTGCGGGAAAGGTACCGATCCTGGGTGTGTGCCTGGGGCATCAGTGCATGGGGCACGTGTTCGGCGGCAAGGTCGTACGGGCCAAACGCATCATGCACGGCAAGACGAGCGAGATCCGCCATGATAATCGAGGCCTCTTTGCAGGCTTGGACAACCCCTTCACGGCGACGCGGTACCACAGCCTGATGGTCGAACGGGAAACACTGCCCGATTGTCTCGAAGTGTCAGCCGAGACGGTCGATCAGGGCGAACTGATGGGGCTTCGCCATAAACAGTTCAAGGTCGAGGGTGTTCAGTTTCATCCGGAAAGCTTTTTGACCGTTCAGGGGAACAAAATCCTGGCGAATTTTCTCAAACTTTAGCCTATAATTTATCGCAAGCAGGCTGATAGCCTGTCTCTGCCTGACAGGGTCCAACGTGGACGATTCACGGCAGTTGCGGTGTTGTCCAAGGAACCGAAACAGGTTTCTGTTCCTTAAAAGCCTAAAGCGTGGGCGCAAACATAAAAACGAACATTTGAAGATAAGGAGCATTTCATGGCGGAAGAAACTCTAAAAGAGCGCGTAAGATCGGTTCTGGAAAACGTTCGCCCGTCGCTGCAGGCGGACGGCGGCGACGTGGAATTGGTCGATGTGGACGATCAGGGCGTGGTGCAGGTCAAACTGCAGGGGGCATGCGGGTGCTGCCCGATGGCCCAGATGACGCTGAAGATGGGAATCGAACGGCATCTGAAAGCGAAAGTTCCTGAAGTGAAGGAAGTGGTTGCGGTCAAAGACGGCGGCTGCGAGTAAGAATAAATAAGGATCCGTTGAAGTACAATCTGCGGCGGGGTATCCAAAATCAGGATACCTCGCCGTTTCTTTTTGGGGGGCAAGCCATCGGGCCAGAAGCGGCATACTGCAAAATTCCCATCCGCCGAATTCAAAGGAATTGAAATTCCTGCCCCGCTGCGGTAAATTCTAACTATGTGAATATCATGACAATGTTATGACAGTGATGGAGGTCTGTTTGTGGATATCGTTTATCTCAGCCGGAAGGATGTCGAAGGATTGGGCGTCAGCATGAAGGAAATCATCGACGTGGTCGATAATGGTTTCCGCCTCAAGGGATTGGGCAAGACGGAAATGCCGCCGAAACCCGGCGTTCATCCGGTCAAGGACGCTTTCATTCACGCCATGCCCGCCTATGTGCAGGAAGTCGAAGCCGCGGGCGTAAAATGGGTGAGCGGATACCCGAGCAATATGGAAAAGAAGCTTCCCTACATCACGGGATTGCTGATCCTTAACGATCCGGCCACGGGGATTCCCATCGCCGTGATGGATTGCGCCTGGATCACCGCCATGCGGACGGGCGCCAGCGCGGGAATCTCGGCGAAATATCTGGCGAGAAAAGACAGCAGCGTTGTGGGCATTCTCGGATGCGGCGTTCAGGCGCGGACAAGCGTCATGGCGCTGGTTGAAACGCTGCCGGCGATGCGGGAAGTGCGATGTTACGACCTGTTCCCAGCCGCGACGGAACGCTTCATCGCCGATCTGAGCAAGCAGTTCCCAAAACTGAAGTTCGTTACCTGCGCCAGCCCGGCGGAAATGATGAAGAATGTCGATGTCGCGGTGTCGGCCATCCCGATCGTGGTCAAACCCCAACCCGCGCTGGACGCGGGAATGCTCAAAGAGGGCGGACTCGCCGTCTCCCTCGATTACGATTCCGCCTGGACGAGTGCTGCCATGAAGCAATGCGAAAAATTCTGCTCCGACGATATCGGGCAGTTGCTGGCCACCAAAGAGCACGGCGTCTACTTCAGTGGAATTCCTGCAAACATCTATGCGGATTTGGGCGATCTGTCGTCTGGAAAGAAACCGGGACGGCAGAATGACAAGGAGCGGATTTTCTCGATGAATATGGGCATCGCGGTCGATGATATGGTAACAGCCAAGGTGCTGTATCAGCGAGCCGTGGAGAAGAACGCGGGCGTACGACTGCCGTTGTAAAAATGAATGAACCTGACCAACAGGATCGAGTGGCATATGAAACTCAAACGAATGATTAACGTAGTCGATTCCCATACGGCCGGCGAGCCGACGCGAATCATCGTCGATGGATTTCCTGCCGTGAAGGGCGCGACTATGGCCCAGCGGATGGAGTACCTCCGAACGCATATGGACTGGGTGCGAAGCTCCCTGATGCGCGAACCGCGAGGCCACAGGGATATGTTCGGTGGAATCCTTCTCCCACCCGTGGACCCTCAAGCGGACGCAGGCGTGATCTACATGGACGGCGGTCTGTACTACAACATGTGCGGCCACGCGTCGCTCGGAATCTGCGCCATGATGGTTGAGACGGGACGCGTCCAGGCGACCCCGCCCAAGACGATCGTGAAACTCGAAACGCCAGCCGGGATCGTGGAAGGAACCGTGACCACGGACGCGGAAGGGGAGGTGCAGGAAGTGAGCCTGGTCGACGTCCCCTCGTTCGCCTGGGCCCTGGATCAGAAGATTGACGTTCCCGGAATCGGCAAGATCACCGTCGATATCAGTTATGGCGGGAACTTCTTCGTGATTGTGGATTACCGGCAGCTTGGCGCCAAGGGAATCGATCCGAAATACACCGACGAACTGATTCGCTTGGGCATCGCGGTGCGAGCTGCCGCCAACAAGCAGATCAAAGTGCAGCATCCGGTGAAAACGCACATCCAGACGATCGATATCTGCATGATCACGGGCCCAGCCTCCGGGCCGCACGCCGATGCCAGAAACATCGTCATCCTCGGCGAAGCCCAGGCCGACCGTTCCCCGTGCGGGACGGGAACCTGCGCCAGAATGGCCCTGCTGCATCGAAAAGGGCAGCTCAAAACAGGTCAGGAGTTCCGGCACGAAAGCTCCATACGCTCCGTCTTCAAGGGCAAGGTTCTCTCTGAAACGAAAGTGGGCGATTTTCCGGGCGTAATTCCGCAAATCAGTTGCCGCCCGTTCCTGACCGGGTTCCACTCCTTCGTCATCGATCCCGATGACCCCTTTGCCGATGGTTTCGCCCTCTAAAGCATATGAATAGAAGAGCGGCGGGTTCATAACCCGCCGTCCCTTCTCACGTCGTGCCAAGCTCGTCCGTCGTACTGACGTCCTTGAGATGGCAGATATCACCCAGCGTACCGATCATCCAGATTCGGCCATAAACCAGAAATGTGTTCAAGCTCGCGTTGAAAAGTTTGAATCGCCGGGGAATCGAGAGCGGCAGGCCTACCGTATAACGAAAGACGGCATCGAGCACTCCGCCGTGGGTGACGACAACGACGCGCCGGCCGAGGTGGGTCGAAACGATCTGAGTCATGCACTGGATCGTCCGTTCGTATTTCTGACGCGAGCTCTCGCCTTCCGGAATCGCATAATCCGGGTCGCCGGACTGGAAGAATGCGAATTCCTGGGGATACTTCTGCTGGATTTCCCTAAGCGTCATTCCGCGAAAGACGCCGTAGTTCCGCTCGCGAAGCCGTGGGTCGACCAAGATCGCGTGCCCGGTCTTCTGAGCGATATACTGCGCGGTGTGGTAGGCACGCTTCAGGTCGCTGCTGTACAGGGCGTCGAATGAGACCGTGGCGAGACGGGTGGCAATGGCCTGAGCTTGGCGGATTCCAAGTTCATTCAGATCGCTATCCAGATGACCCTGATGCCGGTTCTCGAGATTCCACGCGGTCTGGCCGTGGCGGATGATGATCAATTCCGTTACCGTCGTGTCCTTCATTCAACATATCCTGAGTACGAAAAACGTCGGCGATCTTTCACCGTCCAGCCTCTTGCTCTCAGATGTCCATTGCCCTCGGCTGTCTGTACGCGGCGTTCACAACGCTGGCACGGGCTGCGAAGCCGGCGAACGTTTGTATTTCTCGATCAATTTCTGGATCTGCGGCTGGTTCGGATCCAGTTCAAGGCTGCGATACCAGTGCTCCAAAGCCTTTTCCGCCAATGTCGGGTCTTTGTCATCCTTCAAATGCATGGTCATAAGAACCACGCCCATCCCGGCATGAGTGGTAGGCGACTTCTCAGCCAAGGCCAGAGATTTGTTGTACATATTCACGGCTTGGGGCAGTTTTCCCTGGCGGTAGTAGCAGTAACCCAGACGCTCGTAAATGACCGGCGACTTGGCATCAAGTTCCAACGCTCGTTTGAAGGCCTCCTCGGCCGGAAGAAGACGGTCCTGCTTCATGTAACTCGTACCGAGGTTGATCAGGACCATTGGCTGCTTCTCGTCCTTTTCGAGCGATTCCTTGTAGGCGCGTATCGCTTCGTAGAACTTGCCTTGCTGATCATAGGCGGCGCCGAGATTGGAGTAGGCAAAGGCGCTGTCGGGATCGAGCTTGAGAGCTTCTTTGAATCGATCGACAGCCTCGTCGGTCATCTGCATCTGAAAGTAGCAGACGCCCAGATTGAGCTGAGCAGGAAAGGATTCGGGCTCCAATTCGGTGGCATGGAGGTATGCCCGGATGGCTTCGCGATTCTGCCCCATTTTCTGATAGGTCTGGGCGAGAGACAGGACGTCGGAAAAATTAAACGGATCAATCCGCACCGCCTGCTGGTACGATTCCACCGCGTCCTCAAGCCGCCCCATGGTAACGTAAATCTGCCCCATCCGGGAGTAGGCGACGGCGAGCTGAGGATTGAGTTTCACCGCCCGGCGGAACTCCACCAACGCCTTCTCATAATCCTTCTGTTCGAGCAGGACCACGCCCCGCACCGTCTGCTGGGCGGCCACGAAGTTTCGGACGTTCTGGCACGATGTCGCCAGCCCCGTCAGAACGATCACTCCTCCGATGATCAACCACCTTGTTGTCCGCTTATCGATCAATCGTCGTTCCAACCATCTCCATAAATTCCAGACGCCTGCGGTCGATTTCCTGGCGGTTCACGCCGGCGACCGAACCGAGTGAAAAACTCTCGACGGTGAAGGAAGCAATGATGGTACCATAGACCAGCGCGTTGACCTGGGCCTTGAAGTCGGTCCGGTTCTGAGACGCCAGATAGCCCATGAATCCGCCGGCGAAACTGTCGCCCGCTCCGGTTGGGTCGATGACTTTCTGGGTCGGATAGGCCGGGAGCAGAAATATACGTCCGTTGCTGTACAGAAGGGATCCATGCTCGCCCTTCTTGATGACGACGAACTTGGGCCCCAATCGGCAGACGGCAATGGCGCCGGCCAGCAGATTGCTCTCGCCGGTCAACTGGCGGGTCTCGCTGTCGTTCAGGACAATTCCGTCCACCTTGGTCAGGACCTTCTCCAGCATCGCCCGATGATGCTCGATCCACAGGTCCATCGTGTCGCAGACCACGAATCTGGGCTTCTTGAGCTGGCCGAGGAGTTCGAGCTGAAGCGCCGGATCGCTGTTGGCGAGAAAGACATACTCACTGTCCTCAAAGGCAGCGGGAATCTTCGGCCCGTGCTCGCCCAGGATGTTCAGGGCCACACTAACCGTCGTTCGATTGTTCATGTCGGCGCTGTAACGTCCATGCCAGCGGAACGTCTTGCTGTTCTTGCGGACCTCCAGGCCTTGAAGGTCGATATTATGCCCAGCCAGAAGTTGGACGTGCTGTTGCGGAAAATCCTCGCCGACCGCGCCGACGAGACGTACGGGATTCAGAATGGATCCGGCAAGGGCGAAGTAAGTGGCCGAGCCCCCCGGCTGATTCTCCACTTTCCCGCTCGGGGCTTCCACAGTGTCCAGTGCGATGGATCCGGTAACCAGTAAAGTTGACATTCGTTTCTCCATTTCTCTGATATTGTTGATACTGGTCAGAACAGGTTTTGTTCTTCCCGGTGGGCCTAGAGCCTATCCGAATACCCCCAGGGGCCCGTAGGGCATTCGTATAGGCTCTTAGTCTATCAGCATTGGTGGACGAAATCCACCTCTCGGCGGAGGTTTCATGAAAAAGGGGCGCGGACCCCCGCGCCCCCAAAAGAAGGCAATTCTACCGTTCCGAACATCACCGTCAACTCACTCGATGCTCCCAGGCTATGTGCGATTTATCGATGCACGTGTACCGGCTCGGAGACCTGCTTGAGCAGTTCGCCGCTGAGTCGTTCGTCGTCCGAAAGAACGGAAATGTCACCTGTGGAGAGGATCCCCACCGGTTGCTTGTTGCGATTCAGGACCATCAGCCGGCGAACCTGGTTATCCTCCATGATTCTTACCGCATCCTGCACTTCTTGGTCTTCGAAGCAGTAGATAACGTTTGGAGTCATCGCGTCGCGAATTCTCGCGCTGTTGGGATCGTGTCCCTCTGCCACCACCCGGACCACGATATCGCGATCCGTGACCATTCCCACCAGTTGGTCGTCGTCCACGACGGGTAGAATCCCAATGTCGAACACCTTCATCTTCTGAGCTGCGTCCTTGATTGTGGCCTCGGCGGATATCGCCTCGATATCCCGTGTCATAATATCTCTGATTTGCATGATAAACCTCCTTTATCTCTCATCTTCCACTTCTTCTGCCGCCGCCTTGAGTTCCTCGTCTTCCTCGAGATCCAGCTTCGTCGAAAGATATTTGAGCATGTCCTTCAGGGTAATGATCCCGAGGAGATGGTCGCCGTCCACGACCATCAGGCGGCTCTGCTTTGTCTTGTTCATCCTGGCCAGGATGGCGGTGGCGTCGGTGTCCGGGGCGACCGTGTTCTCGGCGGAACACTCACGCACAATCTCCCGAACCGTGTGCCGGTCCCATTCCTGGCGGGGGACCTGGTTTATATTCTGAGTATTGATACACCCAACAAGCCGGGCATCCTCCACAACCGGAAACATCTTATAATGATATTTGTAAAAATAGTCCTCCACCAGCCGGTCGACGGAGATCGACGGCGGGACGGTGATCATCTCCGGTTTCATAAGCACCTGGGCCTTTTCGCCCTCCAGCGCCTCGCGTATCAGAATCTGTCGATATGCAACACTTGAGGCATTTCGGAGGAATAGTCCGATGAGAAACCACCAGATACCCCCGATAAGATTGCCCGTTATCACGCTGAACAGACCCATGATAATCAACGCCAGACCGAATCCCGACCCGATCTCTGAGGCGACGCGAGTTGCCCATTGAAGGTTGTTTTTGATCGACCAGAGAATGGATCGAAGGACGCGTCCGCCATCCAACGGAAACGCGGGAAGCAGATTGAACCCCGCTAAAATGGCGTTAATCCACGCGAGGTACTGCAGCACCCCAAGCAATGGAGTCGGCCAGAGAATTTGACCGCTTATATGGAAGAAAGCGAAAAAGACGGCGCTGATGATAAGACTGGATACCGGTCCGGCCATGGCCATGAGAAATTCCGCCTTGGCATTCGGTGGTTCGTCGTCCATCTCCGCCACCCCGCCGAAAATGAAGAGGGTGATTCCCTTCATGGGAAGCCCGTACCGGCGAGCCACGACCGAGTGAGATAATTCGTGGAGAACAATCGAGATAAACAGCCCCATGGCTCCGGCGATTCCCATCCACCAATAGGTGGCGTTGGACAAGTTTGAATAGTAATACGGAAAGAATCCCTTGGCCAGCGACCACGTGATCAGAAAAACAAGAATAAGCCAACTCATGTCGGCTCGAACCTCAAATCCGAGAAGCCTGAACAGAGTAAGTCTTCGTCCAAACATCCCTCACCTCCCCCTGAAAAATGGTGAAGGGCAATCCGGACTTGCCCTTGTATTGTCCTACGACCAATACTTCCGCCGTCGATAGTGCTCGTACAGACGGTTCTCGTAGTCCCGGTTGACCGCGCTGAGATTGTCGAATTCCGGACTGTTACGGATGCTCTCCCGGGTCAGATCAACGTGGACTTTGCCTTCCTCCCAACCCACTTTCTCGATCCACTGCGGAGCGACGAGGACCTCCTTCCCGGGCCACCAGTTACGCGTATCCACGACCATGTAGCGGATCTCCCAGATCTCGTCGTCGACGACGAAATCCTGAACGTGACCGATGTCGCCGTCGCTGGCCTGGATATAATACCCGATCACGTCGCGAGTGCTCCGAAGACGGGTCTTGTCCTGAGACGATGGTTCCGCTCGGGCTTCCGGCTCTTCCTCTGTCAGCACGGGGCCCTGTGCGTACGCTCCGATGATGGCTTGGCTATGACCTGCCGGTCCCTCGCCAGCGGTCCAGTAGGCGGGCCACCCGTAATAGGCATTGAGTTCCTGCTCCTTCTGCCGCGAGATGGGCTTGTCCGTGTCGACCTCCGGGCTGTTCCTGACTTGATCGCGTGTCAGTGAAACCGGGAGTCTTTCCTCCTCCGCGTTGGGCTGACCCAGAACGGCGGGCGAGATCAGCACCCGACGTCCGGAGAGCCAATTGCCCGTCTCCACCACCACATAACGGACCGCCCACAACTCGTCGTCAAAATAAAACTCGTAAACCTCTCCCATTTCCCCATCCGTGGCTTGGATGGTGTACCCGTGAAGGTCTTTAATGCTTCGTAACATGTCTTGGCCTCCCCATGCAAAGAATCCCTTTCTTTCAAAGCGCTCGCGGGCATCGTATGTGATCTATTCGTTTGTGGGGGAGTAATCCGTGACAACCGCACCGGATGCTGCAATTCACCCCCTCTCCCCTATGCAGAATTATAGGGGTGGGCAAGAGAAGTTGCAACGTCATAGTGCTTCGCCAAATGGCCTATACGTGCATCTTCTCGGATATCTTTACCACTCTTGGTTTTACCAGTCTCTCGAAGTCGCTATAAGCCATTTTGATCAACTCGGTGTGCGACCCGGCGTTGAAAGCGATCTCCTCGTCTTCGGTGAGGGCATCGGAGACAAAGACCTGCATTCCGTAGAGATTGCCGAATGGAGGCATGGCGCCCACTTCACATTCCGGAAACTTGTCTCTGAACTCTTGCTCATCCGCGAGCCTTGCATTCGAGACTCCCGTGATCTCCTTCAACTGCTCGAAATCAACCTTGAATGAGGCGGGAAGGACGACCATGGCCATCTGACCGTCAATCATAACCATAACTGTCTTGGCGAGATTCTTCCCCGGGATATGGGCCGAGGCGGCCACCTCCTGAGAAGTATACGCAGGAGAATGAATAATGCTCACATACTTGATATTCTGCTGATCCAGGAATTCCTTCAATTTCTTGACCGGCATACGATACCCCCTTTCGTGAATGATGTGCCTTGATTGAATAGACGATTTCCCGATGGCCCGGCACACTTCGATTATCGCATGTTTTGGACTTTGTTCAAACGAAAAATCAGGGCGGGAAAGAGGCGGGGGGAGCGGCGGCTTCACCTGCGATAGGTCAGCGGCACTCTGGATCTCCCGGTAATGCACCCACGACTTGGTGATCTGTCCTTCATCGTTTACGACCATGACCTCCGCTGCCGGGGTCCCGGTAACGCTGCGATAGTAGATCGTTAACGTATTGACTCCGATGAGCAGATCGATCAATTCGAATTTCAGATCGGGCCGGGCCGCCAGTCCCTTCGCGAAATACGCCCGGAGCTGATCCTTACCCTCTATCTTCCCCGAGGCTTCACCCAAAAGTTTGATGACAAACGGAGAGGTGAATTTCACACCCTCGGCGTAGTGGGTCATAATGGCGTCGAGGTCGTGGGCGTTCCATGCCCGAATCCATTCCCGGACTATTTCCCGGGCGATTTCCTTGCTGATCATCGTGTGAGTTCCTTACTCGCTCTCATTGTGTCTGAGGGAGTTTGGTCTTGGGGCTTCTCGAATACGTGGGCTACGGTGATCGATCCGCATCGTGTGCATTCCAGGCAGCGGATGCATCGCGGACCGTCTACGTGTTCGTTCGGACGCAGGCCGTGATTGCAGTCATCATGGCATATCTCGCAGCTCGTGCAGCGGGTCGTGTGATACCGCAGATAGAAAACAGACACGCGATTAAATAGACTGTAGATGGCGCCCAGGGGGCACAGGAGCGTACACCACGGCCGCCACGCCAGAAACATCGCCACCAGAAACACGGCAAGGATCACTAACTTCACATGGCTCGCCCAGGCGATACTCTCGCCCGCGATCGCCTGGCTGATCATGTTAGGCACCGCGCCCTCCAACGCGCCCGCGGGACATACCCGGCAGAAAAAAAGCGGATGGCTCTCACCGAAGAGAAAAGGCACCGCGACGACCAACCCCGTCAGAACGACATAGCGAAAGTGTCCCGTCCAGCCCGGCAGGGCGAATTTCCGGATCGGAACCTTGGCCGCCAGGTCTTGCAGAAATCCAAACGGACAGACCCAGCCGCAGATGAAACTCCCCAACAGCGTCCCTGCGATCAGCAGCGTGCCGACCGCGAGGAAGGGAAAGATGTGCAACGCGCTGAAATTCGAAATCACGCCGATCGGACAGGCGAACGTCGCCAGCGGGCAGGAGTAACAGTGAAATACAGGTCCGCAGATGTTGTGCATACGCAGCACAAGCGGATCGAGCCACGCCAGCAGGAACGCCGCTTGAACCCATACCCGCCACTGAATCAATCTGGATGTGGATGTCCTTCCGTTACCTATGGCCATGGACACCATGACCTCCATTTAGTGTACTCAGGTAGGGCACAGGTCGGGTTGTTCCCCGCTGTACGTCCGCGCAAGTTCGCCGAGTTCGTTTCGGGTCACTCCACCGACGGTAATCTCACGCACCAACGCCGGTTCGTCCACCTTCACTGCCTCGCCGCGATCCCCAAGAACCGGCTCGGAGTGATACAACAGTCCGACGACCAGGAGAATCACTCCCGCCGCCAGCAACACCACCGAAACTCGCTTCTTCCTGTTCATGACTCTGCTCTTCAATGTCGCGCACGCGATCTTCTCTTCTGCAGGAGCACGGGATGCCGTGCCCTTCTCACTGAAAGCTGACAACTGACAGCTCTTTTCATCAAAATAATGGCGGAGGCGAATGGGAATCGAACCCACCCGGGACACGTTCGTGCCCCACACTGGTTTTGAAGACCAGGAACGCCACCAGACGCCAGTCACCTCCGCGTCAGGAATTCCGTATACCGTTGTAAAACATCATCAAAGGCGAGCCGCCGAATCCAATCGCCATCCACGCCGCCTCGTCGATCTGCTCTTGCGTGAATCCCATTTCCCGGGCCTTCTTAATATGAATCCGCAGGCACGGCTCGCACTTGCTGTGCACCGAAAGTGCGATGGCGATCGCCTGTTTCGTGATGGCATCCAGAGCCCCCGGCGCACCGGCCGCCTTCAAAAACTCTTGAAACTTGCGCTGGACCTCCGATGTTCCGGAATCCGACGCCGCAGCCTGGCTCGAGACGGCAGGTTTGTCCACAGCGATCTTCTCCTCACAACAGCACGCCGGCTCGGACGACTGAACGACAATCCTCGGACTCGCCGCCGGCATGGTTCGCCGACCTGTGCTCTTGACGACCACGCGTCCCGATCCCGAACCCAGCACCCGTCCGATGATCGCCGCCTCGGCGATTCCCTTCTCGTGCAACGTTGCGATCATCGCCGACGCCGACTTCTCAGGAACAGCGATCAGCAGACCCCCGGACGTCTGCGGGTCAAAGCAAATGTCCAGCATCTCGCGGCGGATCGCCTTGTCCGCCACCACATGTTCGCCCGACGATTCGCGATTCCGCTCCACCCCGCCGGGGATGATCCCTTCCGCCACGCATTCCAACACACCCGGCAAAAGCGGAATATCATCCCAGATAAGTTCGATATCGGCCTTGCTCGCCTTGGCCATGTTCTCCGCGTGGCCGATCAGGCCGAACCCGGTAATGTCCGTGCACGATCGCCCACCAAAGTCCGCCATGACCTCCGCCGCCGTCTTGTTCAGCGACGTCATGGATCGCACCGCCGCAAGCATGCTCACTTCCTGCGCCCTGCCGATCTGCGCAGCAAAGGCAATAATCCCCGTACCGATCGGTTTGGTCAAAATCAGGGCATCACCGGCCGTCAGACCCGAATGCGTCATCATCTTCTTCGGATCAATGACGCCCGTCACGGCGAACCCCGCCTTGATCTCGCCGTCGTTGATACTGTGACCACCAATAATGGCCACGCCCGCCTCCCCCATCTTATCAATCCCGCCGCGAAGAATTTCCCGCATCACCTTGTCCGGTACCGTGCGGATGGGAAACCCCAGAATCGAAAGGGCGGTCATGGGCTTACCGCCCATGGCGTAAATATCGCTCACCGAATTGGCCGCCGCGATCTGACCGAAAAGATACGGATCATCGACCGACGGCGTGAACACATCCACGGTCTGAACGATCGCCTGACCGTCGTGAAGCTGAAACACGCCCGCGTCGTCGCCCGCGGGAACGCCCAGCAGCACCCGCGGATCTTCCTGGAACGTCAAACCGCCCAGAACCTTCCGAAGTGCCGCCTGATCGATCTTCGATGCGCAGCCGGCGTTCTCCACAAGCTGCGTCAATCGCACCGCACCCTCGCTGATCTCCAATCGTTCCCCCGCGCACAGACAAACGTCCTGTTCTTTGAACGTATCGCACGGACAAGGCTTCTTGGCGTTGCAGATGCAATGACCAAGCCGCATCGAACGTTCCATTACCCGTTTTCGCTTCTCGTGATCTTTCATATCGAGTGTACCGACAACCCACACCTTTCAAACCGCATTATATCCGCCCAGCCTCACCAAAAGCAATGATACCGTGCTCCGAACTCCTGTAGGATGGGTCTCTTGAACCATCAATAACGTGAATGTCCGCAAATCGGGCGAAGAGGACGTTCCGCTACTCCGCTTTTCTTCATTTGGTATTCGTCATTCGTTATTAGTCATTAGGCATTGGACGCCGCAGCCGTATTCCTGCTCATGAACATCTCCCATTCGTGGGTTGATCGGTTCCCCGGCATTTCCTGACTCATCCCCACCTTTTTTGGGGCCTTGTCTTGGATGGAGGGCCTGCCTA
>CAZLZE010000120.1:0-15351 GCA_964563935.1 uncultured Phycisphaerae bacterium | reverse complement strand
CGCACGGCACTTGCGCGATCGGCAGAAGACGATCTACGCCTCTGTACCCACCACGGGCCTTATTCCGAACCTGCCGACCAACGGTGTAGTCGAGGTGGCTGTGCTGGTCGATAAACGCGGTTACACGCCCACGTACTTCGGTAACTTGCCGGAGCAGGTGGCGGCCCTTTGTCGGTCGAACATGGCTGTGTACGAATTGACCGTGCAGGGCATTCTGAATCAAGATCGCGAGTCGATCATTCACGCGATGATGCTCGATCCTCTGTCGGCCGCGGTCTGCTGCCCCGCCGAGATTCGGTCGATGGCGGAAGAACTCTTCCAGGCTGAGAAGAAGTACATCCCCGACTGGTGCGGCAATGTCGCCAAGGCGAAAGCGATCCGCCTGGGCAAGAGCCTGATCCTTCGTCGCGCAGACGGCGCTGCTGAGGTCTCGCCGATGGCAGCCAGAAACGTGGCAGGATAGAGCGAAATTCATCTCATACAGCACACCGAGGGTGGACTATGTCCACCCTCTTTTTTTAGGGGAATATGAATTACCGGATCGCCCAAGTCACTCCTTGCGCCCCTCCGGGGCATAAGCTCGACGAATTCTTTGCCACCCTCAGACGACTGGCTGCCAATGGAATCAGAGTCGGCACTTTACATCCACGCGACATATCCTTATCTTACGCCTATGGCTAAAATAGATGCAATCATTTTCGATCTCGACGGGACCCTCACCGAGCCTATCCTCGATTTCGATCTCATTCGCCGTGAGATCGGGCTCGAGAAGGGACCTGTCTGGGAAGCCATTGTCGCTATGGCCCCCGATGCACGCCGTTCCGCCGAGGAAATCCTCCTCCGGCACGAGCTCGATGCCGCCGCACGATGCGTCCTCCAAGCCAACACACGTCAACTGCTCGATGAACTCCAAAAACGTACCATACCCGTCGCCATTCTCACTCGGAATTGCCGCGCCTCGTGGGAACTCGTGCGCGACCGATTTGGCCTCGCTGTCGAGCACGTCTATGCGCGTGAAGATGGACCCATGAAGCCCGATCCGACGGCCGTTGTCGACTTGGCCCGTCGCTTGGGCGCGGAACTCTCTCGAACTCTGGTCGTTGGAGATTATCTCTTCGATATCCAAGCCGGGAAGAATGCCGGGACCCTGACGGCCCTCCTCGTCAATCACGGCCCCATTCCCGACTACGCCCACCTCGCCGACCACGTCATCCGTGACCTCCTCGATATCCTGGCCATCCTGGATTAACGCTGTCTCTTTCTACTTGTCTTTTCCCGCTCGAAACATCTCCACAATGTTCGCCGGCGGTACTTCCGGCTGGATGTTGTGTACTGCCGCCAGAATGAATCCGCCGCCCTTGGCCATCTGTCCGATTCGCTTTCGAACCTCGTTTCGCACCTCCGCCGTCGTCCCTCGCGGCAACACATCACGCGTATCCACTCCGCCCCAGAACGTCAGATGTCTTCCGAACTCCGCCTTAAGCTCGCCGGGGTCCATGTTGTCCGCCGATACCTGGATGGGGTTCAGTGCCTCCACACCCAGATCGACAAAATCGCCGATGAACGGGCGGATCGAACCGCAGCAATGATGCATCAGTTTCGCCTTGGTTGTCGCCCGGACGTGGCTCCAGAGTTTTTGGAAATGCCGCTTAAAGAGACGATCGAACGTGCCATGTGAAAAGAGCGGACCGTTCTGTGCGCCCAGGTCATCCGACGTATAAACGATATCCACCAGATCGCCCGCTTGGCGAAGGATAAGATCATTCACTTCCACCTGCAGCTGCGTCGTGCGATCCAGCAGGGCGTCGACAAATGAATCATTGTCCGCCAGGTCCATCATCCAATTCTCAAATCCCCGCAAAAACTGCCCGATCGACATCACTCTGCCTCGAAGCTCCAGGGAAATTGCATAATCCGTTTTCGCCCGAAGTTCTTTCAGCGTTTCCACGAATCCGTCGAGACTGACCATCTCGTCTGCCTTCCGCCATACATGCTTCTCAACTGCCTGCGCCGTCGCCTCGATCTCGAACGGCGCTCGTTCCACATAATAATGGCCATGCTCCGGCTTGCGCCAACGTACGCCCCATTCGTCGATAAACGTGTCGGAAGACAAGACCTGAATCGTATGACCGCCACCGAAGGTATGTGGGCCATGGACAATATCAACGTCCAGGATCTGGCGAACGTCCTCATCGATTTGTGCCAGGGATGTGTATCGCCGCGCCTCCTGTCCGTAGAACTCCGGCAGGCCCAAAAACTTTCTCAGCCCCGGGTAAGCCTCGCCGACAATTCCGCTGGCTAAGCTTCCACCGAGGTCCATTGGTACCCGATCCGGTTCCTGATGCGCTAATGCTGCCATTACCCGCTCGCGATGCGTCATAGGCGATATCCTTTTATGATTAGGCTACAGGCAGTAAGCGTAGTGGACATCACTGCCATTGTCAAGGAGGGCGGTTTATCAATCGCGGTCGAACAGCGGATTTTGGGTTGGTATTGTAACATCTTGTCTAGGCTTGCCTTACGTGGTGGATGTGATTCGGTTATTGATTATCATGAGTTTTAATGATTTTGGTAATTATTATTGAAAACTATACCCCTTTTTGATATGCTATAGCCTGTTGTGAGAGAGAGCTTGGGTTTGGAACATGTCTAATGGTGTTGGAGAAGAGTCTATTCTTTTAAGGGTCTGGTGAAAGGAGGCTGCGATGCGGAAAATCTTTCTCTCACTCGCGTTGCTATTGACCATGGCGGCAATGGTGAATGCGAACATCGTTGACGTTATCTGCGATGATGACGGGGACGGTGGTATCTCGATGGATCCCAATCAGTCGATCATCACGGGTCTTGGGACCAAGGATCTGACGCTTACGATGGAATGCGTCCAGCACGAAGCGTTGGCTCACGTGCAGGGCGATTTCATTGCCGACGATCCGAATGATCCTTCGGTGTTCATCGTTGAAGACATTGTGAACGACACGGACTTTGCCTGGACGGGCTACGAGTTCTACATCGGGATGAGCAAGATCTTCACGATCAGCGAACTGGAGGATTACATCATTGCTCCGGCTGGCTGGACGTGGAATGTCAATCAACCGACTGGTCCTCAGGAAATGCCGAATGGCGGCACGGGTTATGTCGGCTCGGTCATTTTCTCGGGTGGCGACCCCATTGCCATCAACAGTGAAGCTTCGTTTGGGCTGAAGGTATCGTTCGCGGGCAGCATTGCGTTCTGCACAGAACAGATTCCGACTCCCGAACCCATCTCGCTGGCGCTGATGGCGCTGGGCGGATTGGGCTTGATCCGTCGGAGATAATTGAACTGTAAGCCGGATCGTGCCGGCAACGATTCAATTGTACGGAAATCAGACAGGTGTCCTGTAGAGCAGGCGCCTGTCTCTTTTTTTACGTTCGTGGACAGGTTATCCAACAACCCGATCCTGTAATCAGGCGGTTGCTTTGGCGGCTGGGATGGTGTAGCATGACCGCCATGAAGATGCAATACGGAAAGCTGTGCCGGACCGGACGGTGGTGGAAGATTGCGATGGTGTGTGGTGGGCTGTGCACGACATTCACCTCATGCCTGTCGCCTCTGAAGCCGGCGACCAATGCCGGCTTGACGGGAACCTCAGGATTCCATGTGGCCACAATCCAGGAACGTATCTACGCCGACACTA
This sequence comes from uncultured Phycisphaerae bacterium, assembly GCA_964563935.1. Lineage (GTDB taxonomy): Bacteria > Planctomycetota > Phycisphaerae > JAAYCJ01 > JAAYCJ01 > JBAZZQ01. Next base: position 11,677 of record CAZLZE010000120.1, on the reverse strand, counting down.
TGATCGGCGTGGAAAACCCGCTGATCGTCGATCCTGTGGATCGGCGGATATGGCTCTATGGGGCGGGACGGGAATCGGTATACTTCCAGGTGATCATTCCTGCCGGTACGCCGGATGGAACGACGTTGCAGATTGATCCGCTGAAGAGGACAGGGGCCGCGGGCGACTCGGGGAGAATCATCTCAATCGATCCTGCCCGATGGCGGGTGTTTCAGATCTTGTCCGTGCCCGCGGAGAATGCGGACGCAGTGACGGTGCGTTTGGACGGGACGGTGGCAAACGGCTGGCAGACTGTTCCCGATGCGTTAAGCGAAATTGCCATCGACAAGGCGAGCGCGTTCCTTCTGCCAAAGGGCTCGAACGAGAATATGCTTCTCTTGCTGCAGGTTTCCATTCCGCAGGGGCTCAGCCGGGGAGATTACGCCGGGCAGATCACGATCAAATCGGCGGGGCGGACGTTGAGTCGGCCCGTGACGCTCCGGTGCTGGGGTTTCGACCTGCCGGAATCGCAGACGGGTATTTTCGGCGAGTTGGATGTCTCGAAAGTGTGGACGGAGCTCGGCTTGGGTTCACTCCGCGATCGTGACCGACTGATATTGCCTCCGGACGCTGCGAGAGTCAAACCATTGAGCGAGGCGATTGGTCCGTATTGTCGTATTCTGGATGAATGTGGCATCGAGCCGTGGCTTGTTGGCGTTTGTCCGCGAATCAGCGTGAAAGACACGGATGATGTGAACATTGACTGGGACGGATATCGCTTGTTGGTGGATACGGTACTGAAGAGCTCATCCCGCAGCCGTAAGTTCTGGCCTGCGCCGATGGACTTGTCATATCCGGCACCGCAGGTGTTCGGACCCTATTCCTCCCCAACGTACCAGCGCATGTTGCGACGATATCTGGGGCAATTCAATGATCGCGTTCTGAAGGCGGGTGTAGCGGGCAAAGGCGTGGTGATTCCGGCGTGGGTGGACGACTATCGTCAGGGCTTGGACATCTACGGCGCATTTGTGGGAATGGCGAGGGAAGTGTATCGGTCGGAACAACCGGTGATGGTAGTGAATCCTTTTATTCCGACGGATTTGAGACCGCTGGGGTGGCCCGCGTTCAAACCGCTGAATAAGGTAAAGGAATATACACGCATTTTGTGTCCGGGCGAGAAGTGGCTTGATCCGTACGCGACGAAGAGTCTTCGCCGCGAGGGAAAGCTGGTGTGGTGGCGCCCGATGCCGTCGGAGGGTACGGTGCCGTCGGTGAAGGCGAGCTACCCGCGGTTTCTTCCTCAGGCACTGGCGTGGACGGCGTGGCGATATGAGTCACAAGGGGTGGTCTTGGGAAAGGTAAATGGATGGGGACGCGAATCGGCGACGGCGAGTGGGGGATCCTCAAAATCGGAATCGGTTCTCGTCTATCCTGGAAAGTGGTTTGGCCAGGACAAACCACTCGGATCACTTCGCCTTAAGATGATTCACGCCGGATTGCAGGATATTTCATATCTTCGGGCGCTGGATCGATCGGGAAAGAGGGACTTGGCGGATTGGCTGGCAAGACATCTCGTGCGGTTTGCTCATACGGATACATACGACGGGTCGCTGTGGTCGACACGAAATGATGGATTGTGTACCTCGGAGCAGGCGTGGAGCTTGGCGCGGGTGATTGCGGGTTACGAGTTGAGCAATCGTGCTATCGCCTCAACCACGCAGCCGGCTGACCTTGAGCAACGGCGAATCATCCAAAAATTACTGACGAACCAGTTTCGCGAGCGGACGGAAGGTGTGACACTGGAGACTGACGGAGTCCGCGCCAAAAACGTTCTCGACACTCAGACGGGAGATGAAAAGGTGGAGTGGACGTTCCACACGGTCGCCCGTAACTTTACTGACAATGAGGGTGGGGGACAGGTGCAGTTCGTGAACCCCGCTGCAAGTCTTCGGATAACTGGAGACAGCGTCAATGTGGGGCGATTGGCGTGGGCTTGGCCGGTGCGAACGGAGTTGACGTTGGAGAGCCCGTCAGTGACGATGGGAATGTTCGGTGTCAACGTTCAGCCGATTTCGCTCAAGCGGGGCGACGGTACGGAGACGCTTCTGAATTGCCGGTACTGCGCCCTGGCGGCGCAGAAACTGGACCGCCCCGTCAGCGTGGATGGCGAGTTTGATGATTGGCCGGAGAGTCCGACGTCAGTGGCGGGCAATTTCGTTCGGATTCGTCCCGACGGAATTAACGAGAGGCAATTGGAAAGCATGGCCACGGCGGCCACCTGGGCGACGACGGTCAGGATCGGATATACGCCGCAGGCCATTTGTTTCGCCTTCATCTGCTATGAACCAAAGGATCGCTTGATGTCCTTGCCGTCGAATAGCGTGGCTTCAAGCATGGGCCTGCCTTGGGGCGAGGACTTGGCGGCGATTGTGCTCGACCCGGATAATTCCAGATCACTTAACCCACTGGATGCGTACCACCTGATTGTCAAGGCGAACGGAAACGTGATCGGACTTCGCGGAACGGTCGAGGCTGGGGCGATGCGCGCCGCGAGCGCCTGGGCGAACAACGTTCGCGCCGCCGTGCGAGTGTACGACGACCGTTGGCAGGCGGAAGTCGCGGTTCCGCTGTCGGACCTGAATGCGAGCGGCAAGCTCAACCGATGGTGGGGCGTTGATTTCTCCCGCTTCTCGGCGGCCATCTCGGAGATGTCGACGTGGTCGGGAGTGAAGAGTCCTTCCTGCAAACCGATTTCGCTGGGAAATGTGTTCATGGCGAAATGAGAAGAAGCGACACGAATGACGCAAAGAAGAGAGAGTGGCCAGTAGATGAGAAGACATGGCCTCGTAAATGACGAGGCCATGCCACATGGATCGTTCCAATTGCTTGGTCCTACCCGGGTATTCGTTTCCTGATCCATCCCGTCATGCCGAGCAGAAACAGACCGAAAGTGGCCGGTTCGGGGATCGAGGAACCGGCATCGGGGATGATGGCGGCGGAGAAATACCGGGTCGTGTACAAGTCCATGCCGTCATTGGTCCAGATCCAGGATGCAGTGGAAGAAATCGTGCTGAACTTGGTGATGGATCCCCAGATTGCTCCACCATTTTCGGCAATCTCAGTGGGTCGTTCGTAATCCTGGGCGAAGCCTGTCCGGCTGACGTTCCAATCATCAGCGTTGGTGACGAGGCTCTGGGTCCCGTTGGTGAAATGGAAGCTCGAGTCGCTAAGGGTGAACTGGCCTAGAAATGCGGCGATGACGCCGTGATCGTCGTTGGCAACGACGTGAATGTAGTTGGTAACGTTGGGGACCAGGGTGGCGGAGTAGGATTCGGCGACATACCAGTCTTCATCCCACCCAATCTGGGTTCCAAGGACGGAGTCGTCGGTGCTGATGTAATAGCGGTAGCTGTCGTCGACGGTAAAAGTGGAAGTGAGGGTCACAGGAGTTGCACCGACCAGGGCCGGGAAGCAACACAGGGCGAGACTGAATAGGCAGATAGTTGTCTTCATCTTCCTTCTCCGTAAATACCGGATTACACCATTTCAGGGATTGCCTTTCTTTGACCATCCCTCCAACCAAAACATAGAATACAAACCCAGGAAGGGCAAATTCGGTCGATAAAATCAGCGTTTGAATCGCGGGATAGCAATCCCAAGGGTTTTGAGTCGATTCGGACGGAGTCGAGGAGCTGACGGGGATCATGTCCGTGTGGGGCGATTGGCGTGGGTATGGCCGGTACGGTCGGAGTTGGGACTGGAAAGCCTTTCGGTGGTGGGGCGTCGATTTCTCCCGCTTTTCGGCGGCAATCTCGGAAATGTCGACCTGGTCGGGAACGAAGAGTCCCTCCTGTAAGCCTGTCGCGCTCGGAAACGTATTCATCGCCAAATGACTTCCCCGTTATTGTGTCCGATAACAATACTCCTCTGAGCGGTGTCTCACATAACTCCCTTTGGTTATAACTTAAATCAATCTATTGATAGTCATGGTTGTTGGATTGTCTTTTGGACAAATTTTATGATTAACGGAGAGATCCTCGATCGTAGAGGGTCCCGAGCAGCGTAATGTGCTAAAGGAGCGCGAGTATGAGAACGAAGGTTACAACATTGGTTCTGCTCTTATGTCTGGTGGGGACGTGTGACAGTCTGGCGACGACTCTGAGTTCAGACAATATGCTCATTCTGGCGGGCGGGAATTTCAGTGCGGAGTCGAAAGTAACGATCAAAGGAAACATCGGCGCCGTGGGAACGGTATCGATGGCCATGCATTCCACCATTTCCGGTGACGCTTACAGCCAGGGGAATTTCAGCATCGACCAGAAGGCTACGGTTGGTGGACGTATTGTGTCTTCGGGCGACGTCTGGGTCGGCAAGCACAGCGTGTTAGGCGGTATTGACGGGTGGGGAAACGTGAGGATCGGCCAGCAGACGACCGTCAATGGCGATGTGCTGTCGGGAAAGGTTGCGACGATCGACAAGATGTCCGTTATCCACGGAGACGTGGAATACGGGACAAGCTATCAACCCGGTATGAAGGTGACGGTGGATGGGTCGGTCCGGAACGATACGTCCGATCTGGATGTATGGAGTGCAAAGCTGAACAAGGCTCCAACCGCTTGGACGTCCAGCACCAATTCGATCAGCTATGATAGCGGGATGGACCAGATACTGGCGCCGGGAACATACGGCGATGTGGCCATCAAAGACGGTTCGATCTTGCGTCTTGCCGCGGGCACATACAATATTTCCAGCATGTGGCTGGGGAATTCGGCGCAGTTGCTGGCGGACACGCGATCGGGTAATGTGGTCATTAATGTCGTCAAAGGGCTGAGCACGGGCAGTTCGGCGGTTCTCGACTCCGGTGACGTCAATAGCCTGATCATCAATTCGAATAGCTCGATTGATCTGGGCACGGGGACGGTATCGGAGGCGAATCTGTCAAGCTTCGGCGGCTCGATCAGCGTTGCCGACGACAGTACCGTGCATGGTCGTCTCTTCGCCACGGGCGATGTATGCTTGGGTTCGGGCGTGCTGGTGGATGGCGCGACGGCTGTTTCTTCAAGCAGCACCGTTCCCGAACCAGGTACAGCCCTGATACTGCTCGTCGGCGGCGCGTTGGCGATGAGGCGGCGAGCCAAATACGCAGCGTAACATTCCCGATCCGGTTGATATGTTGCGGCGGGTCGTAGCGTAAGCTGCGGCCCGCTGCGTTTTTACCGGACGCGAGATCTGAATTCTATGCAAAACTATCATTCGGATTTGCCTGATCGGGATTTATATTCTATGTTTATTTTGGCAGGTTCAGCAAAAGTTGCGAACCTGTAAATGGTGAAATAATGTCAAGGAAGGAGAAGGAAGTCGTGGAACGAAACACTGTTTGTCTGGCTGTTCTTGTGATTGTTCTGACGGTATCGGGGTCCCTTTTTGCCACATCCTATACGCTTACCGATCTGGGCACGCTAACCCCCTCAGACAAGTCCGGCTATGCGTATTCCACGGGCATTAATGACGAAGGTCAGATCGTGGGTTGGTCGGCGATGAGCACGAAGGACTGGAATCAACACGGATTTCTCTGGGAGGCGGGAACGGGGATGAAGGATTTGGGGACGCTGGGCACATCGGCGGGTAACAGTGCTGCCTATTCCATCAACAACAAGGGTACCGTGGTAGGATGGTCCACGGATTCAAAAGACGTGGAAACTCGCGCGGTGATATGGGATTCCATGGGTGGGATGAAAGATTTGGGTACTCTCGGTGGAACCCACGCAATGGCATACAGAGTGAACGATCAGGGTCAGGTTGTCGGATACTCGAGTACGCCAAAGGCAGGTGCCTATCACGCGTTTCTGTGGGACGACGAACGCGGTATGACGGACATGGGCACGCTGGGTGGCTTGTACAGCTACGCTACGGACATCAATAATATGGGGCATGCTGTGGGGTATTCGGTCGTAGCATCCAAGTCAAAAAATCATGCGTTCTTCTACGAGGAAGGAAAAGGGATGATCGACCTGGGCATGCTGAGCGACGGATGGCACACATATGCGTCGGGAATCAACGATAAGGATCAGGTGATCGGGACGGCGTATGATACAAAGGGATTCATGCATTCCTTTATCTGGGATAGCGAGAAGGGGATGTGCGACATTGGAAACCTGGGGGTTACGGCGGATACGAAGGCTTGGGACATCAATAATATCGGCATGGTCGTCGGAAGCTCCGTCGTCGATATGGAAACAGGGGAAAGCCATGCATTCCTGTATCAAAACGGAGAGATGATCGATTTGAACAAACTGGTTGGTCCGGAGTCCGGGTGGGTGCTCAACGGCGCGACGGGAATCAATGATCTGGGACAGATTACCGGATATGCCACAGACTTGGATGGAAACACACATGCATTCTTGCTGACGGTTGCCACATCGTCATCTGTCCCGGAGCCGGCCAGCCTTGCTCTAATGAGTATTGGGTTGGTTCTCGCGACCAACCGTCGATGGATGAAGACCACCAGGTGACCACTCCTGATCTGGAAGATTTCCTCATGACCTGTGTCGGGTCGCAGTCGGACTGCGGCCCGACGCGTTTTTACCCGGACGCGATCATCCAAGACTTTTCCAGCCGATCATTTCGTAATGGGTATACAATGTTTATAATGAACGGCCGGATGACTTGACTGCCCGGCGGATCAGCCCGGGATTTGGAGAAGGTAGATCGCTATGCATAGGATGGTCGCATTGTTATCGGCACGGAGGACGGTGTTTGCGTTTTGTCTGTTTCTTGTCGCGGTGACTTCCGCCGGCTGCGGACCTCAGGGGCTTCAATACTTGATTGGCATGGGAATTGGCGAGCTGGAGGTCATGTGTAAATCGGTTCCTGTCGCGGATGCCATCGCGAATCCGGACATGCCATCAGACCAGCGGGACAAATTGCTCTGGGTGGGTGAAGTTCGCATTTTCGCCCGCGATGTTCTGGGTCTGAACGTGGGCGACAGCTACCTCTACTATTACGATACGGGAGATGGTCCCGCGGTCTATAATCTGAGCGCGTCGCCCAAAGACGCGTTGGACCCGTACGTTTGGCAGTTTCCGTTCGTGGGGGAGATACAATACCTGGGATACTTCGATATAGAAGCCGCCAGGAGCTATGGTGATCAGCTTAAGGCGATGGGATATGAAATTGTGATCTATGGGGCGGTGGCGTACAGTACGGGCGGGATTTTCCGGGATCCGTTATATTCATCGCTCCTGGACCTGGATAAACCGCTTCTGGCAGACACGGTGATCCACGAATTGACGCACAACACGATTTTTGGAAAGGACAACAGCGACTACGTGGAGAGCATCGCGAGTTTCGTGGGCAAGAAGGGATCGCTGGAGTTCATCAAGGCGGTGGCGGGCGAGGACTCGGATCTGTACCGGCAGGCGATCGAGGATGGGGAGGATCGAGGCCTGGTGAATGACTTTCTGGCCCGGTTGTATGCAGAGTTGTCGGAGTTCTATGATCGGGCGGACCTGACCAGTGAGGAGAAAGTTGAGCAGCGGGAGGCGATATTTCAGTCGGCCAGGGAACGATTTGCGTCGGAGGTGACTCCGAAGTTCCACAGTCCGGATCGATTTAACACATGGGGCGACATTCCGACAAACAACGCGTGGATTCTGCTGAACCGTCGCTACCATCGGGACGTGGATGTGTTCGAGAAGACGCTGGAGTCTTGTGGTGGGAGTCTGCCCCAGGCGATCGAGGTGTTCCGGCAGGCGGGCGAGACGGATGACCCGTACGGATTTCTGCAGGAATGGTTGAACGGGCAGAGCCAGTAGACCAGGTCGAACAGAATCAGCGAAGAAACAGAAAAGGGCAATCCTTGCGGGATTGCCCCATTTCTTTATGGTTGCTGGCGGTGTTGTGTGCTACAGAATGAAGCGAGCACCGACTTTAAAGAGTCCAACTGACATGGTACTATGTACGGCAACGGCCTTGGTGATCATGCGGTCGCGACCGTTATCGATATTGACGATCATTTCAGTTCCAATGGGTATGGGGCGGTGCGAATAGATGCCGATCCCGCCGCTACTTATGTCTCTGCCGGTGGCAGTGACCATTTCTGCAGGAGTTTGAGAAGAATCGATCATGATGTCAACAACATCGGACATGGGAAACCTCGGCGACGACCGGCGGGTTTCGTAATTGGTGTCAATATCTGAAGTTGCGTAATAGGCGTTGATGAACTTACCCACCCGTTCGCGGACCTTCGTTTCCATGACAGTAACCATACCATTCCCTTTCATCGCGTGTCGTGTTCCGTTGCTTCAGAGTGATTAATCGGCAAAAAGAACATGGAGATTAAATTCTTATGAAAAATGAAATATTTAATAATTTGTGCTTGACATGTCATAGTGTTCCATTACAATCTGTTACATCACTATGGGGTGTATGTCATTTTTAGAATTGGGGGATCCTGTTTATGACACAGACTGCTGTTCGAACCAAGCGGGATATCATCACACAGTTAACTCGTGAATTCCATCTGGACACGGGGCAGGCGCGCAAAGCGGTGCAAACGGTGTTGAGTGGTATCGTGGACGCAACGATGGAGCATGGGCGGATTGAGATACGCCGGTTCGGGACCTTTAAGATCCTGCATCGGGCGGCCCGGGTGGCGAGGAATCCGCGGACGAACGAAGAACTCCGCCTTCCGCCACGGTATGTGATTTCGTTTGAACCGTCGGACCAGTTGTCGGGCAAGGTGATGCAGCGTTTCTCGGCTGAGCCACCGAAGCACGTGGAGAAAGAAGAATACGTGCTTTCGCTGGATGGTCAGCAGAACCAGGAGTTTTCCCGGACATAGAAAAAGTTCGACCGGGTCTGTCAAGGTACCCGGTCGAACTTATCATTATTCCTGGGAACGTTCTTATCTGGCCTGGGTGGGAGCAGGTTCGGTCTGGTCGGCCGGCGGATTGTTGAATCCTTCTTTTTCCTTCAGCAATTGCGTGAGACGGACGGCGGAGAAGTTGGTATTGGTCTGATCAATATCCGCCTCTTCCTTGAGGACACGCTGATACATGGCCATGGCCCGAGCCCGATCGTGCAGACGGAAATCATAGATGACGGCACATTCAAACCGCACGGGATGAGGGGTCTTGGGGTCCCACTTCATGGACATTTCATAGTAGCGGATGGCCTGAATGTCATCGTTGAAGTATTCCTTGGAGATTTCGCCGGCGTAGAAGGCAGCGTCGTCGATCTTGTCGCTGGTCGGGTAGCACTTGATGAGCAAGGTGAACTTGTCGAGAGCATCCTTAAGTCCGCGATTATTGTTTATGAAGGGAAGAAACTTGGAGTTCTTCATCAGTTTGAGACCCTCTTCATACATCCGGTCGGCTTCGATGATGCTATCCCGGGGGGAGAGATTGGTGTCCTGAATGTCGACTTCGACCAGGTAAGGATATTTCCGAACACGGTTGAGGTCGGTCAATTCCTGGCGGGCCCAATCGGCCTTGCGGGACTGGCCGCTGCTGTCGAAGCACTGGATGAGGTTCTGGAGGATGATCTTGTAGTTGGCGCGGATCTGTTGGAGTTGCTCGATACGGTCCGGTTCGGAGAGATTGGCCAGGTCGATGTTTTGCAGGGAAGCCTTTCGGGAGTCATCAACACTCTCCAGCTCGATGGCTTTGGATTTTTCCTTCGCATACTGATGAGTACGTACACTCTTCAGATCGTCCAGTTCTTTGGCAGCCCAAGTGGCCTTCTCATGAAGTCCGTGATCGAGATACCACCGGTGCATGACCTGCAAGACTCGCTTGTAATCGGCACGAACCTGCTGAAGCTGGACCACCAGATCCGACTCGGCAAGCATATCGGAGTTTGTTCGCTCAGGCTCGGAACTCTTTGCCTGGGCCGAAGTGGAATCGGCCGGCTTGAACATCACCTTACCAGACGAACAACCCCACAAAACTGTCATAACCAAACTTGCAGCCAACAACTTACACCAACTTGCCATTTGCGTACCTCCAGTACATAATCCAATCCTACTATCGTATTATTCAACCCAAAAACTCTTGTAAATCAAGGAAATTCGGGAACTTCTTGAATACCCAGGGTAATGGTGGCGAGAGCAAACCAAGAGGACAGAGAAAGATCTCTATGTGAAGCTTCGTGGACAATCGCAATTGCTCCGAGACACAAATTATTCTTCTTGATCATTATATGCCTCAAGTTTAAGGTGGAGGGATAATTTTAGGAAAGGATAATCCATGGCCACGGAACGCAAGTACTCTGTTATTCTGGGAAATCTCGGCAACACGTGCGATCGGTTCTGCAGCGGATACAAGACTAACCCGGACACGATGACGATGCTGAAACAGGCGGCGGGCATGCCTCGCGTCGAGGGTATCGAACTGGTGGGCACATGGGACATCCGCCCGGAGAACGCAAAGGAGATGAAGAAGGCACTGAAGGACCTGGGTCTCAAGTGTGTCTCCATCATCCCGGACCTGTTTGCGGACAAGACGTACTGGAAGGGCAGTTACTCGAGCAAAGATGCAGCTGTGAGGCGGAAGGCGATCGACTATACGAAGGTGATGTGCGATATCGCGGGTGACATGGGATGCAAGATCATCAACTTGTGGCCCGGGCAGGACGGATACGACTATCTGCTGACGGCAGACTACGCGAAGGAGCGGGAATGGGAGTGCGAGGCGGTGAGGAAACTGGCGACGGCGTATCCGAATCTGCAGTTTGCCTTGGAATACAAACCGAAGGAACCCCGGACGCATTCGTACATGGCAAGGATGGCGGATACGCTGCTGCTGGCGCAGGAGACCGGATGCAGGAATGTGGGAGTCTGCATTGATACGGGTCACGCGTATGTAGGTGGGGAAGTGGTGGCTGAGTCGATCGTGCTGGCGAAACGCGCGGGCAACAAGCTCTTCCACATGCACTTCAATGACAACTTCGCGTCATGGGACGATGATATGATCGTCGGATCGGTACATTCGGTGGCGTACATTGAAATGTTGTACTGGCTTGACAAGTGCGGATACACGGGCTGGCTGTCGATGGATCAGTATCCGTATCGCGAAGACGCGGTGGGCGCGATCGGGGAGAGTATTCAGTGGCTGGTGAAGTTCGACGCGATTCAGCGGAAGAACAAGAAGAAACTGGATGAGTTGATCACGCTGGGTGACGCAGTGGCGACGTCGCGGTTTATGCGGAGCGTGTTGGCATAGGGTCTTTCCGGCGACGGAAAGAGGTTGTTGCGAGTCAGCGGTTGCGTTTTCGCCATTCCCGCGGCGAGCATCCCATTTGAGATTTGAAGTGTCGATTGAAGCTGGAGAGGGTTTCAAAGCCGACGTCGTAGGCGATATCCAGGATGGGGCGGTCAGTTCCGGACAGAAGCGAGGAGGCCATCTGGATTCGCAATCGAAGAAGATATTCCAGCGGGGCCACACCGAGGGCCTGGTGAAAGAGCCGTCGGAGGGTGGGGACACTGACCCGGCAGCGTTTGGCCATATCTTCGACGACAAAAATCCCCGTTCCTTCGTAACAACAGCCAATCTCCAGAAAATTACGAGCGTGCAGGTGAGTAATGGGATCGTCTTTGTGGTGATGAATGCCGAAAGCGGCGAGGGGGAATTCCCTGTCGAGGTCGAGGTATAACCGAAAGTGGTGGATTGAGAATTGAAGAAAGCGGCGTATCCTTGGT
>CAZLZE010000119.1:0-15371 GCA_964563935.1 uncultured Phycisphaerae bacterium | reverse complement strand
GGGCTCACGAAGACAAACAACAACTTTGGATACCGCCGATTCTTCTTCCGGTTCTGGCCTTTGTGGCCGGGATCGCCTTTGAAGAGAATTGCCCCAATCTGACGTGGCTGCCTTTCATCTGTCTGCCGATGGGTCTGGCGGCATATTGGGCATTCGGCAGGAAGATGCGGGCTGCTCTTGTGTGTCTCCTTGCTCTGGCCTTTTCTGCCGGGATGCTTCGCCACTTTGCATTCAACCGGTTCTACCCGTCGAACGATATTCGAACATTTGTCTCACAAGACGAAGAGGCCCCCTCTGCCAAGGTCTGGATTACAGGTTGGGTCAGTACCTCCGCGGTGATCAGTCAGCCACCGAAAGCATTTCCCTATCATGACTCACTGGATCTCAAGACGCGATTCCTGGTCGAAACGCGGGACGTGCGGATCGGCGAAGTAACCTATTCGACGTGCGGCCGGGTGGAGGTAGCATTACCGGGAATGGTCGACCGTTATCAGCCGGGGCAGGAAGTGCGAATCAAGGGGCGGCTGGTGTCGACTCGTGTCACAGCGGCGAATTTCCCGTTTCCGAATCGATACAACTATTACGCCAACAACCGGATCCCCGCCCGGCTTCTGGTACGGTCGCCGGAGGAAATCATTATCCTGTCGCGCGACGAGACTCGCTGGAACGCGATTCTGGAGAAGGGTCGGCAGATGGCGCGGGCCATTCTCCTGGACAGCGACCCCCCGGCGGGAGAGAACTCGAGCGGTCTGCTGACGGCGTTTGTCCTGGGCGATCGGTACCAGATGCAGAATGAACTGAACCAGGCAATGATGAAGATCGGGGCGACCCATCTGCTGGCCGTCAGCGGATTTAATCTGGCGGTCCTGGCGGGCGGGTTCTGGGCCACATGTACGATCGTTGGCCTGTCGCGGCGGATCTCGACGCTGGTGATTATTGTCACAACACTGATCTATGCCCTTCTGACCGATCTGCAGCCCTCGGTTGTTCGGGCTACGATCATGATCCTGTTCGTGAGTCTCGGCACGCTGCTGAATCGGCAGACGAACGCCTTGAATTCTCTGGCGCTGGCGGCCCTGCTTATTCTTCTGGTCAATCCTAACCAACTTTGTGATCCGGGCTTCCAACTTTCGTTTGTGTCCACGGTCAGCTTGGTCGTTTTCAGCAGACCGTTGTACGATTTTCTCTTCACAAGACCCGGTATCGTTCCTTCCGATCCGGTTCCGGGCGAAGAGCCCAGATCAGGGCGAATTATGTGGGTGCTGTGTCTCGACCGGACAAAACTGTTATTTTGTGCGTCGGTGGCCGCCGCAGTGGGTACGCTTCCGCTGGTTCTGTATCACTTCAAGTTCTTCAGCCTCATGGGACCGATCAGTTCCGCCATTCTATATATCCCGGCGACTCTTCTGACTCTGGCGGGCTATATCCAATTGGTTACGTCGGTAGTCATCCCGCCTCTGGGTACGGGGTTGTCGACAGTGACGAACTATATTAGTAGTATATTTGGGGCATTGGCACTCTTGCTTTCGAAGATACCTGGGACCACCTTCGATGCCCCGCCACCAGCCTGGTACCTGATTGCGGGCTATCTGGGGGCGCTTTTCTGGCCGGTACTCAGAGGCAGATGGGGAATCGGCAGTCGCCGAGTAAGGTCGATAGTGCTGTTATTCTGTGTCTGTACATATTTTACGACGTGGGCATGGGAAGGGTGGACTTCAGGGGCATGGGTGTTTGTCCCGTCCGACCCGGAGGGTCAGACAACGGTTCTTTGTGACGGCAAGAACCTCAATTTCATCAACTGTGGGGCTTCGCGTGAAGGGAAATTGACGGAATTGACGCGTCAGATCTCCTGCCGGTTCCTGGCCAGGCCCCAATCGGCCGTCGTGACCTGCCCTAACCAGTCCTTTTTTAATGAGTTACCGTCTCTGGGAGTACGATACCCAGATATGAACATCTTTCTCACCCCAGGCTTTGAGAGCGAGCCAGCCAGGCAAAACGAACCTGTGCAGACGTTGATGAATAGTGCATTTCAGAAAAGGAGTGTTGCTGCCGGAACCGAGATATCCGACAGAAGGGTACAGATGCGTATTTTATTTCCTCCACGAGAGTTAAGCGAGTTGCCGGGATCAGGCGGGGAGGATGGCGGGGTGGTGTTGGCGAAGTGTGGAACGATAACTATAGTAAGTGCTGTGAAGGTGACTCCCTATATGTGCCTTTCGATTCGCCGGAACGTAGATCTGCCGCATGTGGATGCGCTGGTTATTCATAGTTCAAGTGTTCGAGGCAATCCGTTGGTCGGTTTGATCCGCCACCTGCGGCCGCAACGCCTTATTGTGACCGGTGGATTGCGGAGTCAGGCTCGGGAATGGTATAAATCGCTGGCCGAGGAAGAAGGGTTTGAGTTTCTGGAAGCAGTTCGGAGTGGCGGTGTCTTTTTTGGCGAGACGGACCGAGTCAGAAGCGATTCGGGTCTAAAGTTCTGACCGTCAATGTCCGATAAAAGAGGTGGGAAGATAGAAAAGGATCTGTTTTTGCGCACGGAGTGCGCGTTGGAAGAGATATGGCGGACGTACTGGATCAATCTGAAGTTGATGCATTGCTGGCGGCGGTAGGCGGGTCGGAGGAGACGGCATCGCCCGAGGCTTTTTTAACTCAGTCCTCAGGCAAGACAGCACCAAGGAAGAAAGTCGCGGTATACGACTTTAACCACCCGGAACGTGTCAGTAAGGACCAGATGCGGGCATTAGAGGGGATCCACGAAGGGTTCGCCCGTAACTTCGGGGCGGCGTTGTCGGCCTTTTTGCGAACGATTGTGGAGGTCAAGATTGCCGATACCGAACAATTGACCTACAGCGAGTTTATTCACTCTCTTCCTAACCCTACGTGTTTCAATCTGTTAAGTATCAAGCCCTGGGATGGATCCGTCTGCCTGGAAATCAGCCCGCTGATCATTTTCCCAATTATCGACCGGTTGCTTGGTGGGGCCAATGTCGATTCGTTCATTCCGCAACGGCCATTGACCACGATCGAGCAGCGATTGGTCGGGCGGATCACCGAAAGAGCATTGAAACTGCTGTGCGACGCTTGGTTCTCACTAGGTGTGGCAGGCATTGAGCTGACTCAAAGCGAGTCGAACCCTCATTTGGTGCAAGTCGTGGCTCCTAATGAGGTTGTGGTCGTTATTACCTTTGAGCTGAGATTGTCGAATAAGTCCGGCACGATGTGCCTTTGTGTGCCATTTACCACGTTGGAACCCGTGCTGGACAAACTGGCGACCCAGAGTTGGCTGTCGTATCGCAAGAAGGATACTGGGATCAACCATGGGGAGAGGATCGCGGATAACGTCAAGGGCGCGACAATCAACATGCGGGCGTTTCTGGCTCAGACGACGATCTCCATGGAGCAATTAATGGGGCTTCAGGTCGGCGATATTATTCAAACGGAAAAGCTGTCCAGCCAAGAACTAATAATCCAAGTGGAAGGCAAGAACAAGTTTGCCGGACGCCTTGGCCAGTACCGAGGCAATCGTTCAATTCGCGTGACCCGCCTGGCCGAACCGGATGAACGGCTCTAGGACATTTCGTACAGGCACGGTCCGGTCCTTCCTTCAGAACCGTTTTTGATACTCCCCCTGCACGGCGGAAATGTCGTTTGCGATTGTGTATCAGACACTTAAAGATCGTCCTGGACGATGGAAATTCGCAGTTTCGTATCAAGAATGAAGCAATGCTTGACCGATGAATTAGGAATAGGTCCAAAGAGACTGGATGGCGGTCTTGCAGGTATTTTTACAATTGACAGTGCAAATAGGGATTGGTAGGTTCAGTCGATTGTAGGGAATTATCGGACACAGCTATTTGTAGTTTGTGTCATATAATAGGGATATAAGGCTGTTGGCCATTTTGGGAGTAAGGCGATGAAAAGTGATCGATTGGTGCGGATTGGATCTGGTTTGCTGGTCTGTGTGATTTTTCTGACCGGTGCGGTTGTCGCCGTGGGCGAAGCCGGGGCGAAGTTCCCCTTCACGGGCGTCATCAAGAACAACAGCGTGAACGTCCGATCGGGTCCGGAAACGAACTACTACGCGGTTTCTCGCCTGATGCGGGACAACAAGGTTCAGGTCGTGGGCGAGGAATATGGCTGGTATAAGATTGTTCCGCCCGCGGGCTCGTTCAGTTGGGTCAGCAAGGAATATGTCGAGAAGAAGGACGGCGCCAAGGGCGTTATCACCGGCGACCGGGTATCCATTCGTGCGGGCTCGAATCTGAGCGACAAGAAGACGGTCATTCAGCTTCTGGGCAACAAGGGGATGGAAGTGACGATTTTGGGAGAAGAGGGCGACTGGTACAAGATCGCCCCGCCGGAAGGAGCATTTCTGTGGGTATCGGCGCAGTTTGTGAAGCCGGAATCGCAGGTGGCTCAGCCGGCCGTTGCGGCGGTGACGCCCGCGCCCGGGACGACCACCAAACCCGCGGTGGAAGAAGGAACCGTCAGCACGACGGAGAAAGAGACGGCGACGGTTACGGTCAAGAAGTTGGAGAGTGTTACCACGCAGGCGACGAATCCTCCGTCGCTTCCGGGGTCGCCGAGGATCACTCGCAAGGAAATCACGGTTCGTGCGGTGACGACGCAACCGTCGGAAGAGCAGCAGGAGGCTTTGGGCAAGTTTACCCGTGAGTTCATCGAGCTGGATAAGAAGCTCATGGCGGAGATGAAGAAGCCGCTGCCGGATCGCAAGTTCGACGAATTGGTTGCGGGATACACGCCGATCGCCGAACAGACGCAGAACAAGACGGCGGCGAAATTCGCCAAGGATCGTTTGGCGATGATCGACTATCAGAAGGAAGCGGTGCAGGGCCACCACATGCTGACGGAGATTCGCGAGCAGTATGAGATGGAGACGCGGGCCAAGCTGCCGGAGCCGAAGGAGACGTTCAAGGAGACGAATCCTGAGACATACCGGTTCCAGGGATGCGGGATTTTACGTCCGAGCCTGGTGTTCGAAGGTCCGCTGATGCCCAGCCGGTATCGGTTGTTCGATCCGGAAAAGTGCCGGACCATCGCCTATGTGGAGTTGGCTCCGGGCGTGCGGATCAACATGAGCCAGTACGTGAGCAAGAACGTGGCGGTGTATGGTTCGTCGTGCTTCGACGCCAAACTGGGATTCCGTGTGATCCAGGCGGACGCGTTCAAACTGATCACGGAACAGCCGAAGATCACGAACAATCCTTCGGTCATTGAGTAATGTATACTTGGCAGGCGACTGCCTTTTCGGTCTGTCAAACCCCCGGTCTCGACCGGGGGTTTGTTTTAGGTGGCGACAACGGCAAACAAAGACACGGGCAAACAAGGAGAAATTATGGAGTGCAAACAAAAGAAGAATTCGGACATGTGCGGATGCACGTACAGCTCATGCAGCCGTCGCGGAGTCTGCTGCGACTGTCTGCAGTATCATCTGAAGAACCGACAACTTCCCGGCTGCTGCTTCCCACCCGCCGCGGAGAAGACTTATGATCGGTCGTTTGAGAAATTTGCCGAGGCGTGGGGACTGACGAAGTAGCGCGGAGTGCAGCGACCGGTCTGCCGGCAAGACAGGTACAGGGCTTGACCTCGGAACAGGCGGGTTCGATCTGCGATTTGTTTCTTGCCTCCAATGCATTGTCATGGTACCTTTTGCAGTGGAGGGCTTGGTATGCTCACAAGGAGGTTATCCATGATCAGATTCAAGGCGATACTCACCGTTTTTTGTCTGAGCGTAGCAATCGGATGGGGGGCGACCGAGACGAAGCCCACAACCACCAGCGCGCCAACGACGTCGGACACCGGCGCGAAGAACAAAGTCGTCGTCATCAAACTGGACGGCAAGATCACGGAAGCCCCGCCGGGCATTGATATCGGTCTGCCGGATATCCAGCTCAACATCTTCTGGGATCAGTTGCGTCTGATTCGCATGCTGAAGAATGACAATACGGTCAAGGCCCTGGTGGTGTTGATCAACGAGCCGAAACTGGAGTATGCCCAGAGCCAGGAGTTGGCGATGGAACTGGATCAACTTCGAGCCTCGGGAAAGAAGGTGTTCGTTCACAGCGATAGCATTCCCGCCAGTGTCTACGCAATGACACTTCCCGCCAACCGCATCGCGATGACGCCGGGGAGCGTGCTGGAACTGGTTGGAGTGTCGGCCCAGCTTCTGTATTACAAGGATCTGATGGACAAGCTTGGGATCCAGGCACAAGTGGAGCACATGGGGAAATACAAGCTGTTCGGCGAACCCTTCACAGCCACTCAGCCCAGCGAGTACATGAGCAAACAGGTCGACGATCTGCTGGATAGTATGTACGGTCAGATTACGGGAGGGATCAGCAAGTATCGCCGAATGTCCGTGGACAAGGTCAAATCGATTATCGACCAGGGTCCGTTTCTGGCTGAGGAAGCCGTCGAGTTCGGCCTGATCGATCAGCTTTCACATCGATCCGATTTTCTGGAGCAGGTGCGAAAGGATATGCAGGGCACGCTGGTGTTCAACTACGCGAGAACGACACCGCCGGATATCAAAAGCGGTCTGGGCGGGTTGCTGCAGATTTTCAGCATGATCGGGTCGAAGGGAACGGAGACGTCGGCGAACAAAGTGGCGATTGTGTATGTGACGGGGGTTATCATCGAGGGCGAGAGCGAGAGTCCGTTCGACTCGAGCGGAACGGCGGGATCGGAGACGATTCGCAAGGCGTTCGCGGAGATCAAGAAGGACGATATGATCAAGGCCATCGTGGTGCGGGTGGATTCGCCCGGTGGTTCCTCGACGGCGTCGGAAATCATCTGGGGCGCGATACACGAAGCGTCGAAGACTCGACCGGTGGTGATTTCCATGGGTTCGATGGCGGGCAGCGGCGGATATTATGTGGCGGCTGCGGGCAATACGCTGTTCGCGTCGCCCGCGACCATGACCGGGTCGATCGGCGTTGTGGTGGGCAAGGCGATCATGAAGGATCTGTTGGGCAAGATCTATCTCAAGCAGTACAACTATGCCCGCGGCAAGAACGCGGCGATTGATGATCCGTTTATCCCCCTTACGGAAGAACAGCGTCTGCAGACTCGGAAGAAGATAGCGGAGGCATTCGAGCTGTTCAAGCAGCGGGTGAGGGAAGGCCGAAGGGACAAGATTAAGAATCTCGACGAGTTGGCCACGGGAATGGTGTACACGGGTGAGCAGGGAATCAAACTGGGCCTGGTGGACAAGATCGGTACACTGGCGGATGCGGTGGCCCTGGCGGCGGAGCAGGCGAAGATCAAGAGCTACCAGGTGGTCCACTTGCCGAAACCCAAGACGCTTCCGGAAATTCTGCTGGAGGGTCTCGGGTACAAGGTCGATCCGGATGACGTGATATCATCCAATGCCGATGAGCGGATGGTGTCGCTGCTGGGCGGCCGACGAATGGATCTGTCATTGGGTTTGGCGGGGATCAGCCCGTCGCTGGTGTATCGAACGATCCTGTTGGTAAAAATGATGCGAAAAGGTGGAGTACTGGCCATCTCGCCGTACCACATCAGCATAAAATAGAAAGAGAAGAAGTTCAGGAGTGCGATGACTCTGGTAGCGAAGCTCAGACAATGGATTACGTGGTCGGTTTTGGTGAACGTGGGCTTGGCCGTGTTGTCGGCGGTGCTGCTCGCGAGTATTTTTCCGCCCGTTGAGTTAAGTTTCCTGGCCTATGTCGCGCTGGTGCCCTGGCTGGTTATGGTGTCACGGGCGACCAACCGTGTCCAGTGGATCAGCAGTTACGTGGGCGGACTTGTGTTCTACGGTGTCAGTGCTCTGTGGATTCTTCCCATTACCATTCCCGGCTACGTTACCCTGTCGCTCTATATGGCTCTTTACTGGCCGGTCGCGGGTTTTCTCATCCAGCGTCTGACTCGTCGCTGGTCGGTTCCGCTGTTCGTGGCGGCGCCGTTGGTTTGGGTGAGCCTGGAGTATGTTCGCAGCCTGGGTCCGGCGAGGTTCCCGTGGTTCTTCCTCGGTCATTCGCAGGTGCTGAATCTTCATATGATCCAGATCGCCGATCTGTTCGGCGTGTACGCCGTCAGCCTGGTGGTGGGACTGGTGAACGGCGCCGTTGCCCAGATCCTTACCGTGGACGCAGGCCGCTCCCTTCGGCGAATTGCTCCCGCGGCAGCGGTCACCGGTTTGGTTATCATTGCGACCGTGGTCTACGGTCACTGGCGTCTGGGCCAACAGACGATGCGTCCGGGCCCGGTCTTGTCGGTCGTCCAGGAAGACTATCCCATGTTCGTCGACAAGGAGATGCCGGATGTCGACGAGATCCTTCAGGGTTTCATGTCCATATCGATTCAGGCGGGGCAAAGCCATCCTGATATGATCATCTGGCCGGAGACGTGCATTGGCGTTCCCATCAACCCCGAGTATCTGAGCGCCAAGCTGGAGGGGATTCGCTTTCAGAGTGCGTCGGAGCAGCGCTACGCCCGGCAGGTGGTGGAATATCTTGGCGAGCACGCGAAAATCGCCAAGAGCTGTCTCATCGTCGGCGCGATAAGCCATCAGATCAACGGCAAGGGCCGGTATCCGGAGACGGACAAGTTCAATTCCGCTCTGATTTTCGATTCGCAGGGACGATATGTGGATCGCTACGACAAGATCCGGCTCGTGCTCTTCGGCGAGGCGGTTCCCTTCCGTTTCAGCTTTCCAAAGTTGTATTGGTTTTTGAACGAGCACATGACGCCCTATGGCAAAGGCGGGTTTGAGTACACACTCACCGAGGGCAGGGAATTCAAGCGGTTCACGCTGTCCACGTCGAAGAGAACCTTCCGGTACGCCGTTGCCATTTGCTATGAAGACACGATGAGCGATTTGATTGCCGGGTTCGTCAGTCCGGTGGACGGGCGAAAACAGATCGACTTCCTCGTCAACATCAGCAACGACGGTTGGTTCAATCACTCCTGCGAACTGCTGCAACATTTCTACATCAGCGTCTTCCGGGCGGTGGAGAATCGGATCGCGGTGGCACGGTCGGTGAATACGGGTATCAGTGGGTTGATCGGTCCGGACGGTCGGATCGAGGGTATGGTGACGGATGGGTCACGGGTTTACGGTCCGGGTATTCGTGGGTACTTGACGAAACAAGTGCAGGTGGATTCCCGGACGACGCTGTACTCGACGATCGGCGACTGGCCGATGATTTCGATGACGGTATTGGTTACCTTCTTCGGACTGATCTTTCCCTCATTCCAGAAAGTGCGAGAGACGAACAGATGAACGTGAGAAAATGGCGACCGATCTTTGGATTCCTGATCGTGTTGACGGGCGGATGCTCCGATGCGCTGGTGCGGGCGCCGCGGATGAGTGAGAAGGAACTGGTGGAGCGGTCGCGGATGATCTTGGCGACGTACTCGCACGCGAATTCACCGCTGCAGCGATCGCACGCCATCGAGGCCATCGCCGATGCGGATCAGATTTCCGCGGTGAAGTTCGTGCTGGAGGGGTTGAATGACAAGTACTGGGGCGTTCGGTTCACCGCGTGCATGGCGATCATGGAACTGCGGTACCATCCGGGCAAATCACGGCTGATTCCCCTGCTGTCGGATCCGGACAAATCGGTTCGGGCGGCGGCGGCGGGCGCTCTTCATGTGCTGGGCGACAAGAAGCACACATCATGTCTGGGTGAATTTTTGTTCGACAAGAATCCGACCGTGCGGAAGAATACGGCGACGGTTCTGGGTCGGATGGGTGATCCCGGGGCTGTCAAGCTTCTGCGGACGTGCCTGAGGGAGGACGATTTTTCGCTCCGCATTCAGGTGCTGGAGGCGATGACGCTTCTGGGCAACGGCCGGGCCACGCGACTGATGATTACTTCGTGCAGAAGCGTGTATGACGATGAAAGCATCCTGGCCATGCTCACGCTCGGGCGGATCAAGTGCGCTGAGGCGTACGATCATATTCTGGGAGTGTATGAACGATCGAACAAGCCGGAACGTCTGGGCATGCGCCTGGTCGCGGCGCGGACACTGGCCATGATGGGCGACAACATCGGACGACTGGATGCCATTCGCGCCTTGTCGTACAGAAATGAGAATGGAGTTCGTAGCGCGACGATTCGAAACCTGGCCGCCTTGGCGCTGGGAGAGATGAAGGATAAATCCGCGTTAGGTCCGCTGGAGCAAGCGCTGACGGATGCCGATGCCGATGTTCAAATCGCGTCTGCCGCGGCGATTCTCAAAATTGTCAAATCGAACCTGCCGTTGTAATGTTCTTGCATCGGCGCAGCAGAATGTCATGCCAAGACTTTGCCCTGCTCGCCAATGACGTTTGGGCGGGCGGTCAATTCTTGTGAGATGCCCATCAGCAATTGGCTTGTGAATGAAGGAGAAGTCTTAATTCATGCATTTTTGATTTGACTGTCGGGGCGGAATCCGTATATTCAGACAAACACGGTAAGGTCGTATTCCTGTAATGAGTTACAGTTCCGTATAAACCCATAGATGGAGGTCATACCATGTTCGAACGCATAGAAACAGTAAAGGCCAGAGAGATTCTGGATTCCCGCGGTAATCCAACGGTGGAAGTGGATGTGATTTTGTGCGATGGTACGCTTGGCCGGGCGGCTGTCCCCTCGGGCGCCTCGACCGGCGAGCATGAAGCGGTTGAGCTTCGCGACGGCGACAAGAAGCGTTACCTGGGCAAGGGCACGCTCAAGGCCGTCGCTAACGTGAACAAGTTGATCGCTCCGAAGATCAAAGGGATGGACCCCTTTGAGCAGGAGAAAGTGGATGCCCTGATGATCGAGCTCGACGGCACGGAGAACAAGGGCAAGCTGGGTGCCAACGCCATCCTCGGTGTCTCGATGGCCGTCGCCAAGGCCGCCGCGGCCGTCGCTCAGATGCCCCTCTTCCGCTATCTCGGCGGGTGCAACGCTCACGTCCTGCCCGTTCCGATGATGAACATTCTCAACGGCGGAAAGCATGCCGATAACAACGTCGACCTCCAGGAGTTCATGGTTCAGCCGTGGGGCGCCAAGAGCTTCGCCGAAGGTCTGCGAATGGGAACGGAAGTATTCCACTCCCTGAAAAAGGTTCTGCACGATAAGGGTCTGTCGACGGCGGTTGGCGATGAAGGCGGATTCGCTCCGAATCTCAAGAGCAACGAGGAAGCCCTCGACGTGATCATGATCGCGATCGAAAAGGCCGGCTACAAACCGGGTAAGGACGTCTTTATCGCCCTGGATCCCGCCGCCAGCGAATTGTACGACAAGGACAAAAAGGCGTATCACATGTTCAAGAGCGATCCGAAGACCTGGCTGAGCGGCGACGACATGGTCGCGTTTTGGAAGAAGCTGGTCGGCAAGTATCCGATCCGGTCGCTCGAAGACGGCTTGGCTGAAGACGACTGGAAGAGCTGGGCCAAACTGACCGCCGCCATTGGCGATAAGGTGCAGATTGTCGGCGACGACCTCTTTGTCACGAACACCAAGCGCCTGGCCCAGGGGCTGAAGGAAAATTCCGCCAACAGTATTCTCATCAAGGTCAACCAGATCGGTTCGCTGACCGAAACGATGAACGCGATCAACCTGGCCATGCGGAACGGCTGGACCGCCGTCGTGTCGCACCGCTCCGGCGAAACGGAAGACAGCACGATCTCCGATATCGCCGTCGCGACCAATTCCGGCCAAATCAAGACCGGTTCCGCCTGCCGGACCGACCGCATCTGCAAGTACAATCAACTGCTGCGGATCGAGGAAATGCTCGGCGACCAAGCCGTCTACGGCGGCCAGTTCTGGCGAAAAGGCTAATTGACGCCAACAGATAAGTTAAAAGAAGGACCCGATGCCCGCCATGGGATCGGGTCCTTTTCTTTTCTCATCATTTGGGTGGCTCTGCGAATGGGCCGGTCGTGGGGGCTTTCTCAATCGCGTGTATCCGAATCCATCGACAACTGGGGCACCAACCGAGGGTATATGCAGTTCCAGCCGCCGCGAGGCGAATCCCGTACTTTCCCCACGGCTCGGTGAACCCGCACTTGCGACAACGAATCTGCCAACCCGGCGCTCGGTCTTCAGGTTTCATAAGCCCCTTTCTTTCGTTAGCGAGTACTTTGTGTAGTCTAAGTCCTTGCCCGCCAAGGAGCAATGGTTAACATTTGCATTTTTGGGTAAATGCGGTAAACTTATTATTCTAAAGCACTTGCAGATGGGGGTAAAGTCATGAATTGTTTTCGCCAATTCTTGAGACTGGTTGGGGTCATGATGATTCTGGTGGCGTTGTCGTCGGCGTTTGCCGAGGTGCGGGAGATGTACAGCTGGCGGCAGAACCGGGTTCGGCGGACGGCGGACCGGACGGCCATTTCGAGCAGACAGATGTATGGCTTGCTGGACCGGAAGTCCTTTTATCGCCGAGAGTTGTACTACTCCTCAGCTTCGGGAAATGATGCGCAGAAGACGACCCTAAATCAGGGCCTGGCCATCAATTATCCCACTTTTCCCGATCAGAATACTGCTTATCCTCCATCCATTCAGGCACCGGCTTGGAGCTACGACACCAACGATCGCGAATTTGCCAAAAACTGGACCAATCCGTGGAGAGACCTGACTTCTTTCCGCGATAGTTGGTTGGATCAGAATGTTACGCGCGGGGCGGATACCGATTTTCTGACCTCTGTTCGGAACACACCCCGGATTCCTGAAAGAACCTCGATACGCTCTTTTCGACGCTAGAGAACCCCTGTCAGGTTCGTTTCGGCGGACGAGTTTTTCGCAAAAAACGCTTGATTCCCAAGTGTGGAATTACTATGCTTTTGGTTCGTGCAAAACCAGTGTAACGATGGACTGTAAAGGTTCTCAGGCGCATAAGAAGGAGAAAAATATGGCAGTACGAGTAGGTATCAATGGTTTCGGTCGTATCGGCCGATTGGTGTTCCGGGTCATGGCTGGCCGCCCGACGGAGTTTGACGTGGTGGCGATCAACGATATGTTCGACGCGGACATGCTGGGCTACATGCTGAAGTATGACTCCACGCAGGGCAAGTTCGACGGTACGGTCGAGGTGAAGGGCAACATCCTGGTGGTCAACGGCAAGGAAATTCCGGTTCTGTGCGAAAAAGAGCCGAGCAAGCTGCCGTGGGGCGAGAAGAAGGTGGACGTGGTTCTGGAATCGACGGGTCGGTTCACGAACCGGGAAGGGGACGGCAAGGCTGGATAGGCCATCCACCTGAAAGCCGGCGCGAAGAAGGTTTTGCTGTCGGCTCCGGCGAAGGACAAACCGGACGCGACGATCGTGTTGGGTGTCAACGACAGTGAGTTGACCGCCGCGATGAGGACTGTGTCGAACGCGTCGTGTACGACGAACTCCCTGGCCCCGGTGTGCAAGGTTCTGCAGGAAAAGGTCGGGATCGTGAAGGGTCTGATGACGACCGTTCACGCCTATACGAACGACCAGGCGATTTTGGATATGCCGTACAAAGACAAACGTCGTGGCCGCGCCGGCGCGATCAACACCGTTCCGTCGACCACCGGCGCCGCGAAGGCGTTGGGTGAAGTGGTTCCGAGCCTGAAGGGCAAGCTGCACGGTTATGCCCTCCGCGTGCCGGTTCCCACCGGTTCGATCACCGATTTGACGTTTGTGGCCGGTCGGAAGGTGACGGCGGAAGAGATCAACAACTTCATCAAGGAAGCCGCCGCCGGTCCGATGAAGGGAATTATCGAGTACTGCACCGATCCGATCGTGTCCAGCGACATCATTGGCAACCCGGCTAGCTCGATCTTCGATTCGACCAACACCATGGTCATCGCCGATGACATGGTCAAGGTAACGATGTGGTACGACAACGAGTGGGGTTATTCGAACCGCTCGGCCGACCTGATCTTGAAGATGGCGAAGCTGTAAGTCGCCAATTGAGTGAAGTCTCACGGGAGCCGTCCTTCGGGGCGGCTCTCTTTCTTTTTTACGTGGGAGAGACGACACAGGTTGGTGAAGACAAAGCGGTGGGTTCAGAAATCCTTTCTGCGGCGCTCTGGTCGTTGGGTTCTGGTCGCACGTAAATTCATTTGACACTTGGCTGGGGTGTCGAGTATTTTATGAACGCTTCCGGCAAGCCGTAAAGGACAAAACGGTGGGTTCAGAAACCCCACCCTACACCTATTTTTGGGAGACAAGACAATGGCGAAGAAAACAGTTGCGGATATTGACCCGAAGGGAAAACGAGTTTTGATGCGGGTGGATTTCAACGTGCCGATCACGGACGGAAAGGTCGGCGACGACAAGCGGATCGCGGCAGCGCTGCCGACGATCAAGAATATCGTCGATCGGGGCGGAAGGCTGATCCTGATGAGTCACCTGGGTCGGCCCAAGGGCGGACCGCAGGCGGAATTTTCACTCAAGCCGACAGCGGATCGCCTGGGCGAGCTGCTGGGCAAGCCCGTGAAATTCGTGGACGACTGCATCGGCCCGAAAGTGAAGGCCGAGGTGGACAGCCTGAAAGACGGCGACGTGCTGGTGCTGGAGAACGTGCGGTTCCACAAGGAAGAGGAGGCGAATGACGAAAAATTCTCGCAGGAACTGGCGGCGTTCGGCGATATGTATGTGAACGACGCGTTCGGAACGGCGCACCGGTGCCATGCCTCGACGCACGGGGCAGCCAAGTACGTGAAGGGTCCGAAGGTAGTCGGATTCCTGATCGAAAAGGAACTGAAGTATCTCGACGAGGCGCTGAACAAACCTGTCCGCCCGTTCGTGGCGATCCTGGGCGGCGCGAAGGTGAGCGACAAGATCGAGGTGATCAAGAACCTGCTGGCGAAGGTGGACAAGCTGCTGATCGGCGGAGCGATGGCGTATACGTTCATGAAGGCCCAGGGCAAGCCGACGGGGCAGTCGCTGGTGGAAGCCGACAAGGTGGAGTTGGCGAAGGAACTGATCAGTCTGGGCGGCAGCAAGCTCGTGCTGCCGGTCGATACGATGTGCGGTAAGGAATTCAAGGAAGACACGCAGACGCAGGTATGCGAAGGTCAGATTCCGGACGGCTGGCAGGGTTTGGACATTGGTCCGAAGACGACGGAGATGTTCAAGACCATCGTGGCCAGCGCCAAGACGATCGTGTGGAACGGGCCGGTGGGCGTGTTCGAGATGGCGCCGTTCGCGAAAGGTACGTTCGCGGTGGCCCAGGCGATCGCGGACGCGACCAAGGGTGGCGCGATCAGCGTGATCGGTGGAGGCGACAGCGCCAGCGCGATCAAGAAGGCCGGTTTGAACAAGTCGATGACGCACATTTCGACCGGTGGCGGCGCGAGCCTGGAATTCATGGAAGGAAAAGGATTCGAGACGCTGGATATTCTCGACAACAAGTAATCGGATTTGATTCCGAGATAAAACAA
>CAZLZE010000118.1:0-15477 GCA_964563935.1 uncultured Phycisphaerae bacterium | reverse complement strand
ATTACCTGGGTGTTGGCGGCGCTTCTTGCCTCCATGACCATTGGAACGGTTGTTCTGGGCGTGCTCGAACCTCACAAGCGAAGGCCCGATAAAACAACCTACCTGGCCGCCGTCCATAACACCGATTCGTCGACCAAGATCTCGAGAACCTCGGTTCCTATCGAGAACGAAATCTGGCAGTCGATTGCCATTCATACCATTCGGCCGACTTCGCCCGATGACATGGGCATTCGGTGTGGAAAGTTCCCCGCTGTGGCCCACTTCGTTGTCGCGCCTGACGCGACCGTACTGATCAGCAAACGCTGGCGGGAACAGGAACCCTCCGCCAAATTCCCCGGAAAGATCCTCGTCGGAATCCAACTCGCGGAAGGGCGGTCCGACGCGACCTTGGCCCAGACCAAAGCCCTCGTCATCCTGATCCGGGAACTCCAGGCCAGATGCAATATCTCCGCCTCAAAGGTTCAGGTCCATTCCCAGCCGTCCGGAAAGGTCTGTACAGGTAACCCGCTGTATCGATACAACTGGCGGGAAGCCCTTCTACCCTGACGATCTTCGCGAAAATTCTGTAACCCACTTCAGTATAATAGCTTCGATCCTTCTCTTGAATTCGCATACAAGAAATCTTCAAATGATGCTGTTATTTGCTTGTCTCGCCCCTTGATTTTGCCGATACTTCTTGGACAATTATTGGCTTCCTTCATAAATAATTGTGATATGTGCAGGTACATCTGGACGCCATGTGTAAAATGTGTTAAGGACATTCGTCTGGATGGTTGCTAAGAGCAGATAACTCGGTTAAATTGTGGCGTATGGCGACGGAAA
Organism: uncultured Phycisphaerae bacterium; assembly: GCA_964563935.1. Lineage (GTDB taxonomy): Bacteria > Planctomycetota > Phycisphaerae > JAAYCJ01 > JAAYCJ01 > JBAZZQ01. The sequence goes on along the minus strand of CAZLZE010000118.1, from coordinate 14,655 downwards.
CTCTGCAAACTATAGACAAATACATCGTCCTGGGAAGTCTTGGCAAGGGTGCCAAGTCGAGCATCTGGAAAGTGAAAGACTCTTCCACGGGGCAAATCTATACCCTCAAACGGGTCATCAAGGAATCCAAGGCCGATGATCGCTTCTTTGAGCAGGCGATTACCGAGTATGAGATCTCCAGCCGGCTCGTTCATCCCTATCTCCGAAAGTCCTTTGAACTTAAGCGGATACGCAAACTGGGATTCCTCAATACCCAGGAGTTGCTCCTTGTGATGGAGTATGTCGAGGGCGTCAACCTCAGGCAGATGAATCCGGACGAAGTCGAGACGACTATTGATCTGTTCGTCAAAGTGGCAAAGGGCTTGGCAAGCTTGCACGACCTTGGATTTGTCCATGCCGATATCAAACCCAAGAATATTCTCGTCGTTCCGAATGACGGAATAAAGATCATCGATTTTGGACAAAGCTGTCCAATCGGACATCGTAAAAAACGCATTCAAGGCACGCCCGACTACATGGCGCCGGAACAGAAGGATCGCGGGTTCCTCGATCAGCGGACGGATGTTTTCAACTTTGGCGCCACCCTCTACTGGGTGCTCACCGGGCAGAAATTCCTGACCACCATGTCCGCTCACGCGGGAAGCAGCGGCAATGACATTCCTGCTCCGCTGCCGAGTCTGAAGGATATTCCCAAGCCCGATGAACTGAACCCGGTGGTCCCATCGTCGCTGTCCAAGCTGACCATGGACTGTTGCCATCACAACCAAAAGGACCGGCCGGAGAATATGCGGGAAGTAATGGCACGGCTGGAAGTCGCCAAGCATCTGTACATCAAGCAGAAGCCGGCGACGCCTCCTCCGCCTCCGCCGGTGGTCGCGGAACCGAAGCCTCAGCCGCAGGAACCGGAACCCTTTGATACCAGTATTCCCGATGACGACAGCGATGATTTCGAGAAGTTCATCGAGAGTATTCTTTGAGGAATCTACCGCGTGGTCCCGCGAATGTCGGGCCGGATGCGGATGTGTTTGGGACAATGTCCGTCGATATGATCTCCTGTCATTGTTTCCTTGAGTAACGAATGGATCGCTGTCAGTCGTCCGAAATCATTGATGTCCTGGGCCAGGCGGCTACCCTGAACCGCCTCGATCCCCTTCGTGAGGGACATCTGCTCAAATTGCCGGACTACGGCCAGGTGATTATGACGGGGGACCTCCACGGGTGCTTGGAGAATTTCCGCAAACTCCGGCGGTTCGCCGATCTCGATCGTAATTTCCATCGGCACGTCCTGATTCATGAACTGATTCATACCAATGGCGTGCTCGACTTGGACGGAAATCACGTTCAGTGCGAGGATGCGTCCTGCATGCTCCTGGCGCAGGCCGCTCAGTGGAAGATGGAATTCCCGGAACAGGTCCACTTTCTGCTTGGCAATCCCGATTTGGCCCAGATGACCGCGCGCGCGGTCACGAAAGGGGGGGCGGCCAGTATTGCCAACTTCAACAAATGGATCACCGACGCATTCGGGGAGACCCAGGGCCTCGCCATCATCGACGCCGTCCGCACCTTTCTGTTTACTCTGCCCTTGGCTGCGAAGAGTCCGAATCGTCTCTGGATGTCGCATTCCCTTCCCGGTCCGTACGCGATGGACAACTACGATTTCTCCATCTTCGACCGCGAGTGGACCTACCAGGACATGATTCCACGAGGCAGCGTGTATGAGACCGTCTGGGGACGAAACCACACCCCGGAACAGTTGACCGAACTGGCCGACATACTGAAAGTGGACTTCTTCATCGTGGGACACCAGCGGCAGGAACAGGGATTTGACGCCCCGGCGGACCGGCTGCTTATCCTCGCCAGCGACCACGGCCAGGGATGTTTCCTCCCCATCGACCTGTCCCGGCGATTCGCGTTTCAGGACCTGATCGCCCGTGTGAAGTTCTTCTGTGATCTTCCCGCCGGTTCCAGCCAGGAATAATCAGTGCCGCGCATGAACGTAGAGGCGGCTTGGGAACCGCCTCCACGCTGAGTCAATCGCTCACAAAATGCCTGATCAGACGTTCCGTCTGCCTGTATCCGTTCTGCCAGGTCGGTCGGTCGTCCAGTAGTCGCTGGGACTACCTACATACCCGCCGACCAGTGCGGCGACGGCTCCGAGGACCAGCATGACAAATGTGGCCAAAGCGGTTCTTGAGGCAATCGTCGTTACCTTCTCCGCCTTCTTGGCCTGCGGTGTGCCCGCCTCGCGATACTCCGGTTTGGCTTGGTTGTAACGCTGGACCCACTGGTCGACCCGGCTCTGCGCGTCCTGCCGGTTCAGCTTGGTGTTGTCCATCAACGCCTTGACCGCTGCCTGACGATTGTCCTGCGACGGATCATCCAGCACATCGCTGATGGCGTCCGTTACGTCGTCCTGCGCATCCTGCAGCTTATCACCGGTGGCTTTTCCGCCCTGCTGGACCAGTTGCCGGGCTTCGTTGTTGATTCGCTCTTCCACTCGCTGAACACGAGCTTCCTGCCGGAAGGACTGCGAAATCTGCGGCGACAGCGAGGATAGTGCGCTTTGCCCCTGACGAGAACCGGCAGCCACTCCGCCCAGCGCGCTCAGGGCCGTTCCCATCGTTACGATCGCCAGTACCGTCGTCAATCCCCACGTGACCAAGCCGTGCAGCGCGCCGTCCATTCGCTGAACCACGCCTGCCAGGTGGGCGGCGACCCAACCGCCGATGAAAAGGGCGATCAGCGTGCTGATAATCCACCAGACAGCGGCTCCGAGTCCGATCGCTTCCCGCAAACCTTCCCCTTGAGCGGGACTGACCATACTCAAACCAATCCCGGCGCCCAAAAGCCACAAGGTTACCTGGACCGCCAGGGCAATAAACACACCGGCGAAGATCGCTCCCCACGATATCCGTCTCCAGACACCGACATTGGTGGGCCAATCAGCCGGAACATCCACTCGCTCTACCATGACCTGCTCCTTTCGTCCAAAATCAGTAGGGGCACGTCACTTGTACCGGAGGTGCGGATTCTGAGTGGCCTGTGGAATTACGACCACAGGGAAAATTCCGTCCACTCCAGGATGAGAAATTCACCCCCACACCTCTGAGTATACCCCATTTCATGACGACTGCAAGGTACTGACTTTCGGGTTGGTTGGTGAAGCTGGTCTTCAAATCCTTACCCATTGCACGCCAATGAAAACAGGGGAGTTGGAGGAATTCGATATGCAATCTCAAAATCCTTCGCTCGCTTGTCCTATAATTTTTTAAGACAAGATCTTTCTCGCAAAGTTCATATCTGTATCTCGGGGGTAAATGAGGAGGTAACTATATCATGGCTATTGTGGAAGAACACGAAATACATGAAACGAAGACCGGCCCGAACGGTAGCACAGCTACGGTGAATCGCCCGGAAGAACCGACGATGCGTCGGGAAACTCCGTTGGATCAGGAGACCATGCTCAAGACCTTCGCTGGCGGCTCGATGGGCACGGCAGGACTGGGAATTGCCGCAATTGTCCTGTCGATTCTGGGGCTGGCCCGACTATGGCCCATCACGATGGTGGAACTCTCCGTAATTTTGCTGGGCGCCGCTATTCTCTTGGATAACGCGTCGGTGGGCGCTCGGTTTGCGAGCCTGTTGGGCGGATTACGGGGAGGACTCCTCGGCTACTTGGGGCTTGGCGGCGGTTTGGGTCTGGGAATCCTGGCGGGCGCGTCGGCCATTGTGCTGGGTATCCTTGCTCTGCTGGGTGTCGCGCAGGCCACGCTGATGTCCTCCGCTTTGATCACGCTGGGTAGTGTTCTGGTTCTCGGCTCAGGGTTGGCTGCCCGTCTGGAAGCGCTGTCATTCCCGTGGACCGGACAGCGTGAGGAAATTCGTGAGCTGGGAAATGAAACGGCGGCCGCTTCTGCGGGTTTCAAGTCGCTCATCGGATTGGCTGCGATCGTCCTGGGTGTGGTGTCTCTGCTGGTCGTTCCCTCGCTGCCCCTTCACCTTGCCGCCACCTTGATTTTGGGGTTCGCGATGCTCGTCAGCGGCGGGATCAAGAGCCTTGCCTCCACCGAAATGGTTCGGAGTCGTGACTATGGGCGACCGGAGCGGAAGTAATCGCATGGCATGGTCTGCCTGACGTGGTTCTGGCGAAAGCAAGCGGCATGGCCACACGGCGTTGGATAGCCATGCCGCGATTTTGGAAGGACTCAACCAGAGCCATTACGAGAAAACCGGCAGAAATTCACTCTGCAGCGCCAGCATTTCATCCAGCATTGCTTCCGCCGACACCACGCTGTTAACGTTCGGGTCCAGCAGCAGGGCTTGCAGCAGCAGCCGTTTGGACCGGGTACGGTAGGCCTCGGTGATCAGATTGTGAATGGCGAACTGCGTTCGCATATATGCGGCAAACGTCTCGGGAATCGTCCCCACCTTTATCGGATGTATCCCCTTTGCGTCTACCCGTGCGGGGATCTCGATGGCCGCTCCCGTCGGCAAATTCTCGATATACCGCTCCGTGTTCAAAACGTTGACTGCCTCACGGAACGATCCGCGATTCAGTTCTATATCGCAGATGATGGGTACGGTGATCTCGCCGCTGGCCCGGAAGAAACTCTCGTCGATCGGCTTTTCTCCGGAAGCGTACGGCTCGATCCAATTCGGCTCCGCTGCCTCGTTGGCCGCGATCACCTTCCTGCATTCCTGCCCGTACCGCCACTTGATTCCCTCGAATTCCGCCCCGAATGGCAGGTATTCGCCGATGTGATTGTCCGACGGGTACGTGATGATGTCGAAGATCTGTGCAATCTTCTGAAACAGCTTTTGGCCGTGCTTCGCGGGTTCATTCTTCACGACGTCCAGTACCTGCGGCAGCAGATCCTTCCCCGTCTTCTTGTCCATCACCCTCAGGACGCAGAAAAAGTGGTTCATACCCGCCGACGTCACCTCAAACTCCTCCGCCGGACGATTCAAACACTCCGATATCTTGCGTATCGCCCCGAATACCCCGTGGCAGATTCCTGCCGCCTTCACCTTTGTCAGATGGAGAATGGCATGCAGCACCCGGGCCTCCGGATTCGTGAAATTCAGCAGCAGGGCGTCCGGGCAGATCGTCTCGATGTCCCGGCAGATCGGCATGATCAGTTCCAGGCTTCGCAGCGCATGAAACACTGCTCCCGGTCCGCCGTTTTCGCCCAGGCAATGGCGGAAACCGTACGACAGCGGCACGCGGAAATCCTGCTCCCACAGCGGATACCGCTTCCTCGCCACCGCCGTCACCACATACGTCGCCCCCCGGAGCGCCTTTGGGCGGTCCGTTGTGCTCTCGATCGATGCATCCGTCTTCGTATAGGCTTTGATGCGCTCCGCCAGCTTCGTCATCGTCTCCAAGGCCGCGGTATCCGTATCCACCAGCGACAACGTAAACCCTCGCCCCTTAAGTTCCTCGGACCGCAGAATGTCCATCACCTGGCACAACCCGAACGAATGACTTCCCGCCCCGATCAGAACGATCTTCTTGCCATGCATGTCACTGTCCTTTCCATATCACCGCCGCTAGCCGTTGTAAATACTAATACCAATGGTATGATATCCATATCCATAGAGTAACACTGTAAAGGAAAAAAGAGAATAAATGGCCGCTGTACGATCAACACGTTCCATTGTATATTCTGATACGACCGTTGCGGTTCCTCCGAACCTTCACTGGAATGAGGTCCAACTCGACGAACGACACCCTATTCGCGCCGGCGTGAATCACTATCTGAAGAAAACGCAGCCCGTGTGGGATATCCACGTCGGCTTCGAAATGGGAATCATCCTTGAAGGAAAGGTCATTCGTTGGCACGGTGCTCACAAGCTTACCCTGTCGCCAGGCCAGCTTTGGCTCTGCAAGGCGTGGGAACCCCACGGTTTCGCCGTGATCAGGCCGCCCGCCCGTGTCCTGGTCATCACGCTCTGGCCCGCCGGACTCGCCGTCTCCGGAATGGCCGATCATGTCGATTATCTGCAATTTCTTCGCTTTCCCCAGCCCATGATGCCTCAGGCCCGGTCCGCCGACCAGCGGACAAACGTCCTGCGCCGAGCCCAGGATATCATCGCCTCCGCCAGTGCGGATCGACGGGGAAATGAAAAACAACTCCTTTTGACCAGGCTGCTTCTCGTGGAGCTTCTGGAAATGAGGCAAACCGCCCAGCCGCCGGGAACCAGTCCGTCAGGCGAAGGATCTGAGCGAATCGCGCCCGCCCTCCGACTCATCCAGGATAACCCCCGCCGGAGAATAGGCCTCTCCGAAGCCGCTCGCGCCTGCCACATCAGCATCCCGCTCCTCGTGCGGCTCTTCAGAACCATGATGGGAACGACGTTCGGCGAGTACGAACGAAAACGGCGACTCGCAGGACTGGTGGCGGAACTCCGCGATGATCGCATGAAACTCGATGCCCTCGCGAAAAAATACGGCTTCACCGACGCCCCGCATCTGTGCCGAACCTTCAAATCCTGCTTCGGGATCACGCCAAGCCAATATGTAAGCGACCGCCCGGACCGGTCCTGACGACAACCCGAGTTAGTGAGATGTGTCCGATCCGGGCTTCGCCATTCGGTAAACGTACTGCCCGTGTTTCCAGTCCGTGCGCCATGCCAGCGATAAACGACGGCCGATCACCTCTCGAACGTCCTTCCGAACGTCCCCGTCGATGAGCAGAATATCGTCTTGCCCAAGCTTCGCCCAGAAATCGCTCTTCGGATCGATCAGCCGGCGCTCCGCGACTTCCTCCACCGCAAATCCCCGCATCCGCAGCTCCATGTACGGAGCTCGACCGAGAAAATATATTCTCGCCGGGTGAAGCACGCTAATGTGCATATAAGATTGATACGTCTCATCCGGCCTGTCCGTCCATCGGATCACCCGCGTGATCTTGGGGTACAGCTCTGCCCCGGAAATGATCACCACCGCCAGGACAAACAGATTCCGCCCGATCGGCCGATTGGCGCCCAACCACTGACCCACGCACCAGATGCCCCAACCCGAGAACGCAAACATCACCGGCAGCAGGGGAGTCAGATATCGTTCGTACCATCGTGTGGCCGACCCCATCGAAACGTACAGAAGAACGGCATATAATCCCGCCAATCCGATCAGCCGTCGCTGCCGCAACGCGAGGACTACCCCGATCACGAAAAACACACCAGCCGTCAGGCTCTCCCAAAAATAGTACACGAAAACATACGTCAGCCATTGCCGCCCCTCGCCCGACGCCATGTTGTTCTTCAACTCCGCCCCGAACTCGTACGCGAACATCTTCCACGATACGAGCACGAATGGCGCCCCCACCAGAAATACAACCAGAGCGATTCCCAACCCCACGTACGGACGATAGAGGCAAAGCCGCTCGGAGAAATTCCTGAACCCGTACAATATCGCCGCCAGACACACCACCGCCAGGCCTAGATAAAAACATTTTCGCGGCAGGGCCTCCAGAAACGCCAATTCCCGCGCCGTAAGCGACGCGTTCACGCTGCTATGCTCGCGAATCAGCGAAAAAATAAAGTCCTTCGGGAAAAACCAGACAAACGCCATCAGAATGACGCCCGCCAGGAACAGCGATACCGGCGGAATCGCCGAACTGAACCGCCTCGCCAGAAACCGTCCCAGCCCGTCCGTAGGCGCAGGTTCCGAAATCGCAAGCCAGGGATGGATAAACTCCACCAGCAGGTACGCCGCGACGAGAATCCCAGCCGTGTATTTCGTGGAAACCGCCAACCCCGCCATCACACCGCCCAGTACCCAGCTCCGCGTGTCGCCGCGTTCGAAAAAACGTGACCAGAAATATACCCCCAGCAGACACAACATTGCCGCCAGAATGTCCGTTATGACGTAACTCCCGTTGAAGAGAATCACCGGGCTGAACATCGTGTACCCTGCTGCCAGAAGCCCTGCCCCCGGCGACTTGAACATCTGACGCGTAAGCAAAAACGCAGATGCCCCCAGCCCGCACGCGAAAATCACATTCAAAATCCGTCCGTACAGAAGAAATCCATCCAGCCCCGTGAATGGTCGAATCGCGAAATACGTCAGATAATAGTACAACGAAGGATAGTGGAAGAACTTCGGATTCAAGCTGCTCGTCTCGAACTGATGCAATACCTCCAGCCCCCGGCGCTCATCCACATTCGCCGCCACGGGCAAGTTATACTCCACCATCGTCCATCGCGCCGCAAAACCCGCCGCGAGAATCAACACGAGGACAACAAATGTCGCCTTTCTCCAATCCCGCAAACCAAATCCCTTCCGCCTGGCCTGGCCATCAGACCGCCAGCTTCCTTCTCATTCATCGGCTCCCCCATTCGACCCGCCGTACAAATTCTCCGCCTTCAGGAATTCAGCTATCTTCATCCCAGCTTCGCCATCGTCTTGGCGAACAACTCCTCCTGCATATTCGGCAAAAACATCGCGAACGTGTACTCATCCTGGAAATGCGGATCCAGGTTCAATTCCACGACTTCCGGAACGTTGATGGTCTGCCGGAACGTCTTCCACATCCCGCGATCGATCAGCGCCAGATACGACCCTGCCAGCGATCCGTTTCCGATCACCACATATTTCTGAACGTCGATCTCCGGCAACAGGCCGATCGTAATCGCGTTCTCGATATTGATGTACCTCGCGAATCCGCCCGCCAGGTAAAGGTGGTCCAAGTCGTCAAACGTCTTGCCCACTCGCTTCATCAGCAACGCAAACGCCGCAAAAATCGCCGCCTTCGCCTGCAGCAGCGTCTCAATATCCTTTTCCGTAACGGCGATCTCGTGCGTCCCGTCCTCCGTCTCCCCTCGCTCCACCACCACGTACTCCAGCATGCTGCCTTTACCTTCGGCCGTCCTCAGCCGCGGGCACTGCTCCATCAAATCCCGGTTGAACCGCCCCGTATTGCTCACCAACCCCGCCCGGAATCCCTCTGCCAGAAAATCGATCAAGCCCGAGCCGCAAATACCCACCGGTTTGCTCCCGCCGATCGTCTTGTAGTGGCATTTCTTCCCACCGTCCGAGACTGTAATCCGTTCGATCGCCCCAACGCTCGCCCGCATCCCGTGCGAAATCCGAAGCCCCTCGAACGCCGGACCGGCTGCGCATGCCGTTACCAGCATTCGTTCCCCGTCGCACAACACAATCTCCCCGTTTGTCCCGATATCGATCATCAGCGACAGCTTCCCGTCCCGCGCCAGTTTGGCTGCCTCAATATCGCTCACAATATCGCCGCCCACGTACGCGCTGATCGACGGCACCACGTCCACCGGCGCATCAGGGTGCATACTGAGCCCCAGGTCGTGCGCCCGATACGTCCGAGGCGACCGGCACGCCGGCTGAAACGGAACCGCGCCGATCGGCGTCGGGTCGATCGCCAAAAACAAATGCCACATCACCGTGTTCCCCGATACTACCATCCGCATCATGCTGTGCGGGTCCACGTGATGACGTTTGCACAGCATCTGGATCAGCGGGTTGATCGTCTGGTCGATGATCAGCCGCTGCAATCGGCACAACCCCTCGTTCGTTCCCGAATACACAATCCTCGCCGCCACATCGTCCGCCTGCTGAATCTGCTGGTTATAGCACGTCACCGTGTCCGTGATCTTCCCCTTCGTCAGGTCCACCAGCGACACTGCCACCGTCGTCGTCCCGATGTCCACCGCCAGCCCGAAGCAATGCTCTTTGATCCCGTCCGGCTCCACCGCCAGAAGTTCCCAGTGATCATTCACCCACCCCACAACCACCTTCACTTGGTAGTTTCCGTCCCTCACCGCCGCCCCCAACTGTCGCAACGCCGTCAGCGAACTCCCCGCCAGTTCGATCTGATGCTTCGCCTTCAATGCATCCGCGATATGCTCATAATCGCCCCGGGCCTCACCCAGGCTCGGTTTCGCTACCGCCAGCTTGAACTGCCGCACGCATGGATCGAGTTCCCCGTGCTCCTTGAGCACGAAATCCGCCACGACCCGCTCACCCGTCTCCACCAGCGACCGCCGGGGAATCGAAATTCGGAACGGACCCGCCACAATCCGCATCTTGCACCCGTGAACGCGCATCGTCTGTCCCTGGCCCACCGTAAACTCACGTCCGTCGTGCTCAAACGTCCCCTCAACCAGGTCCACCGCACATCCGCCGCAGTTTCCCTTCCCCGCACAACTCGTATTCAATACCAGACCCGCCTCGCGAACCGCCTCCGTAATCAGCGTCCCGCGAGACACCGTGGCCTTCACCTGTCCGTTTCGATATTCAAACTCGCCGACAATACTCATCTCGTGTTCCTTATCTTAGTGAGAAACCTATATTAATCCAAATTGTAGCAATTGATCATTCGCTTTTGCAACATACCTTCGGCAATAGATCATACGCGAACGCCTGGAACAAAGCCCTTGCTTGTTTGATAACTTATTTGTAAAACAACAGCAGACCAAAGATTTTCCCATAATACCGGCTCCTTTGCCGACGAAAATGGAACCTGCTGGCCCACCCGAATCGACAGAAGCAGTTTCATAACCTCCTGAACGAGCCGCGACCGTGAGGGAGCGGGTTCTTCTCTTGCTTTCCCGCCGACCGTGAGGAAGCGGGTGTTTCTCGCGGTTGTGAAACCAGTTCTAGTCTGAATGGATTTTCCGTCTGGACACTCCCAATTTCCCGCTTACAATGTATGCATGACCTGATGTTCTGGAGATTCGCGCGACGGACCATTGGGGAAAGATGCTAAGTGCCGTTCGGGAGGGGGACTGCCATGTCCGAAGTATTTCCGCTCGATATCGAATCGCTTCGTTGCGTTCTGGACTACCTTAATCTCGGAGTCTATCTGACCGACCGTGACCGCCGGATCATGCTCTGGAACCGTAAAGCCGAGGAAATCACCGGATATCGGACCGAAGATATCGTCGGAAAAACCTGCTACCAAAACGTCCTCTGCCACGTCGACAAGGACGGACACCCGCTCTGCTCCACCGAATTGTGTCCGCTGTTCCGGGCCATCATCACCGGCCGGGAAAGTGAACAATCGCTCTTCGTCTTCGCCCTGGGCGCCAACGGCAGGCGGATCCCAATGTCCGTATCCGTCGGCCCGCTTCATGACCAGCATGGAACCGTCATCGGCGGCATCGAAACCTTTCGCGATGAAACACAAACCTTTCAGGACTTGGAGTTCTCCGAGAGAATCCAGCGGCATCTGCTGCCCGCCAAACTACCCCAATCCGGTCCCTTCCGTCTTGATGTCCGTTACTACCCGCGAGATATGGTCGGCGGCGACTTTTACGACGTCAAACTCCTGGACCCGAACCACATCACGTTCCTGGTCGCCGATGTTCGAGGCCACGGCGTCTCCGGCGCCTTGTACACCATGTGGCTCAAGAGCCTGGAGGAAAGTCTTCTCAAACACGCCCACCGGCCGAGACAGTTTCTTGCCGCCCTTAACCATGAACTCTCGCGTTTCATCGTCGATGAGAGCTTCATCACCGCTTTCTACGGCGTGGTCGATACCCGAACCGGAACGGTCACCTACGGTAACGGCGGCCATCCGTTTCCTCTCCACTTTCACGCCCAGACCCAAAAGATAACCACGCTGGAGGCGGGGGAACTTGCCTTGGGCATTCTCGGCGATGAAGACTACACCTCGTCATCAATATCGCTCGAGCCGGGCGACTTGCTTCTCTGCTACACCGACGGGATCACCGAGGTATTCGATGCCCACAACCGGATGCTGGGCACCGAAGGACTGTCGCGAGTGCTGGCCGAGCTGATGTGCGATGGCCCCGACAATCTCCTCGACCGGCTCTACGAACGTGTGATGCAATACAATGGCAGCGTCTCATTTTCGGATGATGTGCTCCTGCTTTCCGTCAAACGGCTGGCGAATGAGTGACTGTCGCGATATCATAAACCAAAAAGGAGGTATCCCATGGACCCCAAAAAAGGATGGTTCTCCGTAAGTCAGACAATGGGTGTACAGGTCGTGAAATTGCTTCCAAGCCAAATTCTTGACCAGCTTCAGATCACGGAGATAGGCCAGGGCCTCAAAGACCTGATCGACCAGGGAACCACCAAACTCCTTCTCGACTTCGCCTCCGTCGAGCACCTGTCCAGTGCCTCCATCGGCATGCTCATCAACGCCAAAAAACAAATGGACGCCGCCAAGGGCAAAATCAAAATCTGCAACATCAAGCCGCAACTCTTCGAGGTCTTCAAAATCACTCGACTCGATAAAGTCTACTCCTTCCACAGAACGGCGGATGAAGCCCTCCTGAGTTTCCAGTAAGTTCAAACATCCCGATTCCCGTTATTGTGGCGCACGCACTTTTACATCAACGTGGAACAATGGGATGGCATGTGGGACAGCCGTTCCCAATTGACAATTCCTTCTTCCCATGTGGCGCACGCTTTAGCGTGCGATCCTTCTTCTTTTGTAGGGTGGGTGCTCTGCATCCACCATCTTCTCTCTACCTTGACTCCCCGCTTAGCCGTCGTCGGCACGACGATGTCCCCCTCTTTCCCTATCTGCCTGCCTGCCTATCTCACTACCGCCTCTTCTCTGCGTCCTCTGCGACCTTTGCGGTTAACTCTTCTCTTATTCGTGTCTAACCCTCTTCTTCCTTCATCTTCAGAATTTTCCTAAACCATTTCATCCCCCTCTGCCGATCTTTATCCTGACACGGTTAGGAGTCCCCCATGCGAATTAATCTGAATACAATCGTTATCGGTTTGTCTTGTCTCATCTTGGTGGCAGGATGTGCTCAACCGTTGGCTGGAACCTTCACAGCCAACGACCTCGCCATGTCCACCCTCGCCAACACCACGTGGACTGGACCCGCCGGAAACGTCTCCCTCACCTTCGACAAGGACGCCAGGCTGACCGGATTATCCATCCAGAGTCCGCAGACCGAACTGACGAGCTTGAGCTTCACCACATCTCCCTTCACCACAACCGTAACGCTTCCGCAAAACTCGCCCGTCTATCCCGGCCAGACGCTCACTATCACCATGTCACCCACGAAGACGGAACTCTACAGCGACAACACGTTTCTCATCGAATTCCAGGCCACTGTCGCCCAATTTCCTCAGATCGACCACTTCACCCTGACCATCACCGGAAGCCTCTCGCAGGCTACAGGCCACAAACAGATCACCAGTATGAACGTGTCGCTCACGGCCACCGTGATCGTCCTGGCAACTGAAATTGTTGTCCCCGTCTACTCCACCAGCATCGACACCCTGTAAGCACGAGACGATTCATCCCTGAAGCAGCATCCTGACAGCCGGGAAGATTTCCAAAAAGTCTTCCCGGCTCTTTTTTTCCCATCGCCGACTCGGAACTATTCCCCACTCATCTTCTATTCCGCTGGGGACTATTCCGCACTTCTTTCCCAACCTCTCGAATCTACCCCGTTTCCCATGCACTCAAACGCACTTTTCCCTCTGGCACGGCTGTTGCCAATATCTTCTCTCAGACAAAAAGAGAAACGATGGAAAAAATGGAAGGTGAAAACCATGGAAGCAATAGTTGTCGTCAGTCTGATTCTGGTCTTCGTCATTCTCCACTGACTTACCCCCCATCAGGTGCCAAACCTGCGGATCTCACTCCTGCCCTCCTCGGGCCACGCAAACTCGGCACGCACCACTTCCGCCCGTCCAAAACCATCCGGAGTAAAAACAAAAAGAAAGCACCAGGTGCCATTTGGCTAGCCCGGTGCTTTCCGGAGGGGAAAGAAGCCTATATAAATAAAAAACTCAAAGCTGTATAATCTGAAATTTCTTATGTTTTCAATCTTTATAGATATTTCTTCGTCCGTTTATATTTATTTTCTTTAATCTGCTTCCAAGAAATTTGCAACAAAATTCTTAACATTTTTTCAACAAAGGACTAACAATATAGTCATCACTGCTCTTTTTTTACCGCCTTACTTTATATCAAAGACGCTCGCCACATAAAGCCATTAATAACAAATACTTATATAACCATATCAAAACAGACTCTAAAAGTCACGTCTCTTTATGTAATAGTTGTTATAAGATATTGCCCTCTTGCGAAATTACTTGCTCTTTTCCCATCTAGGGCTATTATACAAGAATCTTCTTTATAATAAAAGGGGGAATGTTATGAGAAAAATCCTTAAGTGTATGTGTCTGATCGTCATGCTCGTCGGATTCACCTTCGCCGTCACAGGCTGCGCGGAAAACACCGGTTCATGCGAATCCTGCAAACGCGTTCATCCTGAATATTTCAAAAATGAACCCAACTCCAACTCGAACACCGCCAAATAACGCTTACGCAAAAAGGGCAGCTTAAAAAACTGCCCTTTTCATCATTATTTTACTAAAAAACCTAATCCATCCATCCGGCGAATGTCGATTATTTGATTAAACCAACTTTGACCTTTACAGGAAGTCTTAACCAACTCAAGAGCCGCACCACGTTAACTCCTTGAATAGCGCCCTGAATACAGCCGTGATCGTCTTCCAGTCCAAAAAAGTGGCCCGTTTTACATCGTGAAATCAGACGACCTGCAAAGTGGAGTAGTCCCCAAAGAAATGACACCCTTAATACCGGGAACGATGTTCGCATCGTTCCCGGTCTTTTGTGCGCCGGACATGGCGTGTGGATGATGGGGTGGAAGTCCCCTGTGGGC
>CAZLZE010000117.1:0-15561 GCA_964563935.1 uncultured Phycisphaerae bacterium | reverse complement strand
ATACAGGGTCCAAAAGGAGGTTCCCGAGTCGAATGGCCATGGAGCCGAGGACTACGCACTCCGGATTGAGTACGTCGATTAGTATGGCGATACCGCGGCCGAGATACTGGCCGGTGGTGCGTACGAGTTCGATCGCCAATGCGTCGCCCGCCAGAGCCGCCTCGCCGACGTCGCGTGAGGAAATTTTCCCCGGCTCGGTCTTATCGAGTGTGGAAGGGGGGTGCGGCTGGGTGAGTCGTTTTCGGGCCAACTGCGTGAGTCCGCCGCCCGATGCGAATCCCTCGAGAGATCCATGCTTGAAGTAACCGATGGGACCGTCGGGTTCCATGCGGATGTGTCCGACCTCGCCGCCGAGGTCCTGTTTGCCGCGATAGAGTCGTCCGTCGAGGATGAGTCCGGCTCCGAGCCCCGTGCCGCAGGTGAGGAAGATGACATTATCGAAGTTGCGTCCGGCGCCGTAAAGCCATTCCGCCAGTGCTCCGGCGTTGGCGTCATTTTCGAGGAACGTTGGAAGGCGGAACTCAGCTTTGAGATTCTTGACAATCTCGACATAATCCCATCCGGGCAGATTGGGCGGTCCGAGGATAAGCCCCGCCTGGGAACTCATCGGCCCGCCGCAACTGACGCCCACGGCGACAGGGGCGTACTTGGCGATCAGGGACTTTCCAAGATCGACGATCCTGGCGATCGTAAACGCGGGCGCGGCGGTGCTGAATTCATTCCGATCGACGATGGTTCCATTGTCAAATCCGACGGCGACGGCGGTTTTCGTTCCGCCGATATCCACGGTGAGGTATGTTACGGGCGCGTCAGATCTTGTTTTTTCGGGCATATTGGAAGAGTCCTCCGGCTTCGATGATGTCGGTGACATCGCCCAGGGGCTTGAGGGGGTATTGCTTTCCCGTGGTGCGATCAATCAGCAGATGTTTCTCAAGGTCGATTTCCACCTGGTCGCCGGTGCGGATCTCCGTGTGGAGTGGTTGTTCGGTCTCGAGCGGAATAATGTATCCCCCGTTGACGGAATTTCGGAAGAAGATACGGGCATAGAACTGGGCGACAACCGCCTTCACGCCTGCCTCCGCAAGGGCCAGGGGGGCGTGTTCGCGGGAGCTTCCGCAGCCGAAGTTCTTTCCGCCGATCACGATGGTGTATTCGCTGGTGGTGGCATTGGGATCGGAGAGGTTGACGAAGGGTATGCGCCCGCCGGGGAGACCCGACTGGTCCTGGGGTACGCCGCTCAGGGCATAGTGGCCGAACATCTTGCGTTCGGATTCGACGGACGGATTGAAGCTCAAGTACTGGGCGGGGATAATCTGGGCGGTATCGATATTGTCGCCGAGCACAAACGCCTTACCGGCAATCTTCTTTTCCATAGTCTTCCTCGATTTCAAATGAGTAAAGAAGTCAGGATAGTCGGGAAGCGGGTCAAAGTCAAGAAGCGGAGGCGGCTGGAAGATTCGTTTTTGTGGATGAGTTGTGGACAACGGTGGATAAGTGGGCCAAAAGAAACGGCGAAAGTCTGATAACTTTCGCCGTCTCACCATTTGGTGTAATATCTGAGATGGATTATAGCGTACTATCCAGCCATCAAGACTGGTTCAAGCATTTCGGAATCGGACCCCGCCGTGCTTTCGGTCATGTGGTAGTATTGCCGATGGAAATCGGACCAAACCGCCTCCAAGTTGCTCAGATACTGCTGAAGCTCCGCTTCATCGAATTCCGCCAGGAACTCCGCCCTAGCCGAACGATTCAACTGACTGATCCGTTCGATCAACTTCACTTTGCTCATCATGGTCATCATCCTTGTTAAACCGTTTGCTGAGTTCGGCCACGGGAACCAATTGTGACAGGCGGTTCCCGTAGTGGTATGATCGGTCAAAGTTCGGGTGAGGCTTTAACTTAGGAAAATATTTTGTTCCGGTTCCCCTTCATGCCGATCATGTTAATTAGTTTTGTGAGTAAAATGGGAAGACTCAGGGCACGTCGGCCGGTGGAGCCCCGGAAAAATGGATTGAGAGGCCCCCCGGTTCGGGATTAAGATACGAAAGACGAGGCCGTGATCCGGCGGGGGAGAGGATCCGGCAGTGTGTCAAGGCGGATGACGAAAGCAAAACGAGAAATTTATCTACTGTGATAAGGAAACAACGGAATGAAAATCATCAACGTGTGCGGCGCCCGGCCAAACTTCATGAAGATTGCCCCTTTGATGGAAGCCTATAAGGCGTATTCGCATATAACGCCGATCCTGGTCCACACGGGCCAGCATTACGATGAGAAAATGAGTGACTTGTTCTTCCGCCAGTTGGGAATCCCCGAACCGGACATGAACCTGGAGGTTGGATCGGGCAGCCATGCGGTCCAGACGGCGAAAGTGATGGAAAAATTCGAGCCCGTCGTGCTGGAACAAAAGCCGGACTATGTGCTGGTGGTCGGGGACGTCAATTCGACGATCGCGTGCGCCATGGTGGCGACGAAATTGGGGGTGCGGGTCATTCACGTGGAGGCGGGGCTCCGGAGCTTCGACCGGGGAATGCCGGAAGAGATCAACCGGATCCTGACGGATTCGATCAGCGATCTGCTGTTTGTCAGCGAGTTATCGGGCGTTGAGAACCTTCGGAAGGAAGGTGTCGCGGAAGAGCGGATTTTCTTCGTGGGAAACGTCATGATCGACACGCTGATGCACCATTACCGCAAGGCGCAGGAATTGCCGGTTCTGGATCAGTTGAAATTGACGCCGAAGAAGTATGGACTGGTGACGATGCACCGGCCGGCGAACGTGGATTCGCCGGAAAAGTTCCGTTCGATCATCGAAGGGCTGGTGTTTGTGTCGCAGTCGGTGCCGCTGCTGTTCGCGATGCACCCCCGGACGCGGAAGAACATCCAGCAGTTCGGTCTGCAGGATCTGTTCGACAAGACCCCGCAGATTCGGATTACCGAACCGTTCGGATATTTGGAGTTCATGAACCTGATGTCGCATGCGGCGGTGGTATTGACGGATTCGGGCGGCATGCAGGAGGAAACGACGATCCTGGGTACTCCGTGTCTGACGCTGCGGGAGAACACGGAACGCCCCGTGACGATCACGGTGGGAACGAACCGGCTGGTGAATCCGGATCGGGAATCGATTATCAAAGCGTGGAAGGATCTTCAGACGAATCCGCCGCGAACGGACCGCAAGCCGGAGTTGTGGGACGGCGGGGCAGCCAAACGGATTGTCAAGATCATCGACGAAGACTACCGAAAGCTCAAGAAATAACCGCCGATTGTGTTGGACTGCTTGCCATCGGGCTGGGTGGGATATCCCCCGTGAATCCTTGCGCAGGTTTAACGTAGAACAATCCTGGTCGGACGGTATAATGTGTTGGCTTTGTTTTGATATCCCAGAAGAATGAGGTTCTCAACGATGGATAAGGTACGAGACAAGAAAGGTTTCATCTGTGATATGGACGGTGTTCTTTACCACGGGAACAAGTTGCTGCCCGGGGTGAAGGAATTCGTCGATTGGCTGAAACGGGAGAACAAGGAATTTCTCTTTCTCACGAACAGTTCCGAGCGGACTCCGGTCGAGCTCAAGCAGCGTCTGCAGCGGTTGGGGATTGACGTGGGCGAGAAGCATTTCATGACGTCGGCGCTGGCGACGGCGAGTTTTTTGGCCGCCCAGTGTCCCGGGGGGCGTGCATATGTGATCGGAGAGGCGGGTCTGCTTCAGGCCCTGTACGAGGTCGGATTTTCCATGGACGACCGCAATCCCGATTATGTTGTGGTCGGTGAGACGCGGAGCTACAGCTATGAGAAGATCGAGACGGCGATCCACCTGGTGCTGGGTGGTGCGAAGTTGATCGGGACAAATCCGGACGTGACCGGACCGACCGAACGGGGCATCGTTCCCGCGTGCCGCGCGCTGGTGGCGCCGATTGAAATGTCCACTCAGCGGACGGCGTATTTTATCGGCAAACCGAACCCGCTGATCATGCGGGATTCACTTAAGCGGCTGGGGTGCCGGCGCGAGGACACGGTCATTGTCGGCGACCGGATGGACACGGACATCATCGCGGGAATCGAATCGGAAATCGAAACTGTCCTCGTTCTCAGCGGGATCACCAGTCGCGAGGATCTGGTGAGATTCCCGTACAAGCCGGATCACGTGCTGGAGGGCGTAGGTGATATACCCGGATAGTAGCGAGGTGAAGCTCAGACCTTCGCGTGCTCCAGTTCGAGCAGTTTCGCCTTTAGAGCGACCCCGCAGCGGCCGGTGAAGCCTCCGAGTCGTCCATCGCTCTGAATCACACGATGACAGGGGATCACGAGAGGCACGGGGTTGCTTCCCAATGCCTGGGCGACCGCCCGAAACGCCGTCGGTCGGCCGATCTGAGCCGCCAATTGACCATAGGACACGGTTTTGCCATAGGGAATTTTCGCCGCCCGCTTCAATACAGTCTTGGTGAACGGCGTCTTGTCGCCCAGGTCGAATTCTGTCGCGAACCCGGTCGCTGAGCCGGCGAAATAGGCCATCAACTCTTCGGCAAACCCCGGAAGGAGCCCGGAGTCCTCTGCGAACTCGGGATGGTGCTTCTTTTCGAGGGCGGCGATATCGGCCAGTTGAATCTGTATTTGTTGTCTGGGCGACAGTTGTGTGTTCGGCAGGCTTGGGGGCAGAAAAACGCGGATCAGCTTGTGCTTGTGATCCCTCGCGGCATATGCTACCATACCCCAGCTTGTTTCCAACAGTCTATAATAATACATGACCTTGCCTCTCCTAAAGTATAGGACATTATGGACGGGATTATATTAATCGACAAGCCGGAAAGGATGAGTTCGCATCACGTGGTGGTGCGGCTGCGCTACGGCTTTGGGATCGAAAAGATCGGCCATGGTGGGACCCTCGACCCTTTGGCGACAGGGTTGATGGTGGTTCTGACGGGAAGGGCGGTGAAGCTGGCTGAGTATGTCATCGGTCATGAGAAGAGCTATCGCGTTACCGGTGTGTTCGGCCAAATGCGCGACACGTTCGACGCCGAGGGATTGATCATCGCAAAGAGCGACAAAGTGGTGACACGGGAGGAACTGGAGCGGGTGCTGGCCGAGTTTCCGCGTGTGTATGACCAGATTCCCCCTGCATTTTCCGCCAAGAAAGTGGCCGGTGTTCCCGCCTATCGCAAGGCGCGATCGGGGAAGGCGACGGAACTCGCGCACAAGCAGGTTGAGATCGTGAAGATGGACCTGGTCCGGTTTGCTTTTCCGCGGTTCGAACTCGATGTCACCGTCAGTTCGGGGACGTATATTCGCAGTCTGATTGTGGATATCGCGAGGAACGCGCAAACGGTTGCGTATGTGGATCAGCTTCGTCGGCTGGCGGCAGGTAAGTTCACAATCGAGCAGGCGAATCCCCTCGCCGAGGTCCTGACCTGGTCGAAGGAGAAGCTGGAGGCGAGTCTGTGTCCGATGGAGGAGGCGGTGACGGATCTGCCCGTCGTGGACATTTCCGGCGAGCAGCGAAAGTGTTTCGTCTGCGGCCAGTGGGTTCGCGCCCGGAGCATTGCCGATCCTGAATCGCGATTCGCGGCGTTTGAGTCCACGCGGCAACTCGTCCGCATCCGAAGCGAAGGGGAGTTCTTCGCTCTGGGATATATCGACGAGGGATTCCTGAAGGCGGAGAAGGTGCTATTGCGATAGCGCTGCTTCGTTCGCCGGTTCAGCGTCCCTGATTGCCGAGACTTTTCGCCAGTGTTTCCGCCGCGCGGGTGACGTTCGGGTTTGGGTCTTCGAGGGCCTTTTCAAGAGCCCTGTATTTCTGCGACTCCGACCCGAGCGTTTGCAGAAACGTTGTCTGATCGTAGCAGATGACCGAGTTTTCGATGCATTTGACGCGGTGGCCCGAGTTCCTGGCCGCCTGAAGAATGGTGGGGCGGTCCTGGACTGTCACGGGGCGGAAATACAGTCCGACGTACGAAGGCAAGAGTCCCACCCAGTATCCCGATTCCCGTCGAACGAGGATCGGACCCTGGAAGCTCATTTGTGTATTGGGTGCGGAGGCTTTGGCCGTCTGCAGATCTCGCTTGCACTTGCCGCATATCCCGTAGTTTCTGTCGCCGCCGCGATAGAGGCACTCGTCCAGCGAATACGAGTGATACATCAGGCAGGATCGGCTGCGACAGTGATTCTCATCTCCGCGAGAGGATATTTTCACCAACCCGAGCGTGTGGTAGAGTTCGTGGGTCAACAGGCGGGGTTCCAGTCGCTTGCGATGTGGACCCATGTAGGCTGTGTCGACAAAGACTGCGCACGGGTAGTCCGTGGGAACATACGGTGCGCGAGGCTCGCGGGTAATGGAAGTGCCCAACGCCCCACTGTTGTAGAAGAGGATGTACATGTAGGCAGCGGGTGGCCGTTTGGGCGAGTCGGGTGGTCCCTGCATGTGGTGGATGGCCACCATGGTCTCGGCCAGACCGCGGACCTTTTCGCGGGGGATGATGTTCGTCCGCACGATCTCGATTCCGCCCGGTTTGTCACAATAGCGTGACAAGGTTGAGCGGACGGCTGTGATCGACGCTTCGTCCGGCTCGCACCCTTCGACCGCGTCCACCTGGACGTAGAGCCGGGGGTACGGATTGGCCAGCAGATACAGCAGATCCACCCGTTGCGAGGCGGGAAAAGGCACCGACGCGCCCAGGGACGGGGGTACCCCGAGGGTCAGACCGATCAGTAATGAGGTGACGCCGAGATGGCAGGTAAGGCTCACATTCGGGGCACGCAGATTCGCGGATTTTCTCACTTTCTCCAACTCCTGTCTGAAAATGGACCATATAACCAGTTCTTCTGTCACGGCAGGTATGCTCAAGACGCCAAAGGACTTAAGATTATATGGGCGCCCTGTCGATTTTTCCTGCCCTCTTGACAAATCGGGGGAATCGATTACAATGGGAGAAACAAAATGCAACAATTCCTGAAATGATGAGGCAATATTGCAGTGGCCACGGCGAAATCGAAAAAAGTGTCGATTTATACTCTCAGCCGGGAACTGGGCGTCTCGCCTGCGACCGTCTCCCGGGCCCTGAACAATCATCCGACCGTCAGCGCGGAGATCCGAACCAAGGTTCAGAAGGCCGCCAATAAGAAGAAATTTCGGCCGCGCTTCGTGAGCAATCGGGCTACGAATATCTGCGTTCTTATTCAGCAATACGAAGGCCATCCGCTGGACTTCGGCGGATTTCTGTCCCCGGTTCTTGAAGGGGTCGCTCAATACTGCCGCCATGAAGAACTCGAAATGAGTCTCTACAGCGCGGACGTGCAGGAACTCAACCAGTGCGATATCGTTCGTGAGCTTCGCCGGCGAAACGCCGATGGGGCCGTCGTGCTCAGATCGCGGAAACAGACGACATTTCTCTCCCAGCTTGACGATCAGCGGTTTCCATATTTGTGCATGTTCACCGGAAACGGCGTGGCGTCGAATCGGCTGCTCACCTTTGACGACGAAAAACTCGCCTACCAGGCCGTTGAACATTTAATCTTGCTGGGACACCGCAAAATCGGAATGCTGATCGCTGCCCGGCACACCCAGATCGGAGATCGGAGGCTTGAGGGTTATCGCAGGGCCCTGATGGATCATGGAATTACACCCGACGAAGGGTGGGTGATGACGGCGGATCCAAACGTGCACCGGGGCGGACTGCAGTTTGGCGAGGCGGCAATAGAAGAACTGCTTGCCCGGGTGCCGGACATGACGGGAGTATTTACCTCTTCGGAACACGGCGCGAGGGGCGTGTTGTCGTACCTTTACAAGAAGGGCATTCCCGTTCCCAAGCGGATATCCATTGTCGGTTTTGACGATTTTCCGGAGACGGCCTATATCTGCCCGCCGCTGACGACGGTTCGCGTCCCGTATCTTGAAATGGGCTACGAAGGCGCACGCCAGGTTCATCGCCTGTGCCGCGGGCTCGACGTTCTCATACCGGACAACGTCCGCCAGGCACTGGCTGGGGAACTGATCGTTCGCGAAAGCACGGCCCCGGCGACGACGAATTTTGAATTTTAGATTTTGGATTGAAGAAGGAGAAAGGTATGAAAGCAACTGACAAACCGGTGAGGCTCTGGAATCCAAAATCCAAAATCCAAAATCACAAATGGGGTTTCACGCTGATCGAGCTGCTTGTGGTCGTGGCGATTATTGCCGTGTTGATCGCTCTGTTGCTCCCGGCGATTCAGGAGTCGCGGGAACATGCCAAAACGATCGCGTGCGGGTCGTCCTGGCGGCAAATCGGTGTGTATGCTCAGATGTATCGGAATGACCATTCCATGATGCCTCCGGTCAGCAGGACAAACGGCGATCCCGCCACGATCTATGATTGGACCCCGGGTAATGAACAGTTCTGCGGGTATGGGACTTTTCAGTATCTGACTCCGCAGTACAACATTCAGTTCGTCTATCATCTGCCGAGCAGTCAGGAGAAGGGAAGAGCGAGGGGAATCTTCTTCGACCCATTTGGAAAGTCTTTGACGGATGGTGCCTTACTCAACATCGACTATTGCCTGCCTTATACCTGTCCTGGTTCGATCGAACCGTGGGTGGACCCTGCGTCCACTTACCCCTGGCCCACGAAGAACTATGACGATGACCCCGCCAGAACAGCATTGGGTGTGTGCGACATCTTTTACAGCCAGGTTCATCATATGTATATGTATACCGATATGGTGCCGGATGGGCACAACTCCAAGGGTGTGAACGTACTCTTCCTCGACGGCCACGCCAAGTGGAAACGTACGGAAGATTTTATCAATGTTGGCCACACGACAATCGATTGTTGGCAGCGCTACAAAGCGGCATTCAACGAGTAATGTCAGATGAGCGACAAAGCCTTCCTGATCCTCGTCGCCTTTTCCCTGTCCCTTGCGGGATCAATTCGCCTGGTGGGGCAACCAATCCCGAGTGACTATGATGTGTTTCTCGAAGCCGAGAGCCCTTCTGAGTCCAACGGGTTCATCTCCGAAGGTTCGCCGCGGGCGGATGGATGCTCGGGAATCAGATGGCTGAATCTATGGCGGCCGCTTGCCCCGCCTTCGCAAACAGGCTATTTCGCCAAATATCGCGTCCAGGCACCGCAAACAGGAAAGTACTGGGTCCTCGTTTGGGCCCAGGGACTGGATACCGGATGCTCCTCCCCATTTTGGGTGTCTATCGGTGGGAAGAATTTGCACTTTGCCCCCAAAACGGCGGCCATTCCGGAACATTACTATCGTTACGGACATGGGATGGCGCTGCATTCCATGGGACCAATCTCCCTTACCAAAGGAACGCACTCCCTGACCCTGACTGTCAAAGAACGCCGGTCCTACAAAGCCGACGGTGAAAAGCAGGGGGCCTACAACCTCATCGTCGATGCCCTGGCCCTGACGACGGCGGATCCCAGTGTTGTCTCGGTCAAAGCGCCTGCCGAGATCGCCATTGACGCGAGAACGCCGGGTGAACCGTTTGATCCGATCATCGACATGTCGCAGGGGGGAATCGGCGAGGTGGTGGACCCGAATTTCTGGGCGTCGATGAGTCCCATGCTCAGGAAGATCGGCCTTGGCCTGATGCGGATCGATCATATATGGGATTACTACGGGATCGTCAGCCGGGACGCCAAAGGCGAGTTCAAATACGACTGGTCGCGATTCGACGCGGTGATGGAGCATATCCTCGCCACGGGCGCCAGGCCCTTCTTCTCCGTGAGCTATCTGCCGGAACCATTGCGGAAGAACGGAATCGCCTATGGTCTGCCCAGCGATTACCAGGCGTGGAAGGCCATTTGCAGCGAACTCGTTCGTCACATGAAGAGCCGATGGAAACTTACCGGCCTGCATTATGAACTCTGGAACGAGCCCGACGGCGGCGGATTCTGGAGTGGGACGCAGCAGCAGTACTTTGAGTTATACAAATCCACCTGCGAGGGAATTCTGTCCGTTGATCCGACGGCGAAAATGGGTGGTCCCGCGACGGCGTTGAGCGGCTGGGTCGAAGCCTTCGTCAAATTCGCACGACAGAACAACCTCCAGCTCGATTTCGTGTCCTGGCACTGGTACAACTGCACGTACGACGTGAATGTCTACGCCAGCCAGATCGACGCCGTCCGCGCGACGCTCGCCAAGGCCGGATATTCCGACAAGGTCGAGACGTTTTTCACCGAATGGAATCTCAACGGCAATATTCTGCCCGTTAACGACATGTTCTACAACGCGGGCAATATCGCGGCCACGCTGAACGTTTTTCACGAGAAGAAAACCTCGCACGCATTCTTCTTCTTTCCGAAAGACCCCAAAGGCGACAAGGAACTCGCCGGTTGGTTCGGGGCGATCACATGGAACAACAAACCCAAGCCCGCCTACAACTGCTTCGACGCTTATTCGCGTCTGAAGGGGCGGCAGATACCGGTAAACGTGTCCGATAAGCGTGTCTCAGCCCTCGCGGCCGTCGAAAAGGACACCGTGAGGATCCTGGTCTGGCATTTCGACGGAACCACGCCGTTCGGCCCAAAGCGTAACGTACGCCTGTCCGCCGAACTCCCCGCCGGAACGTATGAAAGATCATCATGGCTGATCGACAGCAAGCACAGCAATCTCTCGGCCACACCGGACAAGCCCGGACTGACGCTTATCGCCACGGATAACGTAACGATCAAAGACGGCTCCACGCTCAGGATGGATTTTGACCTGGAGAACGGCGGAGTCGAACTTCTGGAGTTCACACGCAAAGGAGAATGAGTATCATGAGAACAACGTTGCTGCTCGTGCTAAGTCTCTGCATGTTGGCCAAGACGGCAGATGCGATGAAAATCACCGGTGATGCCCAGGGAAATATCATCCCCGCGGGCAAGACGCTGACCTTGACAGTCAGCGATGCCAAGGGGCAGGTGCGGTATGACGTGGTGGATTATTTCGGGAGCAAGGTAACGTCGGGTACGGGCGCGACGGTGAAACTGTCGGGCCTGACTCCCGGCTGGTACGAACTGCGATGCACGGACGACGCGGGGACGGCTGCGGCGACGATCGGCGTGGTGATCGATCGGGGCAATGCGCCTCTCCCGGAAGACGGGCGGATCGCTGTTGATACCATCGGCTGCGGGCATGGTGTGGCCGGGATCGTGCGGCTGGGAGGCTTTTCGTGGATTCGCGATCGCCTCTGGTGGAGCGTGGTACAGTGGAATTCCGGACCGATTGACTGGAAGGACTATCCGGCATATGCCGACGCTCACTCGGCGGCTGGGCTTCGCGTGACTCAGGTCTGGCACGATTCCCCGCCCTGGCTGCACCCGAAGAACCCAAACACAGGCGTCCCTGACGACCTGCGCGACATCTACCAATTCTCCAAGATTGCCGCGGCGAAATTCGCCGGTAAGTGGCACTCATGGGAGATGGGAAACGAACCCGACTTGGGGTGGATGGGCGACCGATTCGCAGGCTACGAGAAGGCGGCGTCGCTGGGGTTGAAGGATGGTAACCCGAACGCGATCATCAGTCCCGCGTCCATCGGCTTTGGCCTCTCGCCATTCGTGAAGCAGATCTACGAATGCGGCCTGGCCGACTACTGCGACATCTTGAACTGGCATTTCTACGGCAAGTCGGACCAGATCGCTTGGAATCTCGACGCGTACTTGAGCGTCCTGCGCCTGTATGGCGCCGACGGCCGGCCCGTGTGGATCACCGAAGGCGGCGTTCCCATGCCCGCGGAAGCGGGACCGAACAAACGTGATCTGACGATGGAAAGTCAGCGCGTGATAACGACGACGGTTCCGAGGAACGTGGTTATGGCCCTGGCGGCGGGGAATGACCGGTATTTCTATTTCAGTTTTTCGAGCCATTACGAGCGGGGCCTTGAATTTGGTCTTCTGCGTCCGGATCTGACCCCGTATCCGCAGTTCGTGGCCTATTCCGCCTCCGCCAACGTCCTGGGCGTGTCGGACTACCTGGGCGAATTCGCGACGGGCGACGCGTCGGCAAAGGCCTACGTGTTTTCCACGCCTCGCGGCAACGTTTTGGCGATCTGGTCGGACAAGGCTGTGGAACTCGCCATTCCGACGGAGAACGCGAGCGTGCGCCTCGCCAACATCTTCGGCGCCGAGAGTGAACTCAAGGCTCAGGGCGGAGTCGTTCGCGTCAAGACGGGCCCGGAAATTACGTATGTCATCAACGTGGGCAAGTCGATCCAGGGCAAACTCTCCGGCACGCCCCGGCCGAGGGGAAAATTCCCGAAGAACAAACCCTCGCAAGTCGTTGTGATGGGATATCCCGAGCTTGGGACCAATTCCGAACTGAGCCGGTACGAATTTGCGGATCCCCGTAAACCCGCACCATTTGATTTCACAGTTGAGGTGTATAATTTCAACGCCAAGGAGAAAAAGGCGGGCGCGGTGGATCTGGCGATCCCGGCTGATTGGTCGGTCGACAAAAAGACCGCGGACGTTACCCTCGAGCCGATGGGCAGGGCGGTCCTGACATTCAAGGTAACGCCCACGGTTCCCAAGACGGTCGAGACGCTGAACGCGAAAATCATCGTGACCGGACGTTTCGGCGTGGAGAAGGTGTCTCCCTCGGTCAGCTATATCGGCTTCGATTCCGGTGTTCTGCCGATCGTCTCGAGCAAGCCGATCGAGTGGGCCAGTGCACCGGCATGGCAGACGGAAGTCAGCGGTTGCGGAAATGACAACGCGGTCACGAACGCCATCACTATCAAGCAGGTAAATCCCAAGACGATCGACGTGCAGTGCGGTGAGAAGACGATCGAAGTCGGCTCCACCGATGTGTTCTCTTACGCGGTTCAGAAGTTCAAGACGCCTGTCGATCTTTCCGCGTATGATGGTATTGCCGTTACGGTCAAGGGCGGACCGAAGGAGGGTTCGATTCGACTGATGCTGGTCGAACCAAGCGGGGTGATGTATTACCACACTGTTCCCTGCACGCCGGGCCAGAGCAAACGAGTCGTCATGGCGTTTCGCGATTTTCGCTGGGCCATATGGTTCACGAGCGATCCGAATTACCAGTTCGATCTGAATGAGATTGCTGGGGTGAAAGTCGGCCGAGAGGGCAGCAACCTGTCCTTCGAAATCGGTGACTTCGAACTCGTCAAGTTTCCGCACGCCAAATAGCGATGCAAAGTCCTGACTATACGAGGGCACGGTTCGCCGTGCCCTCTTTTTTTGTGGCGGGCGGCTGGGCATGTGCTCTGGCGGAATTACTGCCCATGGTCGAATCCAACCTGCACGTCCGATATCTTCCGCAACCCGCGGGGAAGCAGCGCCTATGATGTAATGACAACTATTTTGTTGTCCGATAAATAAAAATGGCGGACTGTACCGCGGTGGATCGGTCCGAGGAGAGTAGGGAGTCGCAAATATGGTGCGGAAATTCGCGTTGCGTCGGATGCATAGGTCGGTCGGTTGGACGATTTTGACGGCAGCGATCATGTGCGTGCTTGTCTGTGGCTCACCGGCTGCCGGGGCCGTTCGCAAATCAGTCAGTGTGCCCAAAATCTTCGATGCCGACGACCGCCACCTCGTGACCGACACGACTGCTTTTCCCGCCTCCGCCATTGGGCAGGTCCAGGCAACCATCGGCGATCGCTCCTTTATCGGCACGGGTGCGATGATCGGTGAGAAGACTGTGCTCACCTGCGGCCACGTCGTCTACGATCCCGAACTTGGCGCCGCCGACTCCGTCTACTTCGTGCCCGGAAAAAATGGAACCAAGCAGCCTTTCGGACGAATCAAGGCCGCCAAGGTCATCACGCTCGACCCATGGACCAAGTTCGGCGACGACAATTACGATCTGGCCCTGCTCATCCTCGAGTCCTCTGTGGGCAAGCAGACGGGGTATTTCCAGATCCAGGTTCAGCCGCCGTCATTCTTCAGCGGCAACCGGCTGGTCTATTCCGCCGGCTATCCGCAGGACCTTGGATTCGGTGAGTATCAATATTCCGTAACGGGCAACGTCTACGCACTCGACGGCAACTTATTTCTGCACAGCATCGACACGGAGCCCGGCCAGAGCGGTTCGCCCGTTTGGAGCGGCGATGCGGCGGCAGGTACCGCCCGCGTCTTCGGCGTCGATACCGGCTGGATCGAAACCATCTCCGGCAGCGAGCGTACCGCCGACGGCATGGGCATGCACATCACCCAGGAATTCGCCAACTGGATCACCGCCAACCAACCGACGGCGGATGATCCCAACGATACGCCGTCCACTCCGATCGTCTTGGGTACCGGCGGCTGCGGAAACCCCCTCGGCGGCTTCGTCGTTCTCGCCGTCTTCTGCTCCGGTGCAGCGTTGACGACAAGCAAAGACTCCGGTTTTGGATTCCAGGCTGTGGACTTCGCCCTGAAGAATCGCAGAGGATAGCGAATATGCCTGTTCCATCAGGGAGTTGATGCCCACTTGAGGAGATTGAGCAGCATCCGTCCGGAGGTCGGATCGGTTTGAAACGGATAACGCACGCCAAGAGCAATACGCTTTGACGATGTTGCCAGTTGGTGATAGAATCACGAGCATAACAACACGTAAAGAGAAGGTTCGAGTTATTCCGTTATTGAGAGGACAGTCCCAGCGTTTTTCCTCTCCAATCGCCATGACATTAGGTCCAGGAATTCAAGATGACATATAGGCAAATTAGCGACATCGCATACTACGACGAAAATACAATTGTTGGAACGCAGGTGTCCAACGCCTACCGCGACGCTCGCTGCAAGCTCGATCTGTACTACCCCGAAGGACACCGGAACTTCACGACGCTCATCTGGTTTCACGGCGGGGGGCTCACCGAGGGTGAGAAATTCCTGCCTCAAGGGCTCATGAACCAGGGTATCGCAGTAGTCACGCCCGGCTACCGTCTTTCCGGCGATCAGGCGAAGTGTCCCGATTATATCGAAGATGCCGCAGCCGCCACCGCCTGGACACTGAAGAATATCTCCACTTACGGCGGCGATCCCAAAAAAGTCTTCATCTCCGGCAGTTCCGCGGGTGGTTATCTGTCCGCCATGGTCGGCATGGACCATAAGTGGCTGGACAAGTTCGGCTGCTGCAATCGAGACCTGGCGGGGATCATCTCAATGACCGGCCAGATGACTACGCACTTTCAAATCGTAAACGAGCGCCGCCTGACCCAGCCGCAGGTAGTGGTTGACGCGTTTGCCCCGGTTTTCCACATCAGCAAGGATCTGCCCCCAATCCTGCTGGTGGTGGGGGATCGTAATCTCGACGTGCCTGCGCGGACTGAAGAGAACTTCTTCCTGGCCGCTCTTCTCCGGCGCGTGGCAGGACACTTGGCCACCGAGATTATCGAACTTGAAGGCTATGACCACGGCCAAGCCTGCGAAGCCTTCGACCCGGTCCTGAAATTCATAAAAACCGTTTCCGATCGCATTTTAAAAAACCTTCAGGACGGCTCGCGTTGACGACGACGATGCGCGAGGACCTTCGGAACATGACGCGTTGGTAAGTGGGTGGGCGTTCGACCGGCCCGCCGATCCGACCGACGCGGGCCTCGATCCCGAGGGGCGGGGAGAGTCCAACCAATTTGAAAATGGACGATCGGAA
>CAZLZE010000116.1:0-15969 GCA_964563935.1 uncultured Phycisphaerae bacterium | reverse complement strand
GGCCGATTTCATCGCACAGATCGAGCTGTTCGGGATAGACGCCGCCGATGAGGAATCGGACGGTATTGAAACCGGCGGCCTTGGCGAAGATCAGATCCCTTTTTAGATGTTCCATCGGGATTTTGTCGCCGCAGCAAAAATCATTGACGGTCAGCGTGCATCGCAGGAAAATTCTTTTTCCATTCAGGCGGAAATAGCCGTTGTCCACTCGCAATTCGCGGAATCCGCATCGGACGGTTTTTTGATCATGGCAGGCGGCTGGTGTTTCTTCACATTCCAGGTCCACCGTCACGAGATAGAATTTCGGATCTTCCGGGCTCCAGTATTGAGGCTGGCTGATGGGGATTGTTATCGGTTGATCGCTTGCTCCGCAGGGCGCGGTAAAGGTCATTTCCCGGCGGACCAGGAGGAGATCTGAATTTCTGAGCCGGACGGAAGCCGTCAGCCGGCCTGCAACGGGCGTATCAAACTCGTTGCGGATCGTCACGGACAACCTGATTGTGTTGTTTTTCATATCTCCCTGCGCGTGGACGTCGCCAATACGCACGGGATCGTTCTTGATCAGTTCGACTTCCTGCGTAATTCCGCCGTAGTTATACATGGCGCCTGACATGTAGTTCTTGTTGAACTTGACGCCGTGGGCGGTGTCGCCGAGGACAAACCCGTCGATGGGCTCTTCGATGGGATTGATCACCCGCACGACCAGCAGGTTGTCGGCGTCGAATTTCAGGGTCTTTTGCACATTCATCTCAAACGGGAATTCCGCCCCTTCATGACTGCCGAGGTAGACTCCGTTGAGCCAGACTTCGGCGAAGTAATCCACTTCCCTGAAACGGAGGGCGTACAGGCTTGCGGGATCTTTCTTCAGCGCCGGTCGGAATGTGGTCCAGTACCAGGCAACGCCATGGTAATCCGGGAACACTTCCTGAATGATACCGGGAATGGCAGCAGGGCGGGATTCGTTTTCGGGCGGGTTTAGGTGCCATTGGAGCTGCTTGCCCTGGTTGGCTGGGTCGCAAGCCAGTTTCCACGCGTGGGAGATATTTTGAATGCGGTTGGTCTGCATATCATTCGCCTGAAGTCCATTCGGTCGATTCATCTGTGGTTCCTCAATACATGTTACATGGTATGAACCCACTCTACCAAGTTATCGCCGTCGTGGGTACACGGAAGGAATGGAGGATAGTACTTCGGGGCATGGACATTTCTACTGAGGTCTTTCCGGCGTTGTGTCGGGCTGCTTCCCAATATTGGAATATGGATAGGGCACTGGTGTCGATCTGGCAAGCCAACTGAAACTGACGTCCGAAAGACGTCGCAAGGGCTGGTCTTTGGCCATTGCATGGGGATGTCTGCGAAAAGACTGCGTGTGGGCGTCCAGGCCGGTGGCGGTGGCTGTTTGTCGATGTGGGTAAGGAGCGTTTTGGGTTTGTTGCCGAATTGTCATAATAGCACAAGAAAAGGCACGATTGTTCCTGGCCGATCCGTCAGAAAATACCGGAAGGTTTCTCGGGGTGATCGTCACCGCAGAGATCAAAGGACAAGATTCATCAGCATTCTTTGGGCGACAGGTTCATTATTATATTTCGTACCGATAAGAAGATTCGAGAACAAGACGGTACCCTGGCCACAACGGTATTCGATGAGGAGTGGATGGTATGCCTGTTCCTCAGGGGTAATTTTGTCCGGATCGCCCCAGCGTTGCCGCACAACTTTCCGTTGGCGGGTATCGTTGTTGCGGATGAAGAATCTTCCGTCATTATCGGTATAAGCGGCGACACTTTCAGTGCAGATCGGCGAGCGTTTCGGTATACCAGCCGCCGTATTGATGGATATCATCCACATCGCCGACAGTTTTTTGCACCAGTTCCGCAGCGTCGCCACCGGAGTTGGCGATCACCGGACGCGAATCAAGTCGACGCACTTGGTTGACCCACGTTTCGAGAATATCAAAATCTTCCTTGCCTAATCCGAGCCGTCGTTCGCTATCGACGAGAATCTCGTTGCCTAAGCATCACATCACAATCGAAGGGTGCCGGCGATATTCCGTGACAAGCGAACGTAATTCCTCGACGTAGATTTTTTGAAATAGCGGCCTGACCCAGCGGGCTTTTCGGCAGGACGGTTAACGACCAGGCATCGAGTTTCGTCTGGATACTATCGAGGATCGGCTGAGACTTTTCCAGCCGCAGGAAGAACCGGCCGCCGGCGTCGACGAACGAATGCCGACCGATGGAACCGATCCGCCCGTGCCGTGTCGGCCGATGACCTCGGTTTCGTGTCTACCATCGTACAAACCCTTTGCTCTACATCCGGCTGCGATTATCGCACGCCCAGGAAAAGAAAAAAGATGTACATGGAAGAACGCTTAGGTTAAAAAAACGAGGCCCAGGCAGTTACGAGCCAGATTTGCCTTTTCCGCCCGGATCCTTGTTGCAGCACGACGATTTCTGCGGCTGTTGGCTTTTTTGCGTGGGAGCCGTCGGAGTCTCTTCCACCACTTCCTCGATCTTCATGTTGCAGCAACAGGACTTCTTTTTGGCTCCAAAGAGCCTGGATAGAATTCCTTTCTTCTTTTCGTCTACCATGCCTACACTCCTTGCTAAATGAGGTTAAACACGAAACCGGCAATAACCGCGGTCAAGAATACGATCGCTACAAAGACGGCCACCAACCGCGCCTTGAAGATGCCGGCCAGCATGCTCATCTCCGGAATGCTCATGCCCGCTCCGCCGATAATCAGAGCGAGAATCGCGCCCAAGCTCATACCTTTTTTTGTCAAGGCCACGGCGATGGGAATGACTGTTTCCGCCCGGACATACAAGGGGACGCCGATGGCAGCAGCTATGGGAATGGCTATGGGATTGTGGGGACCCGCCACTCGTACCACAAAGTCGCCTGGCACGTAGCCATAGACCGCCGCACCAACGGCGACCCCGAATACGAGGTAAACCAGTACCGCACGGAAATCTTCCCATGCACCGAGGAACGCGCGACGAAGTTTTTGGCGGAATGTCGGAAGTTTGTCCCGTGCTTGGGGACCGCCACTGATACGAACATTCTTGACATCTTTCGCCAGCCCCAGCCACGCCAGAATGGCACCGGCGATCATACTCATAAGGAAGGTTACGGTTCCGTAGGCCACGCAGGCCTTCCAGCCCAGCAAGGCCAGAAACATCGTCAAGATGATCGGATTCAGCAGGGGCGAAGCCAGAACGAAGGACATCGTAGCGCCAAAGGGAACCCCCGCCCGCAAAAGCCCTACCGTCATCGGGATTGTCGAACAAGAGCAGAAGGGGGTCAGGGCACCCAAGGTAGCCCCCAAAAAATAACCCAACCAGCCTCGTCTCGACAACCACCGCCGGAGCGTCTCATCTGATACGTACTCAAACACAAGCCCCACCAAGGTGCTGATGGCTAGAAACAGAACCGTCAGTTCCGCAAAGATCAGCCCGAAAAATTGGAGCGATAGCCAGAACGAGTTCATTGTTGATGATTCCTTTCTTTCTCCGTCAGGGTCATGGCGATACCTTGACCGTCGACCTATGGGAGCAAAAAAATTATGTCTTGACCACCTGTCGAACGCAACACAGGCCCTTCTGCCAGACTTCCTGGCCCGTCTGATAGGCATCCTGTCCCTTGGGCGTCAAGGTATAGATTTTCCGTGTACGACCGTTGACCACCTCCCGGCGACAGGTGACACAGCCACATTCCTGAAATTCCCGCAGGACCGGATAGATCGTCCCTTGGGTCGGCGTGCAGAATTCATCCGTCAGCTTGGCCACACGACGAATAATCTCATAACCGTGAGCTGGTCCGTCGTACAGCGCCCGCAAAATGAAAAACTTGCACAGGCTGGCATTCAGGATGCTGTTCCAATAACCTCGGGTTGTATAGTTTTTGGCCATAGGGATACCTTGATGGTCAACATATTAAGGCCATCAAATAAAGATGTCAACTCCAATTAGAACACCGTCTCTCCGTTGGAAGTCGCTAGGCTTCTTTTTCCAGTGTTGTCTATATGGCTTGTAGTCTCAAATAGACTGGTGAGGCCGTAATGTCCCGTCTTCCATTTCCAATATTCGATCGAAAAGATCGAGCGTCCGATGATCATGAGTCACGACAATGACGCCCGCGTTTAGTTCGTGTGCGACTTTACGGAACAATTCCATAACCTGGCGGCTGCGAAGACTGTCAAGGGATGCCGTCGGCTCATCGGCAAGAATCACACTTGGATGATTGGCCAGAGCCCTTGCAACCGCCACTCTCTGCTGTTCGCCGCCGGAGAGCATACTCGGCAGATTTTCCGCCCTTTCCGCCACGCCGAGATAATCCAGGAGTTCCGCTGCACGCTTGCGTGAGACTCCGGCCGGCTGGTCGTCAATTTCCATGGCGAGGCGAACGTTCTCCGCCGCAGTAAGAAAAGGAATGAGATTGGCCTTTTGAAAGACAAACCCTAGTTTCCGGCGACGAAAACGGCGGACATTCACTTGTTCCTGATGGTTATCATAAACAAGCGTTCCATCGATGGTAATTCGTCCTTCGTTAGGCGAGCGAATAAGCCCCAACAAGGTCAGCAGCGTCGATTTGCCTCCGCCGCTTGGTCCCAGCAGCGCCACAATCTCACCTCGGCGGACCTCGATGTCGACATCGCGAACCGCAATAACTTCGGTATGGCCGCTGCCGTAGATCTTTTTCAGCCCTGATGCGTGTAATGCCAGTTTATCGGAGGGCGGACTCATGATAACACCTCACTCGGATCGGCACGCATGGCACGGTAAATTCCCAGCAAGCTGGATAATATGGAAATCAGAAGAACGATTATGGCCAAAAACCATAGATCGTAATCGACCAATACCACCTGCCGGGGAAAGTACGGGAATATCCATTGCCCTAAAATATACGCCACACAATAACCGATTGCACCTAATATGACCGCCTGCTGCATGATCAAGCCCAGTATTACGGAAGTCTTTGCACCGATGAGTTTCAGCATGGCAATATCGTGCAGTTTATCGAGGGTAAGCGTATACAGGATTAACGACATGATTACCGCGGAGATGGTGATGAGCAGAACTCTAAACAACCCCAACTGTCTGCGTGAACGGTCAACAAACCCATTTAGCAGCAGCTCTTTTTGTCCTTCCAGGGTATAAACCGAGACATCCGGCCAGGCGGCGATATATTTGGCAACAGCATCGATGTTATAGCCCGGTTTCACCTTGACCAAGACGGCACTGACCATAAATGTGTTTAATGCCGGTATCCCTGAATTGGGACCACCGGCCCTTTCGCTCAGTTGAGGCTGAGTTTGACCGAGTTCCATGGTCACTAATCGATTTACGCGTGCTGCCCGTTCAATACGAAAAGACTCTGGAGATATATCATATTGTACGGATTGGGCGTCGGTTAATGTCATAAACACCATCGCATCGCCGGATGGCGAAGTCATTCCTTTTGTTAATCCGACCACGGTAAAATCATTTTTTCCAAGCTTAAGTTTATCACCAACCTGTAATCCCGACTTTTTATCAACCACCATCTCATAGTGAGCCTGCCTCAGTCTTCTTCCCGCCGTGATCGGAAGCCAGAGTCCACGGTCCAGGGGCCAATCCAATCCCTGAAGAGTCAGGCGCAGGGGCTTACCCTTATGACTTCGCTGTATTGTATAAGAGATAAAACCCAACGATGCTTCAACACCCGGGACCGGCAAGACACGATTCGACAAATCTCGAGGGATGCGGGAGAGTTCCGCGAACGGTCCGCGAGTGTCTTTTTGAACAATCCATAAATCTGCCCCGATGCGGTCAACGATCAAAGTGGCCTCCTGAACCAGCCCTCGGTAGATGCCGCCCATGCCCATAACGACCATCAACAGGAGCCCGATGCCTGTCGCGGTCAGGGAGAAACGGCCCAGGTTATGTTTGATGTCCTTGATTGCTAAATTCATTTGGCCGTCACCTTGACCGCTCGTCCATCTTTCGGCAGATTTGAACCTGGAATTAAAACCACCTGTCCCGGCTGCAATCCATCCGTGACCTCTACCGTTTCCTTGCCTTCAATTCCCAAGACGACCTTATGCCAGTATGTTCTGGCATTATCGATAACAAACACACCGGGCTGACCTTGGCGCCAGACGATAATTCGTTGAGGGATTATGACCGCATTTTCCTTCCGGGCCGTTTCGATATAGACCTCGGCTCTCTGACCAATCGCCCACGATTGAGGCAGTCGTTCAACGGTCACGTCCACAAGGACTTCGCGGGTTTCCCGGTCCGCCTGCGGTGCAATCCTGGCCACCCTGCCGGGGAATGCGACCTTGGGATTGGAACGAAATACGATCCTGGCCACCTGCCCAGGTTTTAGCTGATTCAATAACGCTTCATCAACCCAGGCGGATATCCAGAGCTGATCGAGAGATATCATATCCAAAACCATACTGCCGGGAACAGTAACATCTCCAGGATCTTTGTACCGTCGAGTGATCAATCCGTCAAAAGGCGCACAGACGACGGTATCGGCCAATCGCATCTGGTAATATTTTAACGAGGCCTCGGCCTTGGCAATTAACTTTTCAGCCTCTATTCGGGTCGCTTGTGCTCGATTAAGCTCGCCCTGGGCAACACTCATTTGTTGCTGAGCTTTCTCTCCCGCATCCACGCTCACGGACCCGGACGCCACCAATCGCGACATCCGGGCGAGATCCGCCTTTGCCTTTTTGTCTATGGCCTCGGCACTTTGAATCTGAGAAATCGCCTTTTCAGCACCGGCTTGCGCGGCGGCCAATTCCGCCTTTGCCACTTCGACCTGCTGACGCAAGTCTTTATCATCCAGCGTGAAGAGTGTTTGCCCCCTGGTTACCTTGTCATTTTGATCCACGAACACTTTCGAAATAAGCCCTGATATCTTTGGGCTGATCGTCGCGCGGATGCGAGCCTCAAGTGTTCCCGTTCCCATCGCCTCGGAAACAATGGTTCCCTTGGTCACTGTTGTCGATTGAACCGGCAAAGGCGAAAAGAACACATAGTATACAACCATCCCGCCGATGAGGATCAGTATCGCCAACTTTAGTCCCGCTTTAGAATGTCGCTTCATGGAGTACTCCCATTCGTTACCATCCCATCCGGCCCTTGCCGTCACAAGGATGGGTAATCTCTTCCACGGCATGGTGGGGGCAAAAGCCTTTGCATTTCATGCAACCGGAGCATCGATAGAAATCCACCCACGGTGTATCTTTCGTTTGTTCCCGAAAAACAGCTTGCATGGGGCATTTCGTTTCCACCAAGCACGGTTGGCAGTTGATGCAGATCTCAGGGTGGATCAATGCTCGTCTCATCGTTTTTTCTCGGTTGCGTTTTTACCGCAAGGCCGGAATCAGCAGGACCGGAACAGGGGCATGGCGGGCGATGTTATGACTGACGCTGCCCAGAAACAGTTCCCGGACAAATCCTCGTCCCTGACTGCCCATCACCATCAGCGAGATGCCTGATTGACGGCTCGCCTTGAGGATCTCACTGACGGGATTTCCGTAAGGCAATTCAATACGCACATCATCGGCGCCCCGTTTCAACAAGGCTTCCTTGAGGCGTTCCAGGCGAACGCGGTCCACCGCGTTGAATTCCTCAAGCCGGTCTTCCAGATATTTGCCGATTCGCGTTTTGTCCTGAACATGCAGCAGGATGATCCGCTTGGCACCCGATTCGACCAATTTTTCGACATGCACGAAGGCATGTTCGGCGTTGTCTGAAAAGTCCGTGGGAAACACGATCGTGTCCAGCGGCGCGCAGGGCCAGGTATGGCAGATTGGCTGCGTGGTTTTCGACTCGGGGGTCAGTCGGACGACCAGAACGGGCCTGGTGGCCCCGTGAATGACCGCACTGGCAACCCCACCAAACATCACCTCGCCCGCCATCGTGTCGTGCCCGAAAGAACCGACGACGATCATCGAGCAATCCTTCTTTACGGCCAAGCGATTAATCTCCACCTTGGGGGAACCCAGGGCAATCTCCACAGCGACCTCAAATCCCTGATCGCCAAGCGTCTTTCGCTGTTTTTCAAGGGAAGGCTGAACCAGTTCTCGAATGTTGTCCGCCAGGTTTCCCACCTCCTGCAAATTCAGACAGAATGTCAAAACCGCCTGCCAGGTTCCCAACGCCTTGAGTTCCCGGATGCATCCTACCAATTGATCCGAAGCCTTCGACAAATCCGTGGCCACAAGTATTCTGGAGAACATTATGGGTTTTCCTTATCGCATTGATTAACTGAAAAGACCGCTGATTGACAGTCCGTAGATGTGAGTCAGGCAGTAATAAACACCGGCGAGGATGAAGATGGTGCCGGTGATGGTACGGACCCACCATTCAATCTGGGTCATTCGATTAAAGGCCTTGCCGACGTACTGAGATCCGAAGGCCATCAGAAAGGCAAACACGATCACCGGCAGGGCGGTTCCGATCCCGTAGAGGCCGGGCAGGAGGAATTTCGAGCCGTTGGCGGTGGAAAGTGGAATCAGGCCGCCGAAGAACAGTCCGGCGGATACGGGGCAAAACGACAAGGCAAAGAGGATGCCCAGAATGACCGACCATCCAAGGCCGCCGCGTTCCGCCCGCGTCTGAACACCCGCACCGGCAAAATTGAAGGAGAGCGTCACATTCAATAGTCCCAGAAGGAGCATACCTACCAAAATCAGCACCGGTCCGAGGATCTGGTTCAGGTACCTTTGAAGAAAGCGGGCGATTTCACCACTGGCCATCAACCCTGCCATGACGATCATGCCCAAGATCAGGTACGTGATCGTCCGACCAAAGGTGTAAAAGCTTCCGGACAAGAGGACGTGGCGTTTGCTGTCCACCCGCCGACCGATAAAGGAGATGGCGGCGATGTTGCTGGCCAGCGGGCATGGACTAATTGAGGTTAGTATCCCCAGCCACAAGGCCGAGCCAACCGCGAACCAGGACAGTATCATTGGCCTCCCTCCAAATAGGATGTTACTGCACCTTGAACATACGAGACGAAAGCGGGTTTGTTATCCACCAGTTGCCAGACATCATCCAGTTTCTGATACTTTGCATCTTTGCCGCCTTGTTTTTTGACGACCACCAGGGTACTGGAGGCGATGTCGTATTGTTTGGCCAGCGATTCATCTTCCTGGAAATTGGCGGTTTTCCACTCCACTTGGCCTGCCTGAACTTCTTTGGCGAACTTCGTCTGAACGACTTCCTTGGCCATCGCCTC
The DNA here is from genome assembly GCA_964563935.1 of uncultured Phycisphaerae bacterium. GTDB lineage: Bacteria > Planctomycetota > Phycisphaerae > JAAYCJ01 > JAAYCJ01 > JBAZZQ01. The sequence continues at coordinate 6,735 of CAZLZE010000116.1, read as the reverse complement.
TATCTTATTGCAGGTGACGCACCGGATCGGTCCGTACACGTAATAAACCACCACTTTGTCGCCTTGAGATGTCTCTGCCGCTGTCGACATAGAGGTATTATGTTGAGAACCTGCTGACCGACGCTCGATTTCCCGCCCGAGGGCGAATCCGATACTGACCAGCACGAAACCCAGTAGCAACTGGCTGATGACTTTTTGCGCCTTCATAAGCGATCCTCGTTAAAGAAAATCATTTCTTCGTTTCACACTCCCCTATTTTGCAGGCCCCACGAATCTGCTCTGCCGTCATCTTCATTTTAGCCGACAAAGCCTGGTCGATGGTGATCATTTTTCCCGTCGCGGTCGGGGTTTTCTCCAGCCATGCCTTCAAATTCGCTTCGTTGGCGAAAAAAGCCTGCTTGAAACATCCGGCGGAAACCATTTTACCTTCCGCATCCTTTTTCTGTCCCGACCAGGCCACCGCCGTCTTGGGATTCAGATCACTGACGCTGCCGTTGGTCACGGTCACGTGAATGGCTTGGCCGGTCAGGGCATCGCGAGCCTCCAGCTCAATGTTTTTTTGGAGTCGAGCCGCCACGCCCAACGCGCACATCGGACAGCACCCGAAGGTATGCACACCGGCCGCCTTGACCAGGCAGGAGTCTTCCGCGTAGACGGCCCGGTCGCAGAACCCACAGCGGTCCGTCAATTCCTTCCGACGGAGCACCGACCAGTCCATGAGATTCCCGCCGGATTGCTGACGCTCCTTCAAAGCCTCCTCTCGGGTCGCAAACGCCTGGATGACCGGGCGGGCTTTGTCGTCCAATCCGACCAGATAAATGGCTTTCGTGGCCGGAATTTCCTTGCCGGTTCGCCAATCCGTCACACTTACCTTTTCGTCAACGCCTTGGGTATCCCGCAAACTGGAGTAGTAGATGAAATAGCAGTGGGGCGAACACAGGTGGACCAGATTCGATTCGTTCTTGATCGTTACCCGTGTTTTCGCCTCGATCGTACTGTCGCACATCGAGCATATCTGCCCCACTGAGCGGGAATCGGGAGCCAGCGGTTCGGTTCGGCTGGTCTGAGAGGTAGCCGGGGTAAAATCGATGCCCAGTTCTTTCCATTGGGCCAGGATATCCTCTTTGGACATGAATCCTTCATGCCGTGCCCGCTCTTTGCCGGTCGCGTCGTAGAAGATTTGCGTGGGAATGGTTTGGATGCCATACGTCTTGGCTTCATTGGGCTTGACCCATACATCGACGAAGATGACCTCCATTCGTCCCCGGTACTCTTTCCGCAACTCATCCAGGATCGGCTTCATTTTCTTGCATGGGATACATTTGCCTGCCCCGACATCCACCAGTCGAGGAATCTTGATCGCAGGACCGGAAGTAGCCTTATCGGTCGCGGGCTGCGTCTGTGCCTGCACCTGTGCGATGCCAGTGAAGAAGATCAAAACTCCAATCGTCCAAAGTACTTTCACTGCCTTCGTGATTTTCAACATCATCAAAAACCTCTCTTCCTATTATATGATTACTTCGACACTTTACGGGCAATAAGAAAGAACACACCGACAATGGCGGCCAAGACAAGAACATCCAAGATGCCGATTTTCGACGGACTGCATGGGCACTGGCTCAGGATCAGCATGGGCGCTCCCTATCCCTGGCACTTGCAGGTTTTGCCTTTCAGACTGGTTCCGAGCAACTGCCGGGAAGCCTCCATGGTCTTGGCCAGGTCCGCCTCCGGCAGGTCATACACATGTTTCTTTTCGATTCCCAGTTCGGTGACGATCAAGTGTTGATACCCGATCACTCCCGCCTGATCCGCGCATTTCTTGCCGCAGCCCACCGGACAGCCATCTAACACGAGCACCTTGTCCGCGCCCTTAACGGACGCCACCATCCCGCTGATTTGCCCGCCGACGCCGGCGAGGCAGAAGAATTTCCCGTCACCGGCCACGTCCAATCGTTTGGCGACCTCATTGGTCATCTGCCCGACGTTGGACCCGCCGGAACAGGCCAGCACTACTTTTGTTATTCCACCACCACAGCAATCGTTCTTCGTTGTCATTGATCAGCTTCCTCTAATTTTATTCTTACGGGTTTGAAACGTTGTTTCCGTTACTCGGCCTGGGTTTCCACGAGTTCTTTCGCCACGTTCAGGATTTCCTCGGTAGGCCGCTGCTTGACCATCTTGGCGATCCGGATGACCTCCTGTATTTCTCGTTTGGTCACCCCCTGTTTGACGGCCTCGGCATGATGGTATCTCAGGCAGGGGATACAGTTGGCCGCCACCGCCGCCGATAAGGCCACCAGTTCCGCGGTCTTGGGATCGAACACCGCCATTCGCATTCCTTTCCAGGACTTACTTTGTGGGTTAAGAAATCATTTTGGCGATGTCGTCCGTGCTGGGTACTTTGCCCGCCACCTTGACCACGCCATCGACGGCCAAGGCCGGAGTCATCATCACCCCGAACTTCATGATCTCGTTGATGTCCGTGACCTTCTCCAACTGATATTCGATGCCCAGCTTTTTGGCCGTTTCTTCGGTCAGTTCGGCCAGTTTCTTGCACTTGGGACAACCCGTTCCGAGAACCTGTAACTTCTTCATCGTTCTATCCTTTCATTTAGCATCCAGATGTGAACGCATCCCTTTGCGTTCGCTGTGTTCGATTCGTTCTTTAATCCGCTTCAGGAACGCCATCGCTGCCTCGGTGTCCTGATCCAGCAGAATGGCTTCGATCTCCATTCGTTCCTGAGCCGTAATCCCGATTACCGTGTCGTTCATGGGTATTATACTCCGACCATCACGCCCCGGTTCCCAATCCGGCGCAAATTTCCAACAATGCTTCCCGGCGATGCACGAATTCGCCCTCAAATGTCGGCTTGCACTGCGAAGGGGTTACCTCCCCGCTCCACAGCCGCAGGGCAAACGCCATACACGTCTTTTCGCCACACTCCCGGCAGTTCGTGCCCGGTAGCCGCTTGTAGATTTCCAGGGCGGGCGGTTTTTGCCGCATCCGGTTCGACGGTTCGATCTGGTCCCGGCGGCTCCATACGTCGTTGATCTTCCGTCGGATCATCTCCAGCGTCCGCCAGCCGTCGACGATTTCGTCGGCCTTGGCAATGGCGATCCGTCGCGGGTACAGCGTCACCATCCGGTAGCGGTCCATGAAGGTCAGGAGCGGTCCGTTGACGTTGTAGCAGGCGTTGGACATTTCCGAATTCAGGTAGGGAAACCCCTCGGACATATCGCCCGTGATGTGGGCGATCAATCGGATCTTGGTTGCGTCGGCGATGCAGGGGGCCAACACCATGACCGACGCTTGTCCGAAAATATCCTGGGTATATTCCGGAGGGGTTTCCCTCAGGGTTTCTATTTGCGCAGGATAATAATCCACCCATCCCGAACTGACGAATTCGTTTGAACCGCCGGTCGCTGAAAGGGCCGCCCGAGTTTCCTGGTCGACCACCAAGGCCGGAACTCCAACCTTCCCGTAGTCGGGGTCTGGAGAAATCATCTCGAACGGCAAGTTCAAGGTTTCCAGCTTGGTCCTGGCTTTTTCAAATTCCTCACGTTTGGGAAATGTCGTGACAAGTTTCATGGCAGCCGTCCCACCTTCTTGTTGATCGTATCGCCGCGGGAACCCACGTGTTCATACGCATCGGCTCGCCAGCGAAAACCCTGGAGGGGTTCCACGAGAAACGACTCGGACAACGGACGATTCAGCAGGGTCTTGGCATACTCCCACTGTCTCCTCTGACATTCCCGCATTTCCGCCAGGGTGAACTGCCCGCTACGAATGTTCCTCTCCAGAGCTAGTACTTCATCGGGGAATACGCCGGGCTTCAGCGTTACCTTGACGGCCTTGCTCGTCGACATTCGGAAGAGGACAAATTCGTTTTTCATGGTCGGGTCGATCTTCTGGGTTCCGAATCGGATTCGTCCGCCCGTTAAATACGCCGCCACATCGCCGAAGCACGGTGAGTTATTGGTGATGCAGGCGGTATCGGTTCGGTCGATCACGCCGTTGGGATATAGTTCCTTTAGTCCGACCGATAGTGCGGCACTGGCCGTCACCAAGCCGTCGCAGGCATGACCGTGCATCTTGACCAGATCTGTCAGGGTAATGGTCTTGCTAGATCGGGCATAGGGTCCCAGGCTGCTTTCCGTGTCCAGAACCTGAAATGTCGGAGCATAAGGAGCCCTGTTCAGCCAGGGATGGAAGGGGCAGTCTTGAACCATATGTTGAGTCGATAGCAGGGGTGGGAGGCTTGGCGATGCCCAACCTGCAGGGCCGCAGCAAAAGAGAAAGCCCATCAGAACAAACCTCATCCACCTGTTTTCAGGGGAGCGTCGAATTCTGCTCGGTATTCGATATAAAGCATTGTATCGTTCCAACGTGAACTCCCATCTACATCAAACAGGACGACCAGGACAGTCATGTCCAAAACAGCAAACTTTGTATGGAGACTACAGTTGCATCTTTTGCATTACGCCTGGCCGTCCATAAAAACCTGATTAACCCCAAAATGTTCCATAAATCAGACCGGAGATTGTGGCCATCACGACCACCAGACCGACGAATACCGCCGTCTTTTTTGTGCCCATGATCCCGCGAAGCACGAGCATGTTGGGCAGCGACAGGGCCGGACCCGCCAGCAGCAGGGCCAAGGCCGGTCCCTTGCCCATGCCGGACCCGATCAAGCCCTGCAAGATCGGAACCTCGGTCAGCGTGGCGAAGTACATGAACGCTCCAAACACCGAGGCCAGGAAATTGGCTCGGAAGGAGTTTCCACCCACCGCCCACTCGACCCAGGCATTCGGGATCAATCCTTCCTGCCCCGGACGACCCAACAAGGCCCCGGCAATCAACACGCCGAAGAAGAGCAGCGGCAGGATTTGCTTGGCAAAGCCCCAGGTGGCGGCAAACCATTCACCCGCCTCACCCTCTTTCCTGCTCGTGATTGCCGAAAGTCCGACCACGGCCGCGGCAAAGGGAATCATCGGCTGGTGCGGAAAGATAATGGAAAGAAAAGCCACCGGCACGGCCGCCAGGGTGACATTCCACCACCGCAGGCCAAACCACATCACCAGTATAATCCCAAACCCGAAGGTGAAGAGGCTGGTAATCGTCCACTTGGCAGCATAGATCGCATGCCAGACCCCGGTATCAAACTGCGGCTTGCCCCAGTTGGCAAACACCAGAATCCCGACCATGGCGGCAAAATAAAGAACGTTTTGCCACAGCGGTCGTACCACTTCCGGTTCAGGCATATCTGCCTGTGCCGTGGCCTTGGCGCTTTCTTCCTTCCGATAGATCAAATGCATCAGCAGCCCGATAATGACGCTAAAGCTAATCGCGCCGACCGCCCGGGCAATTCCCAGTTCAATTCCCAAGATTCGGGCCGTGAGAATGATGGCCAAGACGTTGATCGCCGGACCTGAGTAGAGAAAAGCGGACGCCGGTCCGATCCCCGCGCCCATTTTATAAATTCCGGCAAACAGCGGAAGCACCGTGCAGGAACAGACCGCCAGAATCGTTCCGGAAACCGAGGCGACCCCATACGCCAACACTTTATTGGCCTTGGGACCCAGGTACTTCATGACCGACGCTTGGCTGACAAACACCGCAATCGCCCCGGCGATAAAGAACGCTGGAATCAGGCATAGCAGCACGTGTTCCTGAGCGTACCATTTGATCAGGTACAGCGATTCCATCAGGGCATTGTCAAAGCGAGCATTGCCCACCGGCAGATAAAAGCAACCCAGAAAGACTGCGACAATTACCGCCAGGGGTTTCCATTCTTTCTTCCAGTCCATACGCCTCTCAATCCTTTCCACTCAAAAGATAATTATATGGCAGCTTGGCAAATTCGCCAATCCTATTGCCCAATAACATCACTTGGCCAGTTCCATTTGCTCCTTGGCCTTGGATTTCATGATCGTCTCCACGCAGCGGAAGAAATTCAGCACACACTCCAAGCGGAGGGTATAGTAAACCTGAGCGCCACGTTTCTCGTCCTGAACAATTCCCGCTTCTCGCAAAATGGACAAGTGTTTGGAGATGGTGGACATGTCCGTTCCCACCATGTCGGTCAGTTCATTGACACACCGCTCCCCCCGGGAAAGTTCGTCGACAATAAACAGACGAGTGGGATGGGCCATCGCCTTGATGATCTTGGCCCGGGCTTCAAACTTGGCCTGTGTTCTTGCGTCCATCAATACTCCTTGGTTAATTGCTTATTTGGTATATTAGCCAAGTTACCAAGGAATGTCAAGACTCGATTGTATAGTCCGCACTTAATGGGAATTTTCCTGTTTAAGGCTCTTGGGGATAACCAAGGTACTTTTGGCGATGGAAGGAGTCTTGAACATGGCGAAACGGTGTGACCTGAGTACGAGTCAGCGTTGGTAGGCGGTGTTGGCGGGGTTGTGGAAGGAAGAGCCGTTGTCGGTGGTGGCTCGTCGGTATGGGATCTCCGAGCCGACGCTGTGGAAGTGGCGGGATGATTTTCTGGCGGCGGGAGAAGCCGCGTTGAATTACGGGTACAACAAGCCCACGGACGGTTTGCACCAGCAGATCAGGCAGCTCAAATGCGAGTGGGCCGATCGCGAGCAGGTGATCGGAGAGATCACGGTGGCGAATCGGATTTTAAGAAACCTTCAGGACGGCTCGCTTTGACGACGGCGACGCGCGAGGACCTTCGGAACATGACGCGTTGGTAAGTGGGTGGGCGTTCGACCGGC
>CAZLZE010000115.1:8043-16160 GCA_964563935.1 uncultured Phycisphaerae bacterium | reverse complement strand
CTCGTGATCATAATGTTCCAGGTTCGATTGCTTGCAGGCCAGTGATGATTAAGAATCCCGGGCATTTGTTCGGGATTTTTTATGCGCGGGCAATTCCACCGAAAGCACCAAGGAGTCCATCGGGATACGATTAAGCTTCTCTTGACACGTCCAATATACGCACTACAATAAGATCGTAAGCTCTTTATTAACTGCAACTTAACGATTAAGGAGACGTTAATGGAGTCTAACGCCGTTCTTCCGACGATTTTCTTGTCCGTATTTCTCGTAGGTATGGTGGGAGTTGGCGTGTGGGGAATGAAGAAAACGACCACACTGGCTGACTTCTTCCTTGGCGGCCGAACTTTGGGTCCCTGGCTCTCTGCGTTTGCCTACGGGACGACTTACTTTTCCGCCGTCGTCTTCATCGGTTTCGGCGGAAAGATCGGGTGGGGATATGGATTGAACGGCCTTTGGATCGCCATTGGAAATACGATCATCGGAACGACTCTCGCCTGGCTGATATTGGCTCGGCGAACCCGGCGAATGACCCAGAACCTCGACACCATGACCATGCCCGAGTTTCTCCAGGAACGTTACGATGGGAAGCTCATCAAGATGTTCAGCGCTCTGATCATCTTTATATTCCTTATTCCGTATTCCGCGTCGGTATTCCAGGGATTGAGCTACCTGTTTGAAGCGGTCTTCAAAATCCCCTATGACTACGCCCTTCTCATTATGATCGGCATCACGGGAATCTACCTGATCATGGGCGGATACTTTGCCGTCGCCCTGACCGACTTCATCCAGGGCATCATCATGCTCTTTGGCGCCCTGCTGATGATCGTTATCCTCACCGGGAAGGCGGGAGCGCTCATGCATACCGACGGCAGTCTCTCCGCCACCCTGACCTCGCTCGCCCAGCAATACAGTCAGCACACGGTCAAACCACCGAACATGCTCATGCTCGCCGCGCTTGTCTTCATGACGAGTTTCGGCGTCTGGGGCATGCCGCAGATGGTCCAGAAATTCTACGCCATCAAGAACGAAAACGTCATCGTTCGTGCCGCCATTGTAACAACGGTGTTCTCCATTATCGTCACCGTGACCGCCTACTACACCGGCGCCTTGACCCACGCCTTCTACACCCCGCAAACCATCCCCGTGGACGCGGTTGGAAAACTCAACCCCGACAAGGTCATCCCCCAACTACTGACGGGTAATCTTCCTTCCGGACTCATGGCCATCATCCTTCTCCTGGTCCTCAGCGCCTCGATGTCAACTTTGGCGTCCCTCGTCCTGGTCTCCGCATCTTCCGTCGCCATCGACATGGTCAAAGGACACATCAACCCGAACATCTCCAAAACGGGGTCGCTTCGTCTGATGCGAGTTCTGAGCGCAATCTTTATCGTCGTATCCTATGTTATCGCCCGTTACAAGTTCGCCGTCATCGTCGAGCTGATGGCCCTGTCGTGGGGCGCTGTCGCGGGTACGTTCATGGCCCCGTTCTTCTATGGGTTGTACTGGAAACGAACCACTAAGGCCGGCGCCGCGGCGGGGATGATCGTCGGATTGGGTCTATCCATCTTCCTCTCTTACTGGTATGGAAAGGCAACCTCGCCGATTACCGCCAGTATCTCGATGATCGTCCCGTTTATTATCGTGCCGCTGGTCAGCCTGGCAACCAAACCGCCGAAACAGGAACTGATCGACAAGGCTTTCGCCAATGTCTAGCAGACGAGACCCGATGAAATCGGACAATCTTTTCGCGCACATCCCGGCCCGGCTTCCGGAAGAGCTGGTGAACGTGCTTGTTCAATCCGAACATGCTCGGATTGAGCGGATTGTCTCCCGTGGACACAGAAGTCCCCCGGAGTTCTGGTACGATCAAGCTGAGGACGAATGGGTGATCGTCTTGAAAGGAAAAGCCCGGCTGCGGTTCAAGGAAGACGGTCATGTGCTCGAAATGGGTCCCGGCGACCATGTGAACATCCCCGCACATGTTCTGCATCAGGTTGAATGGACCGCCCCCAACGAAGAAACGGTCTGGCTCGCGGTCTTTTATTGATAACTCCGTTCCAGGCATTAATGGCCTCTAATTCCAAAGGCGACCTTGACCAGAAGTCCGGTTTTATGTATTGTAGTTTAACGGTACAAATTCACTTAACATCTTTTTTTGAACTTGGATGGAGCAATGGCGTACGAACGAGATAAGAATGCGCGCGGGTGCTGGGTTACATACCGGCCGGACATCAAGATCCACGATTGCACGATCCGCGACGGCGGTTTGATCAACGATCATCACTTCGACGACGGATTCGTCAAAACTATATATCATACGTTGGCGGAAGCGGGCGTGGATTACATGGAGATCGGGTACAAGGCCTCCAAGAAAATCTTCTCACCCGATCAGCACGGAAAGTGGAAGTTCTGCGACGAGGACGACGTCCGGCGCATCGTGGGCGACAATCCAGCCAAGATAAAACTCAGCGTCATGGCTGACGCGGAGCGTACGGATTACCACACGGACATCCTTCCGAAGGACAAAAGCGTGATCGACTGCATCCGCGTGGCGTGCTATATCCATCAGATTCCCACGGCCATCGACATGATCAAGGATGCCCACGACAAGGGATACGAAACGACACTGAACCTGATGGCGATCTCCAATGTTCGCGATCGGGAACTCACGGACGCCCTCGAAGCCGTCGCCCAGACGCCGGTCGACGCCATCGTCGTGGTCGACAGCTTCGGATCGCTCTACTCCGAGCAGATACGATACCTGATCCTGACCTATCTCCGCGCCATCGAGGGACTGGGCAAGGAAATCGGCATCCACACCCACAACAACCAGCAGCTCGCCTACGCCAATACGATCGAAGCCCTCATTATCGGGGCCAATCGTCTCGATGCCACGATCAACGGTATCGGGCGAGGCGCCGGAAATTGTCCGCTCGAACTGCTGATCGGGTTCCTGAAGAATCCGAAGTTCCGTCTGAGGCCTATTCTCGAGTGCGTACAGAATACCATGCTGCCTCTGTCGCAGAAGATGGAGTGGGGATACAACATCCCTTACATGATTACGGGACAACTCAACCGCCATCCGCAATCGGCCATCAAACTGCGGGCGGGAAAGGACAAGGACAATTACGTCGACTTCTACGATCAGATGATCCAGGAAGAATAAGACAGCCTCCAAACCAGGAAACACAGCACGGATGATTCTTGCTCAGAGCAGGGATCATCCGCTTGTCTTTTTGCCTGGTGAAGGTTACCGGCAATCAAAGCGTCAGAAGATCACGCTCGCTCCAGGCTGGTGTATCGGTTGATCAAGTCCTCGATTTTCTGGAGCATGAGTCTCGGACTGATGGGCTTTTCGAAAAACGCGTCCGCATACATGGCAGACAGTTCGTCGGAGCTTCGGGGGTGAAAATCGAATCCGTACATGCTGTTCACCGAGGTCAGGATGATGATGGGAACGTCCCTGAACCGCGGGTCCTGCTTGATCTGGCGGGAAAACGAGAATCCGGAATCCAGAGACTGCATCATCAGATCGGTAATGATGAGCGAGGGTTTCTCCTGCCCCATCTTCTCCCACGCCTCCTTGGGATCCTGAGCACAGACCACCCTGTACCCTTTGGATTCGAGAATGACTCTGTTCATCTCGATGAAGTCGAGGTCATCGTCGATCAGCATAATGACTGGCGATATTTTTGGCATTGCTAATTCTACGCCCTATCGCAAACAAAAAACAACGCGACCCGGTCCGTAACGCAAAACATCCTCGCCAATAGCCAAGAAGAGGGCGGGTCTGGGACCCGCCCCCACTCGGACTTCCTCACTTAGACCTTCGTTCTGGCCACGTATTTCGTGTGCAGCAGATGATGCGATTTTTCGCCGAGCGGACAGACCAGGAACTCTTCGTAGATCTGCTTGATTTCCGGATTGTCGTGTGATTTCCGGAGCTTCTTGCCTTCGTCCTCGCGATAAATCGCGGCAATACGGGCCTTGCGGACCTCATTGGTCGTGATCCGCGGCTGGCCGCCTCCGCCGATGCACCCGCCGGGACAGGTCATGACTTCAACGAAGTGATATTGTGCCTGACCGGCCTTGATCCGCTCGATGAGGCTCCGGGCATTGGACAGACCATGCGCCACTGCCACCTTCACCACCGCGCCTTCCAGGAACGACCAATCAGGAACGGCGCCGGTGATTTGTACCGCCGCCTCCTTGACACCTTCCAACCCGGCGATGGGTTGAACGTGCAGATTGTCGAACGGCAGCGGTCGGCCCGTGATAATCTCATAGGCCGTACGCAGTGCCGCTTCCATTACGCCGCCCGTGTTGGCGAAAATGTCGGCCGCCCCGGACGACAGACCCAGCGGGGCATCCATCGTGTCATCGGGAAGCGACAGGAAGTCGATACCCGCCTGCTTGATCATACGGCCCAGTTCCCGCGTGGTCAGAACGATATCGACGTCGCGCACGCCGCTGGAGTTCATTTCCGGACGCTGGGCTTCATATTTCTTCGCCGTGCATGGCATAATGGAGACAACGTAGATATCCTCAGGATTCTTGTTGAGCTTCCTGGCGTAGTACGTCTTGGCCACGGCGCCGAACATCTGCTGCGGCGATTTGCATGTGGAGAGGTTCGGAAGCATTTCCGGATAAAAGTGTTCGCAGAACTTGATCCAACCCGGAGAGCAGCTGGTGAACATCGGGAGAGCGACGGGCTTTTTCTCCACCAGGGCTTTCTTGAGCCGCGTGAGAAGCTCCGTGCCTTCCTCCATGATGGTCAGGTCGGCGGTGAAGTTGGTGTCGAAAACGCCCTTGAAACCCAACCGGCGGAGCGCGGAGACCATTTTTCCGGTCACCAGCGTTCCCGGGGGAAGCCCAAAGCATTCACCCAGCGCAGCCCGGATGGCCGGTGCGGTTTGAACGACCACATGCTTCTTCGGATCGTCCAACGCCGCCCACACTTCCTTGATCTGATCGTTTTCGCCGATCGCACCGACTGGGCAAACGGCTGCGCATTGCCCGCACTGCACGCACACGACGTCTTTCAGATCGCTGCAGAAGGCGGGGCCAACCACGGTCTTAAAGCCGCGGTTCTGGGGAAACAGCGCCCCGACGCCCTGCGTCTGACTGCACACCGTCACGCACCGGCGGCACAAGATGCACTTGCCCGTGTCGCGAACAAGGGCGGGTGTACTGGTGTCGCTCAGACTCCGACTCTTTTCGCCGGGATAGGTAATCTCACGAATACCCAACTCATGAGCCAGGGCCTGGAGTTCGCAGTCGTTGTTACGGTCGCACGTCTGGCACTCGCCACAGTGGTCCGACAGCAGCAGTTCCACCACAGTCTTGCGCCCCTCGCGCACGCGTTTTGAGTTCGTCTGCACTTTCATGCCTTCGCTCACGGGCATGACACAGGAGGCGACGAGGGTTCTGGCCCCTTCGATCTCGACGAGGCAGACACGGCAGGCGCCGATGGCTTGGACATGTTCAAGATAACACAGGGTAGGGATCCGGATACCGACCTGCTTGGCGGCCTGCAGAATGGTCGTACCATCCGGAACCTGAACTTCGATATTATTAATGGTCAATTTCGGCATTGTATTAGACTCCTCATGGATTACGAACTTTCACGGAAATCACAACGAAGGCAGCGTTTCGCCTCACGAACGGCGGTGGCTTCATCCCACGTCAACTCGACCTCGCAGAAGTTGCATCGGCGCTTGGCGACGGGGATCATCCGCAACTTGGCCCGCGGGTACTGGACCGGATCGGCATCCGGATCGAAGAACGTATCGACACGCTTCTCCTCGCGCCAGAAGGCGTGGGTGGATCCGGTCAGGAACTGATCCATGGCGACAGCGGCCCGTTCGCCGCTTCCCACCGCCTCTGCCACCGAGGCAGGACCCGTGGCGGCATCGCCACCCGCGAACACCCACGGCACCGAGGTCTTGCAGGTGACGGGGTCGGCGTCAATGTACTGCCGCTTGTTCACCTTCAGATCCGTACCGTTCATGATCTCGCTGACATTCAGGCTCTGCCCGATCGCCGCGATAATCTGGTCGGCGAGGACGATGAATTCCGATTCCTCGCTGGCCTTGGGACTCCGGCGACCGCTCTTGTCGAAATCACCGAGCACCATCTTCCGACACTTCAGGCCCGTGACTTTACCGCGTTCGCTCAGGACCTCCACCGGCGCGGTGAGCACCATCAGGTGGACCCCTTCGCGCTGGGCTTCGTCGATTTCTTCCGCATAGGCGGGCATCTCCGCTCGCGTCCGGCGATAGACCACGCTCACAGACTTGGCTCCGAGACGAATGGCACATCGGGCGGCGTCGATGGCGGCGTTTCCACCACCGATCACGACCACGTTCTGCCCAACCTTCACCGTTCCCTGCAGATTGTAGCTCTTCAGGAAAGCCATTGCGTCGATCACGCCGTCAGCCTTCTCGCCGGGAATACCGAGCGAACTGCCCTGGGGCGCCCCGACGGCCACGAAAATGGCTTCGTACCCTTGCTCTCGCAGGCTGCTCAACGTAAAATCGCGCCCGAGCCGGCTGTTCGTCTTGATCGTCGCGCCCATCTGCTCGATCATCTTGATTTCGCGGTCCAATTCCTCACGCGGCAGACGATACGCCGGAATGGTTTGGACCAGCATTCCACCCGCCTTCGCCTCCGCCTCAAACACAACAGGCTTATAACCCATCCGGGTAAGGAAGTAGGCACAAGACAGCCCCGCCGGACCGCCTCCGATGATGGCCACCTTCCGCCTGGCGTTGACTTCATTCGCCCGAACTTCCGGAAGCTGAATGTTCACTTCCTGCTCGGCCATGAACCGCTTCACGCCGCGAATGGACACAGATTCATCCAGGGTGGAACGACGGCATTTGTCTTCGCACGTATGGAAACACACGCGGGCACATACGGCCGCGAACGGGTTCCGCTCGCGGTGAAGCTGAATGGCCTCCAGATACCGCCCTTCTCCAACGAGCGACACGTAACCGGGAATATCCACGCCGGCCGGACAGGCGTTTTGACATGGCGCCCGCACAAAGGCCGAACACACGCCCGCCGGACACTTTTTCTGCCGAATGTGAGCGTCGTATTCATGCCGGAAGTGGCGAATGGTTGAAAGCACCGGATTCGGCGCCGTCTGACCCAACCCGCAAAGAGCTGTGTCCTTGATCTTGTTGCCCAGTTCGATCAGCCGCTCCACATCGCCTTCCTCACCCTTTCCTTCGCAGATCCGGGTGACGATCTCAAGCATGCGCTTGGTCCCGATCCGGCACGGCGGACACTTTCCGCACGATTCGTCCTGGACGAAATCCAGGAAGAACCGGGCCATATCCACCATGCACGTGTCTTCATCCATGACGATCAATCCGCCGGACCCCATGATCGCGCCAAGTTCGTTCAGCGACTCATAATCCACCGGCACGTTCAGATATTCCTTCGGAACACACCCGCCCGAGGGTCCGCCGATCTGTGCAGCTTTGAACTTCTTGCCGTTGGGAATTCCGCCGCCGATATCGTAGATAATCTCGCCAAGCGGAATACCGATGGGAACTTCCACGAGCCCGGTGTTATTGACGGCCCCCGCCAAAGCGAAGACCTTGGTTCCCTTGCTCTTCTCCGTACCGATCGAAGCGAACCAATCGGCGCCCTTGGTGATGATCACGGGAATATTGGCGTAGGTCTCGACGTTGTTCAGCAGGCTTGGCATACCCCAGAGACCCTTGTTGGCCGGGAATGGCGGACGCGGCCGCGGTTCGCCGCGATTACCCTCGATGGAGGTCATCAGGGCCGTCTCCTCGCCGCACACAAACGCCCCGGACCCCATGCGGATTTCCAGGTCGAAATCGAAGCCCTTGCCGAAGATGTTCTTGCCCAACAGGCCGTATTCGCGGGCCTGATCGATCGCCACGCCCAAACGCTTGACCGCCAGCGGGTATTCCGCCCGAACATACACGTACCCTTGCGATGCGCCAATCGCATAGGCGGCGATGGCCATGGCTTCAATCACGCTGTGCGGGTCGCCTTCCAGCACGCTTCGGTCCATAAACGCCCCGGGGTCGCCCTCGTCGGAATGTCATAATCGCCGCAGTGGGCCTCGGCGCCTTCCG
>CAZLZE010000115.1:0-7997 GCA_964563935.1 uncultured Phycisphaerae bacterium | reverse complement strand
AATAAACGCGCCGTCGGCGCCCGCGGCGGCGTTGCACAGGACGTATTACCTCGCGCCCTGGGCCTTCCTGGCCAGGCTACACTTGAGACCGGTGGAGAACCCCGCCCCACCGCGACCGCGAAGCCCCGACTTCTTGACCTCATCCACCACCTGGTCCGGCGTCATTTCCGTCAACACCTTCGCCAGGGCCTGGTAGCCGTCCCGGGCGATATATTCGTCGATCTTGATCGGGTCAATCACGCCGCAGTTGCGAAGGACGATCCGCTGCTGACCTTTGAAAAAGTCAATCTGGTTCAGCGCCGGGACCGCCTTGGACATATCCTGGGACTTGCGGACCAACCGCTCCACCACGCGGCCCTTCAGAAGGTGCTCCGTGACGATTTCCTTCGCGTCCTCGGGCTTGATGTTCTGATAGAACACCCCGTCGGGATAGATGACAGCGACCGGGCCGACGGCGCAGGGTCCGAGGCACCCGGTTTCGATCACCTTGGCCTCTTTCGACAGACCCTGACGCTCGATTTCCTGCTGTAACGCGGCGCTGACCTCAAGCGAGCCAGAGGCCACGCAGCCCGCACCGGCACAAACAAGAATATGCGTTCTTACCGTATTGTCCATGACGTTTCAGTCTCCATATAATAATGAATGCTCTTTTCCTTCTGGCTAACAACTGAAAGCTGATAGCTGACAGATCTAAACTATATATTGCAGTACCGGCTCATCGCCCAGCAGGTGTTTCTGGACAATCTCGTGCACCTTCTTCCTGTCGAGCTTTCCATACAAAAATTTCTCGCCCTTCTTGTCCACCAGCGCCATCATCGGTTCCTTGTCGCACAACCCGATGCATCCGGAGGTGCGAAGCGTGACGCTATCGAGTCCCGCCTGGCTGCAATCGCCGGCCAGTTGCTCCAGGACATCGCGGGCCCCCGCGGCAATCCCGCAGGTCCCCATGTAAACGGTAACTTGAACCGCCTTCGGGTCGCCGCGAAGATCCGTGGTCCCCTTAAGCCGGTCTCTGAGGTTCTTCAAATCTTCCGGACTGTTGATCTTTTGTACCATGACTATACTCCCTTCTCTACCGCGGCGTCCTTATCGCGGTACTGATCTAGAATTTCGCCAATCTTCGTGGGTTTCACCCGCTGATGAACGTCGTCGTCCACGCTGATCGCCGGCGCCAAACCGCAGGCCCCGAAGCACCGGGCCACATCCAGCGAGAACAGACGATCGGGCGTCGTTTCGCCCACATCAATTCCCAACTTCTGTTTCAGCGCCTCAAGCACGTTCTTTCCACCCCGAACATAGCAGGCCGTCCCGAGGCATACCCGGATCATGTGCTTTCCGCGGGGTACGGTCGAAAAGAACGAGTAGAACCCAACCACGCCCGCAACTTCACTGTAGGGCTTGTTGAGTCCCAGGCTGATCCGCTTGAGGGCACATTCCGGCAGATAACCGAATATCCCCTGAGCAATCTGCAAAACGGGAATCAGTGCCCCAGGCTTATCGCGATAGTCCTGGATCACCTCGTCGAGCCGGACGAGAAGCTGCTCCTCAGACACATTCTCACTGCACTTGCACTTACCATTGTCACCGCACATCGTGATCTCCATTTCATCGAATGAAAAAAAGAAAAACTCTTCACGCAATACCGCCATCCATGTTCGAAAGACCACGCAACATTGCGGGTCATCTGCCTTCACATCGATGTCGGAAAAAACCATAACACGGAATCTCTCGCACACGCCAAGACTTTAGTCACAGTGGACACAAGGAGCATATAAGTGGACAAAACGACCATTTCAGGCCATTCGCTGTGAATCAGAAGAATCGGAAACTCCAGAGTCTTCAGCACATCTGCCCGTGCTGTTACAAGACCATTTTTGATTTCGAAAACACCTGTGAATTTCGTAACGGTCCAAGCAACAATAAAAAGCGTGCTGTGAGCAGCAGGCAAAGAGAATCGGGCGGCAAATCGAGCTGTGACACAACTCAGCACGCAAAACGATCTCGAACTTCCCGGTTGAAACACTGGCTGTGGAGAGATTCACTTTTCAAAGAACGATCACAGAGATGCCAATTTGAAAAATGAGGACTATATCGTTCGCCACTATATTCAATCAGTTCAACGGCCAGTCTTGCGTTCAGCCAGTCGAACAGACAAAACTTTTGAGAGCCCCGTCATCGGAATTTTGAAAAATGAAGAACACTATTCCCAAGGACTCCAATATAATGCGGCAACTTCGAGGCGTCAAGACTTCACACAAACAAACATCCTTCTTTTTCGGAATTATTTCATCCTCTACGCTAAAGCGTTGTCATTCAGGATGTTTGGCCATCCATATTATACGCCGCTTCCCAAAAAAAGTTTGGGCCGGTCGACAAAAAGACAGACATCGAATCACGCACTTCTTTGACCTCACTCTGAACGAGCTGTGATTTTTGAAAATGAAGGAATCAAGCGGAGCCGCGTGAAAATTATCACAAACCCAAACAAAACGATTCACTCACTGTGACATTGCCGCGAGCGATTCTGATATTTTGCTCGCGAAAAGCTTGGCTTTGGCAAAAGCGCTTCGCTTGCCTTCCGGCAGTTCGTCACTCATCTCAGACAGCCGGATCTCACGGTCGGTCGAACCCGCAATCAATCGACACCAGAAGTCGATGTGAGGATTGGTCAGGGCGACAGAAAAGAGACTGGCGGACAGATCGCCCAGAGGAAGACGATCGATATGGCGAAGCTGCATGGTCGCCTCCACCGCCAGGCCGCCCAGCGGAGACTGCGAAAGCGTCAGTGTTCCCCCAGCCAGTTCCGCGGTGGCTTTGAAAAGGCTCAGGCCAAGCCCCGTCCGCTTGCCCGACTTGGTCGTATAGAATGGATCGACAGCTTTGTCGGGCGGTACGTTCAGTCCCGGGCCGTTATCCTCAATGATGATCCGCAACAGGTCACGATCGGGTTGCTGGTCGACCGTCACGGCGATGATGCTGGCTTCGGCACGGATGGAGTTCTCCACAAGATCCAGGATATGAAGGGAAAGATCACGCACTGTTGTAGATCCTCCTGCCGTCACGACCCTTGAAAGTCAGGGCCACTTCATCGAAGGTCAGTTCCCGCATCTCGAACATGGAATAGGAAACCCCTAAATCGGTAAGATAGTGGCTATCAGAAGATGTAATGATAGGTAAGTTCAAAGACGTATACTGAGAAGCCTGAGGCGAGGCCAAGCCGCGGGTCGTAACCTCAACCGCGTCGAAACCGGCATCGTCAGGAAACAACCCCAGTTGACTAAAGACGCTGAATGATGGGCGATCGATGTGCGAGGCGATAGCCAAACCGCCATTGCGCTTGATCAGGTCAACCACCTGCGTCAAGCCAAACCCGGACGCCATGGACAGCATTTTTCGTTCATATTCCGTCATCCGTCCCGTTTCGTCCATCAAGAGCTGCTGGCCGAATGTCCGAGAGACTTCCCGCATGCTGGGCAGCGTGGCGAGGACATTTTCCGCAACGGCCATGGCACAATCGATGTCGGGAAAAATCCCCAGGATATGGACTTCTTCAGCGGTTGATATTTCCATTCCCGGGAGAACTGCCAATCGGTCACCCGCCGCCTTCTGGACCGCAGCAGCATTGCCCACGGAGTTGTGATCGCACACGGCAATCATCTGCAATCCCAGAGCAACCGCTTCCGCCACGATCGCGGGCGGGGTCATGTCCTCCGACGCACAGGGGGAAAGCGCGGTATGGACATGAAGATCGACGAGAAAGCGATTCACGCCATGGGCCCTCGAAGCCCCGCGGCGTACAACTCCCCTACCACCTGAAACGAAGATTTCGGCGAAACGAAAAGGGCGATGTTCTCCGCTGCCGCCTTTTCAATCACGGACGGTTCCGGGCGTCGTCCGGAGGCGAAGATGACGGCAGAAAGCCCCGCGTGCACAGCCACGGCGATCACGTTCAGGTGCACCTGAACGGTGATGAGGACCGAATCCTTCGGCGCCCCAGCCAAAACGTCACTCAGAAGATCGGTAACGTAGCCGACGTTGACATCCGGCAGCGAGTCCAAGTCGATCTGAGGCGTCAGGCAGTCAAGACTCAATTCCCGGGCAATTCGACTGAGTTTCATATCATTTTTCCTCTTGAATTTCGATGTGAACGCACGTCGACCGAGTGGCACGACCCAGGACGATATCCTCGGCCAGAGTGGCGCACGTGGGCGCCCCGCAGATACCACAATCTTTTCCCGGCAGAGATCGCGTCATACGATCGATCCGGGCGAGTTTCTCGATGGCCTTGGCCATATCCTTGTCCAGACGCACGCCGGATCGAGGCGAATACGATTCCTTGCGCCGGATCGCTTTTCCCCACGCCCGGGACCGTCCACACGCCTGCCGCCAGCGATCATGGGCCAGAAACGGATCCTCTTTCAGGAGCGGTGCCCCAAAACACCCCTGCTCACAGGCGTACAACTCAAGAATCGGGATGTCCGTCAGCAGTCCGTTCTCCATCTTTTCAAAGATGTTCAGCACGTGCTGAATCCCGGTCACCTGGAGCACGTACTTCTGGTCGTGCGGATTCGGCCCGGGGAGTTTCAGGATATCGTCCTCGATATGATGTCCCGGACTGATCAGTGAGTGGATAGCCATTCGGAGCGTGGACGGCGAGATGATGTTCATCGACTTGGTCAAGCCCCGTGCAAGCAGGCTGGTGTACTGGCACGGACAGGAAACGACAAAGACCACGTGCCGGTTGACGAACTCTTCCTGCAGAGCCTCCAGCGGGGAGACGAACGGAGCAAGGTTATTGATCAAGGTGGGAAACCGCATCTCCACCATGTTGACGACGGCGGGACAGACCGGCGAGATGACGGGCGTGATATTGGACTCAACACGTGCGTACTCGATCACGGCCGACCGCAGGGCATGATCCCACGACTCGATAATCCGGATTTCCTGGAATCCAAGACGATTCAGCGCGGCGAGCACCCGTTGCGGGCTGACCTCCGCCCCGAACTGGACGAGGAACCCGGCGGACAGGACGAGGATGGAGTCCTCCGCGAATCGCGGCAGATGCGCAGTCGGCACCATGGCCAGAGCGCCGGTCTTGCAGACGCGGACGCAGGCGGCGCAATCGACGCACAGGTATTGGAGGATTTCCGGATGCCCCTTGCGAATACGAAGGGCCTTGGTCGGACAACCCCTGAGACACTGGAAGCACTCGCGGCACTTGCCTTCCACGACCTGCACGGACGTGCGCCCCGGCTCGTATACTCCGTGCGGCCTGAGGAATACGGTGAACGATACCTGCGTACCCTGGCCCACCGTGGACTGGATCGAAAACCGGTCGCTGTTCTTCTTTATATTAGGAAGACCCATGCCCGCCCCAAAACCCAATTCCCGGGCTTTTGACGGCGCGGTGGAAAATCCCTCCTTCATGGCCAGATCGATATCCGGAATCCCCGGTCCTTCGTCCATGACTTCGACGTCGA
The DNA here is from genome assembly GCA_964563935.1 of uncultured Phycisphaerae bacterium. Taxonomy (GTDB): domain Bacteria; phylum Planctomycetota; class Phycisphaerae; order JAAYCJ01; family JAAYCJ01; genus JBAZZQ01. The sequence continues at coordinate 2,517 of CAZLZE010000115.1, read as the reverse complement.
GTTGATGGTTGTTCAGCGTCGCCTTCAGGACCCCGTTATAGGCGTGAATGACGACGTTCATTTCGGCTTCGTAAGCGGCGATCATGGCGCGGCGGATAATGTCCGGGTCGGCGCCGATCTTCTTGAGCTGCTCCTTGAGCGCGCCGGATGCCGATCCTGCCGTATCGAAATCGTTCCCTTGAATCCTGTACGTGCCGAGATTCATGCGCGGATATGGCTTTCCTCAAGAAGAAACTGGTAAAGCCGCCCGCAGGTCTCGAACATGCCCAGCGGCGAAACCATCAGGAGCGTCTGATGCTCCGTGGCGATCTTGATCATGTCGTCTTCCGGGATAAGGTCATTGAGCAGACAAATTCCGGGCAAGTCCATAAGTTGGGCCACCCGGATGATCTGGGCGCTGGCAAGATTGCTCACAAGGAGTGTCTTGCAGGTCGCCTGGTTCAACAGATCGCTGATTCGGTCGCCGGCGTAGACTCGACTAATTTCGACGTTGACCGGCGTACCCCGAGCATAGACTTTCGCGTTGATTTTCCTGGCTAAATCTTCGAGATACATCACTGCCCTACCACAAAAAGGTTTACTAATTATACCGCCCAGCCCCTCCTCCGCCAAAACAAATTGTATGGATTGACAAACCGAACCTGCCAGTATGTCTCGCCTCCCCGCTCACATCGCATCCAGCAGTCGCCAGAAGGCGTCCATCAGATCACGGAACTTCGGCCCGCCCGGTCCCGTGGCCACAATCACGCGTCCGGGAAAGCTCCGACAGCGAAGGATGGAGAGCAGTTCCCTGATCTCGCCGTTCCCCCGACCGGGAAGCGTATACGCTCCGCCGAACGTCGCATCCGTCAGGCAGAGCATCTCGACATACCGCTTCAGCCTGCACTTGCTGTAGATGCCCAGAAACGGCTTTTCCCCCAGAAGGACAAAGGCCGCGGGATTGAATACCAAACTGTTCTCCGCACCGGCCAGAGTGAGCAGGTCGAGACAGGTGCGTGAGAGGAGCGGCCCATTTTCGAAGAGAATCTTCACACCGTTTTCGCGGCCCCACGTCACGAACGGTTTTGCATCCATCACGAGCGGAACGATGAGCGTTCGGCAGCCGAAGGTCCGGGCGATCGCCAGTCCGCGGTCCAAACCCGCGGCTTCAGGCAGAAAATGTACCGCCGAGACCGCGATATTCTCCTCCGCCAGCGTTCGGGCCGCACGCTGCAGCAGCTTCTCTTCAACCCGCCACACGGGAAGACCGTAGAGCCGGTCGATCACCAGGTCCGAGATTCCCGCGCGACCCAGCTCCATGGCGATCTGGTCGGGGAACTCAGAAATGGACGACGACAGCGCGCTAAGTACAAAATCCTCTTTCGCCAACCGGGCCAGCCAGATCTTTGCCCGCTGCATCACGCAATCGGCACATTCGGGATTATCGCACAGGACGAGGGCAGGATCGTCCTTGAACGCGGCCAGGACTGCATCGTGCATCCTGCGGGCATCGATCAGCCGCGCAACCGCCTGACCCACTTTGCCGATCGTCATGGCCCCGGCATTCCGCAAGAGCGAGTCGACTCCGATGAAACTGCGATGCGGGCCCGGATAGGATTTTACCCGCAGCGTCTGCAATCGTCCGCGATCGTCCAGGTAACTGGCGTCGCGATCGGTCAGATAGCAGGCCTGGGCGTAGATCTCCAGCGTGTGCATGGTCGTATTGCGATCGTTATCGACGCCAAGCAGGAGGATCTTTCCGTTCATCTCGATCAATCGGCCAAACGGCGTGTCGCGGCCCATGGCCGTCGGGCTCTTGATATGTTCGTGCACCAGTTCATTCGCCCGCGGACCCAGCACGGCCACCGAATGCGTGGGATGGAAGCTGCGAATTACGCCGGGATAGCGCCGAAACGTCTCCGTGATCAGCCCGAGATTCGACGGCGTATTTCTGACATCAAACGGTGGCGGTCCGGCGAATGTCGGCATCATGAGCGTGCCCCGCGGAGACAGAACGTCCAATAAAGCTTGAATAACGGTATCGGCTCCTCCGTCCACCCGTCCGAGGCTCGATAGAGCGCTATGGACCAACAGCACGTCGCCCGGCTCGACCCCCAGTCGTAAAAGGCCCTCGACGATCTGCGGCTTGGTTATCACGATGTTCCCCATGCGATCGCTCCTTCTTGTTCGATCCAGCCTCGTTCGACGGCATTGTAGTTCCGCCACGGCCGCAGATAAAGAAGAATCCATACCGCCCTTCCGCGTACCCTCGCGACTTTGACATAATGGTGACGGCGAAGGCGGCGTATCGGCCATCCCCTTGTTCGACTTTGATGTAAAAGTGACGGCGAAGGCGACGTATCGGCCATCCCCTTGTTCGACTTTGATGTAAAAGAGTTTGGGCACCTTTCCTTGACAATTGCCCAGATGGCGAGTATCCTGTCTTATTGACACTGATCGTTCCGATGAAAAATCGGGAACCAGCGGGCGTAATTCAGTGGTAGAATGCCAGCTTCCCAAGCTGGACGTCGACGGTTC
>CAZLZE010000114.1:0-16347 GCA_964563935.1 uncultured Phycisphaerae bacterium | reverse complement strand
TGTGGTCGCCCATGGCGAGGGCGATCGAGGCGGAGACCGGCTGGAGCAGGTGCTGCCCGGCGCTGGCGATCATCATCATGGTGACCATGGGCCAGAAGGAGGCTCCGAGCATGGCCAAGCCGATCATTCCCCCCATGAAACCGAGAACACCGACGACTCCAACCCGCGTAATGGGCAGGGCGGCCAAGACGCCCGTCATGGCGACGACGAGAAATCCGGGAAGCTCGCGTGGGAGTTCCAGCCAGCCTCGATCGTTGGCGGATAGTTTGAAGGTATCGGAGAGGAAATTGTTGAATGTCGAATCATTAATACTTCCCGCACTGGCCATGCAGGCCACCGCGAAAAGGAAGAGGACAAACTGGAGACGAAGCGAAGTCGGTTTCTGGCTCATCAAAGGCACATCCAATCATCAAACCTATCTGAGGCTCAGGGAGTGACTATATCCGCGGTGAGGTTGGAAGGCAACGGTGTTTCGGGTAATATACGGATAGGAGAATGCCAAAACTTTCCGGTGGCGTGCCCAGAAGATCTGGAAGACACGCTCCCTTACGGTCGCGTCTTCTCAAAGATGAGGAGAGGTGGAGATTACAAGCGGGACGCCTGTGGTACTTTGGAGAGGGCGGGTTTGAGCCCCGCTCCTACATAAGAGAAAGAAGGGCAAGAAGATGTGGGTAATGATGAGGCCAGTCATCAGGTCTGATAATAAAGCTATGGTGGGGGATGCGGGGAGGGTGTCAGTGATAGCCATATGCGGAAATTACTTGTCCCGTGCTCCATTTGTGCCGATAATCCGTCTGTAATATTTGAATGGAGAAGAGAATGATGAACGTTGTGATCGCCGGAGGCGCTGGATTCATCGGGTCGCATCTTGCCCGTCGTTTTGCGCGTGAAGGTCACAACGTGTTTGTACTGGACAACTTCTGCACATCGCCGGAGGGAAACGTCGAGCTTCTGCGAAAGTATCCGAATATTGAGGTGATCCGTCATGACGTAACCGAACCGATTCCAAACCAGTGGGAGTCGGTGGATGTGATTATCGACATGGCCTGTCCGGCGAGTCCGGTGGATTTCGGTCCCAAGGCCATCGAGATTTTGAGGGTGTGTTCCCAGGGAATAACGAATCTGCTTGAGTTGGCGAGGAAACATGGGGCGCGGTTCCTGCAGGCGAGCACGAGCGAATGCTATGGCGATCCGAAGGTACACCCGCAGCCGGAAAGTTATTGGGGGAACGTTAATCCGATCGGCGTGCGAAGCTGCTATGATGAAGGAAAACGTTTCGCGGAGGCGATGGTCATGGCGTATCATCGGAAGTATGACCTGCCGACGCGAATTGTCAGGATTTTTAATACATATGGTCCGGACATGCAGTTGGAAGATGGCAGGGTGCTTCCGAATTTCATTTCCCAGGCGCTTGCGGGCAAGCCATTGACTGTGTACGGCGACGGCAGTCAGACGCGGAGTTTTTGTTACGTGGATGACCTGGTGGAAGGCATAATCCGGTTGTTGGACACCGACTATTCGGAACCGGTGAACATCGGTAATCCGGACGAAGTTCCCGTGAAGCAATTGGCGCAAGAGGTGATCGAATTGACGCAAAGCAGCAGTCGAATCGAGTACCTTCCGTTGCCGCAGGATGATCCCAAGGTGCGACGGCCAGATATTTCCCTGGCCAGAAAACTTTTGCAGTGGTCTCCCCGGATGGATAGAATTAGCGGAGTGAAAGCGACCATAGCGTATTTCAAGAGACTATTGGTTGTGGCAAATGGATAAGGTGTCTGCGCATACGGGAATATCAAAAGCAATGCCGCTTCAGACGCTGGGCGGATATATCCGCCTGATGCGCCCGATGCATTGGGTGAAAAACGTGTTCGTCTTCGCGGCCCTGGCGTTTACCACGCATCCGGCGAGCCCGACGTTCTGGGTTGATCTGCAGAAGCAAGCGATCGCGAGTATTCAGGCGTTTATTTGCTTTTGCCTGATTTCGAGCTTTGCGTATGTGATCAACGATATCCACGACGTGAAGTACGACCGCCAGCATCCGCAGAAAAAGGATCGTCCGCTGGCATCGGGAGTGGTGTCGCTTCCGGCGGCCTGGGTGATGGCTGGGGCGCTGCTGATCCTGGGTTTCCTGGCGGGGTTCAAGGTGAATATGCTGCTGGGGCTGGTGGCGGTGTCGTACCTGGTGATGAATGTTCTGTATTCGTGGTATCTGAAGAATCACGTGATTGTGGACGTGATGGTGATCGCGATTGGATTTGTGCTGCGGGCATTGGCGGGGGTGGTGGCGATTGAAGTGCCGTTGAGTCCGTGGCTGATGGTTTGCACGTTTACGCTGTGCCTGTTCATCGGGTTTGGCAAGCGGCGGTGCGAGCTGGCGATCGCGAATAATAATTACGAAGTGGCGGTGGACCGGCGTCCGGTGCTGGTGAAATACTCGATCGAGTCGCTGACGCATCTTTTGACGATTTCCGCGGCGCTGGCGATTACGACGTTTTTGTTGTATACGATGGATTCGCAGACGGCCACCAAGTTCGGCACGAATTACCTGGTCTACAGTTCACCGCTGGTCATTTATGGGGTATATCGATTTGCCGTGCTGATTCAGACGGGGAAATTCGGCGGTCCGATGGAGCTTCTGGCGACGGATCGGCCGTTCCAGATCACGATTGTGCTGTGGATGGGCATGGTGATTCTGATCGTGCATTGGGGTCCGCGGTTGCGGGAATTACTGTTTCAGATAAAGAGAGTGTAGTGATCGACGCCTCGTCAAGCGGTTCCACGTAAACAATTCATCGTACCGGAGAAGACACGAAGCCGTTCCACCCGGATGTGCGTACGAAGGTACGTTGGCGTCAGGACGCCAGATTGCTTGGTCGCGATGCTCCTGGCAATGACAGGATGTGTATGTTTTCAGCGGAGCATTAGAGTGTCTTGATCAACTCGTCGAGTGTCTTGCAGACGTAATCCACCTGTTCTTCGGTCATCAGGGTTGAGAAGGGAATGGCAAAGGAGCGTTGACCGACGCGTTCGGTGATGGGCAGTTCACCTTCGTGATGTCCGAACTGCTTGCGATAGAAATCCTGGAGGTGGATCGGGGCGAAGTAGGCATTGCAGCCGATGCCGCGTTCCGTGAGCATCTTGAGCAGACGGTCGCGCTGATCCTGGGAGAAGCGGTCGGCGAGTTTTACGACAAAGACGAACCAACTCATCTTAACGTTCGGGGCCACCTTCTGCAGAGTGAGCGAAGGATTGTTTTTGAGACGCTCAATGTACCAGGCAGCGACCTGATCGCGTCGTTGGATGATGTGGTTGATTCGCTGCATCTGGGCCCATCCAAGTCCGGCTTGAATGTCGGACATTCGGTAGTTGTATCCGAGTCGCTCATGACAGAGCCAGGTTGCGCCCTCGCCTCGTCCCTGGTTTCGGAGGGATCTGGCGAGTCGGGCTATTTCGGCGTCATTGGTAACGAGCATGCCGCCCTCGCCCGTGGTGATTTGCTTGTTGGGATAGAAGGCGAACGCGCCGCATAGACCCATAGTGCCGGCTTTCTTTCCGTCGATTTCGGCGCCAAGCGCCTCGCAGGAGTCTTCAATCACGATGAGGTGGTGTTTTCGGGCGATTTCCAGGATGGGTTTCATCTGGGCGGTTTGCCCGAATACGTGGACGGGCAGAATCGCTTTTGTTCGGGGCGTGATGGCGGCTTCGATGAGCTTCGGATCGATCTGCCAAGTGTCGGGGTCGATATCGACGAACACCGGTTTGGCGCCGGTGTAGAGAATCGAGTTTGAGGAGGCGATGAAACTGAATGACGTGGTGATGACTTCGTCGCCCGTGCCGATTCCGGCCGCGAGCCATGCGACGTGAAGGACGGATGTTCCGGAGGACATGGCGACGGCGTATTTGCATCCGATAAAATCACAGACGGCTTTTTCGAAGGCGGGGATCTGTGGACCCAGGCTCAGTCGCTCTGCGCGCAGAACATCATTGACCACTTTGATTTCGAGTTCTGAAATATCCTGACTTGCCAACGGAATTTTCATGCATCATTCTCCCATACGTATCTATTCAGGTAATCGGCAAAATGAACGGACATTATAAGACTTTTGTTCATTAACTGTAAAGAATGATGAGTTGGGGGGTCGGGAGGTACCTGACACCAGCCAACTCCTGGGATATGTATAGTTGTACGACAAAAGTGCGATATGGTTCGCTCGTGCAATCATGCGGTCATTGATGGGAGACGGTGTGGTTCAAGTTCGAATGAATGGGAAGATACCCGCCCGTGTTTTGGATGATGATGACACGGGCGGGACATACTGCCAAGATCTGCAGGGATATCGAGCTGACGGCGTCATCCTCCGGTGGCGGTCGGCTGCTCGAGCACGGCCTTGATCTTATCGACGACCTCATCTTTGGGACGTGCGCCCAGGATCGATTCCACCACCTGGCCATCCCGGAACAGGAACAGTTGCGGAACGGCCTGAATTCCGTATTCCGCAGTCATTTCCGGGCTCTCAAAGGCATCAATAAACGCGGTCTTCAATCGATCACCGAATTCGTCGGATATCTGCTCCATAATCGGTTTCATTGCCCGGCAGTACGGGCAGCCCTCGGTTTTGAACAACACGGCGGCCGTCGTGTCGCTTTGCAGGATCTCGGAATCGAAATTCGAGTCATTCACCGTGATAATCTTCGCCATGATCGTACTCCTTTTAAGAAGGATATCCCCAGAGAGATTTCCCCATGGTTTGGAATCGTAGAACCCCCATTGAGGGACATTATACAGGGGAGTAACGGTAAAGGCAAAACAAAGCTGTATTGGCTTGAGGACCAGCGAGTTGGATGCATGACTGGAAGTGTCGAACAGCACGTCGTGCCGGGCGACCGGAGGGCGAGATCCGTAAGTTTCGTTTGGGCCGGAATGAGATCAGGTCCGGCAGGGTCTGGCGAGGCACTCGCGGGTAACGCACGGATACATGAAAACGGTGGTCGTGCATTCGGGCGTGTCGGCCGCCGATCGGAGAAGCATTCTCGCCTGATCCCGCTCGTACACGGGCAAGGCTTCCTTGATCGTGATGCGATAGTCGTAGTTGTTCCATCCGAAGACGACCTGGTTCCGGTAGACGCCCTCGATGGGGTTCCAGCGTGATTGGCGATCGAAGGACATGATTTCCTGGAACAGCGACTTGCCGTCGGCAGAGCGGTCGATCTGAATACAGTCGGGGCCGAAAGTGATACGGCTTCGAATACCCGCGCCGTTGCGGTAGGTGAGTTCCATGCACTGTCCGTGCAGGGTTACCTTGACGTCGTGGATGGGAATGTTTCGCTCGTCGAACGGGTTGCCATCTTTGTCGATGCCCGCGAGGTACCATCGTGAGCCGAAGAGGAACGAGTCGACGACGGGCATGGCCATGAAGTTTGATGTCCACGTACAGACCGGGTCCAGGTAGTAGTTTTCCATCTCGTTTGAGGAATACCGATAGATATCGACGATTTCCAATTTGTTGTTGGTGTAGAGCACTTGGCAGCGATAGCTTTTGGAGTGGTGCCAGACGGCCTTGGTGTCGAGTCCGGAGAGGTTAATCTTTGCGTCCAATACGCCGGGCGGCGTTTCCCGATAATGTGTCTGGACGAATTGCCCGGTCTTTTCAAGCGTCTCGACAACGAGTTCTCCGCGTTCCTGGCGGCGGATGAGTTCATCGAGTTGGAAGCAGTACGCGTCCTTCATGTTGTCCCAGGAGAAGCTGTTTTCCTGGCCGACCTGGAAATAGGCGAAGGGGCGTGTCGCCTTGTCAAGCATCAGATCGAAGTACTTTTTGACCCATTCGGGATTACCTCCGCCCACGTCGGGATAGGCCGGTTCGAGAGTGTAAACGGGCTGACCGTTCGTTGCCAGTTCCACGTTTCGCATGTTGACCGGGTCGTTTCCCAACATGCGGAAAATGGGGACGGGAATCTGCGATTCGCGGGTGCTCGCGGGCATCATGGCGTTCACCTTGCTCGGATAGTAGAATGCGTGGTAGGGCGCGCCCCAGAGCGTATAGCCGTCAGTTCCCCATTGATCTTTGCAGTTTGCACTGGCGCTGATATGATATTTTTCCGCCATGTAATGCAGGCTGAAGCTGTCGATATACCATCCGCAGACGGAGGCAGGGAATCGGCCGAAGATTTTGAAGAATTTTCTCATCATGGTGTCGATGAGTTTCATTCGCTCCTTCTGGTCGTAAGCGCATGGCATCATCGCCTGCGAGTGATGGTCCCAGTTGTCCGTATCGAACGGGTTGAGCGGGTCGGGAGTTTCTCCGTTGAAGTGGATCCCGGCATCGTCGCAATGGCGGCGGTTTACTTCGAACCACAGACCGATCTCATGATTCGGGATGATCTGGGCCTTTAGGAAATTGACATATGGACCGGAGACAAGGGCGTCATACTGGAGGAGCCAGGTTGCGGGGAGTCCTCGCTTCAAGATCTCCCACATCTCGCCTTCCACCGTCGTCATTCCGTGATCGAAACGGATGAAATTTATGATATTTGCCCGGCCGATGGGCGTCTGTGTCTCCATGCGTATACTCCTTGACTCAAAAGTGTATTGTTTCCGGAATATTTTGGCATTTTATAATTCATCGCCGCGATTTACCAGTGTATATTAACAGTCGGGAGGCGGATTGGGCCACGGACCGGCAACGGACAGATATTGTTGAGAAGGGAGTCTAAGATGAAGGATTACCATGAGCTTCTGGTCGAACGGAAGGACGATTTTCTGCGTCAACTGATTACGCTTCTGAAATTTCCGTCCGTTAGCGCGGATTCGGCCTTTAACAAGGATCTGGAAGCTTGCGCGGACTGGCTTGGCAGTTATCTCTCGCGGTTGGGAGGTAAGGTGAGTCGGATATGCGACTATGGTCGGCCGCTCGTGCTGGGTGAGTTCATGGTCGATCCAGGCAAGCCGACTGTTCTCCTCTATGGCCACTATGATGTTCAGCCAGCGGGCGACTTGGGGCTTTGGGCGCAGGATCCGTTTGACCCGTTGATCCAGGGTGAAAAGCTTATCGCCCGCGGCGCGGCGGACAACAAGGGAACGTTTATGGTGTATTTGGCCGCGCTGGAGCTCCTGCTCGCCAAGGGACGACTTCCGCTTAATATCAAGATTATTCTGGAAGGGGAGGAGGAGTCGACCGGGAAGGCGATTTTCGAACTCGTGGAAAGACAGACCGATCGCCTCAAAGCCGACTTGATTATCAGCACGGATGCGAGTGGATTTATTCCGGGCAAACCGGCCATTACATACGGGACACGCGGTATCGCATACAAGCAGATCGATGTGTACGGACCGAAACAGGACCTGCATTCGGGTAGTTTCGGGGGACCGGTGCAGAACCCCGCCAACGCGCTGGTGCTTCTCCTGAGCCAACTGTTCGACGCATCGGGGAAAATCAATATTCCGGGAGTATACGATAAAGTTCGTCCCGTCGAACCGGACGAACGGGAGTCGTTTGGATTGCTTGAGTTCAACGAGAAGGAGTATTGCGCGGACCTGGGTATTCCGCAGGTGGTGTGTGAGCCGGGATTCAGTATTATTGAGCAGTTGTGGTGCCGTCCGAATCTGACGGTCAACGGGTTGGTTGGCGGTTACACCGGGGAAGGCGCCAAGACCGTACTTCCCGCCAAGGCGAGCGCAAAGATATCGATGCGACTGGTTCCGGACCAGGACCCGGAGGAGATCTCATCCCTCATGGACGCGAGGATCAAGGCGCTGTGCCCGCCGGGCGTACGGATTGAGATAACCACACTGGGACTTGCAGAGCCTTATCTTGGACCTCGGAGCGGACCGGTGGTCGAGGCGGCGAGATCGGCCATTGCACAAACGTTCGGTAACAAACCCGCAATGGTTCGCGAGGGTGGGACTTTGCCCATCATGTCGCATTTCAAGAAGTTCATTACTGAGAATATTCTTATTGTGGGCCTTGCGCGTCCGGACAGCGGCGCTCACGGGCCGAATGAGTACATCAATCTTGACGATTTCAATCGCGGTATCGAGATGACGTGCGTGCTCTTCGACCGCCTGGCCGAAACGCTCAAGCGGTAGAAAGGTCTGGTGTGTGGCCGATTGTTCAGACACCCAGGCGAATCGCGGCTGCGCCCGTTATTGTTTTCGCATCGTCCTGCGGCTCACCGTGCCGGTCAAGGCGGCGATGATGAGCAGGATGGTTGACGGTTCTGGCGCCTGGGCGACGGCGAAGAGCGAGAAGTCGAGGATGCCGTCGGCCATGATGAGATGGTTTGCAAGGTCGATGTGTGACGTGACATCCATCCAGGAATTTTCGGAGTAGTGGTAGATTCTGAGGTCTGATTCGAGGATATCCATGAGGTCGGCCAAGGCGTCATCGTATCTGAAAGTCAGATCGGCGGAGTAGAAATCGAACGCGGCGGGCGGAGTGAAGTTCCAGACGCCGATGGGGGTATTGGGCAGGCCCAGGGGGATATCGTGACGATCGGCGGCGAGGAGAGCGATGGAGAATTTGCCGCCGGTGCGGACGTCGTCGAGGATCATCTGGACGCTGTTGACGAGATCGATGGTTGCGTCGGTTCCGGAGGTTGTTCCGTAGGGGGCTTCACCCCAGTTGCAGGTGGAATCGCCGGTGTTTACGGTGACGGCGGGAAGGATGAGTCGTCCACCATTTCGAGCGAACCAACCATTTGTGGTGGCGCCATTTGCGGCGACGTTATCGTAGCTGTTTTTGAGGGCGGAGAAGAGTGAGAGGTCGAGATCACGGTCTTGTCCGAAGCCGTCGGCGATGATTTTTCCGTTGTTGGTGAGGGTTCCGGTGAGGGCGATGTTTCCCCATCCATAGACGGTTCCGGCGGCGCTGGTAACGGCACGGACGGTGAGGTTAGCAGCCTTTCCGGAGCCTGTTTCGAGGATTTGTCCTGTGCCATCGGCGTCGCCGATTTTGAGGAGTCCTGTACCGCGGTATCCGACGTGCAGGGTTCGGGCGCTGGATGCGCGCTCCATGAATAGTGTTCCGCGTTTGAGGGCGTAGGTTCCCTTTCCTGTGTTGGCGGGGTCGGAGAGGGACGGTCCGGCGCTGGAGACAGTAAGGTTACCCATGAAGGTGGAGGTGCCTCCGGTCTGGATGAGGGTGCCGGGTCCGACGGCTCCGACATCGGCGGGTCCCTCGACGGTGAGGTGGGCATTTCCGGTGAGTGTGTATGTGCCCTCGGAACCGCCATTAGTTGCGATCTGAAGTGAGCCGACGGTGACGGTGGAGGAATCGCACTGAAGCATGTTGCCGGTTCCATTCATGCCGAGATAGAGTGAGCTGGCGTCGAGGAGGGCAGTTCCGCTGATGGTGTAGGAACCGGTCCGATCGTGTGACCATCCGAGCGAGACTTGATGTGCGGTGATGATTCCGCCGGTATGGGATATGGAAGCGGAGGCGGTATCGGCGACTTTGAGATGCCAGATACTGCCAAGGGTTCCGCCGGAGACGTTGAGTGAGGAGAAAGAGCCATCCACGCCTCCGCCGAGGGTGATGCGTTTGTCGTTTGTGTTCAGGTTGCCCCCGGCAACGGTGAGGCTGCCGTTGAATATCCATTCACTGTCGGGGATTCCAACGTTCATTGTTCCGCCGGAGTTGACGATGAGGGAGCTGGTCTTCAGGGTTCCGCCGGTCCAGTCAAAGAGGCCTGTTCCCTGTCCGCCGATTTCAAGGCGGGGTGTGGTCAGTTCGCCGCCGGCGAATTGGTAGGTACCCGTGGAGCCTTCGTAGAGACCGACATTGACGGTCTGGCTGGCGGTGAGGGTTCCGGACTGATGGATCATGTTTCCGACGGATGAACCGCCGACGAAGACGCGTTCCGCGGTCAGCTTGGACGCCAGACCGGAGAGCGAATAATTTCCCTGGGATCCGGCGTGTGAGCCGATCGTCAGATCGTGTGTTACCTGGGTAATGCCGGCGGTTTGGTCGAAGGAGGCGATCCCGGCGGTCTGGGTAGACGGGTCATTGGTCCCGACGACCAGATGATCGGCTAGGACGTATCCGGAGGTCATGTCGAGGCGTCCGTTTCCGCAGAGAACGAGGGTGTTGTTGTTATTCAGGATCAGGTTTCCACCGAGAACGTCGAAATCGCCGCTCCAGAAGAGATCTTTGGCGCTGGTGAACCAGCCGCCTTGACGCAGAAACACGTGATCGGTTTCGAGGGTTCCGGTTTCGCCGATGATGAACCGGCCCGAACCGCCGTTGGCGCTGATATCGATGGTTGGAACGGTCAGGGTTCCGCCGTTGAGATCGTACCGGCCGTTGGAACCGGCGGCGTTTGCGATATACAGGGTGTCGGTGATGGTGTTTGTTCCGCCGTCGTGGCTGAAGGAACCCTCGCCGAGTACGCCGATGATCTGTTCGTCGGACGTGATCGATCCGCCGGAAAGGGTATAGTGCCCGTCGCCCGTCGGCAAAAAGCCGAGGTAGAGGGATGAGACAGCATTTTGGCCGCGGGATTGGTAAATGGCTCCGTCGCCGTTATAGCCGACATATTGATAAGCGGAGGTGATCGTATTTGGCTGATCGATCGTAAACGTTCCCCGTGACCGTTCTTTATAGCCGAGGTAAATATTGTTCGCGTGGATGGCGCCGGATGTACCGGTTCCAGCGGTCAGTCCCAGGGTCGAGGGTTTGTCGTTGTCATAGCCAACGATCAATTCGCCGATCGTCAGATTCGCGTGCCTGTTGAAAACGACCTGCCCGTCGGAACTTCCGCCGGCGTGACCGATATGAAGGCGATCAAAGATATAGGTTTCTGAGGGTTGATTGCTGAGGTTGGCCTCGTTGACCCGAAGGGTTCCTCCGGTGGCTTGGAATTGTGCATCGTCGCTGACGGGGATGATGCGATCGGCAATAAGGGTTCCGCCGTTGAGGGTATAGAGGCTGTCGTTGGAAGTGCCTCGCCCGAGATAGAGGTTGGTCGCGATCTGATGTATGCCGCCGTTCTGTGTGAAAGTGCCGGAGCCAAGGTTACCGACGACGGTCTGGTGGGTGGTAAGGGTTCCATGGTTGAGGGTGTAGGTGCCGGCGGCAGAACCGTTTTTCCCGAGACAGAGCTCCGTCGCCACGTTGTGATCTCCGTTGTCGTGGGTGAATCCACCGATGCCGCTTTGGCCGATAACGGTGCTGTTACTGGAAAGGGTGCCGTTCTGCAAATTGTATCCGCCTACGCTGAAGACATTGTGTCCCAGCATGAGGGTACCGGCGACCGAATGGGTACCGCTGCCGTGTGTAAACGTGGCCTGGCCCGAGTAGCCGATGGTTTGGTCGCCATGGACCGTTAGCGTACCGTCGTTGCTCAGGCCGTAGGCCGACACCGAGCCGTAACTCTGTGCCATGGTCATCGAGCCGCCCACTGTAACGGACGACCCGGTCTGAACGAACGTCGCGGTACCTGCTTTTCCGAGGAGCAAGTCGCCGACTGTCTCCAGCGTTCCGCCGAGGAGCATATACCTGGCGGACGATCCGGTCTGCTCGGCGAGCGTGATGTCGGTTGCGTGGTGAATTCCGCCTGACTGGGTGAACCAGGCCGAGCCAGCCACGCCGATGAACTCCGCGTTTGCGGAGAGCAGTCCGTTCTGCAGAATGTATTCGGCATCGGAGGAATCGCCGACGGCCATGTAAAGGGTGCCGAGAATTTGATGGCCGACGCCCGCGAGCGTGTTCTGGGTGAAATCGACGCTGCCGAGGTTACCGAGGATTTCATCGCCGCGAGCGAGGAATGTGGCGAAGTCGGACATGTTAATGTAATTGTTGTTGGACGTGAGCTGTTTTCCGGCGTAGAACGTGCCCTGACAGTCGAGCAAGGAACTGCCGCTGAGGTTGAGCATACCGTTGCCGTAATCGCCGACAGTCATTTCCGCGGGATCGACGGTGGATGTGGTGGCGAGGCGGCCGCCGGTGAGATTATATGTTCCGGTCGCGCCCTCGGACAGGCCGATCGTAAAGAGGTTGCCTATGGTGTTGGTTCCGCCGGACTGGTGGAAGGCTCCTGTGCCTTTGGCTCCGATGTATTCGACGTTGGCATTGAGGTTGCCATCGACGAGGGTGTAGACGCCATTCGGATCGCTGGTGAAGTTGCCTTGCGTGACGGTCAGACCGCCTTGGCGCAGGGCATCGAATCCGAGCCGGAGCAGGCCGACATTCATGGTACCGCCAGTCTGCTGGACCTGGCCCGGGGTGGATGTGCCGACGGTAAGGTAATGGAAATTACCGCTGCCGGCGAGAATGTCCATTGCGCCGTCGCAAACGGTTTCATGGTAGACGTCGGCCGTGGAACCGTCGAGGATGAATCGGCCCTGTTCCCGGATGGCCATCGAGGAGATATTGAAGGTTGTACCGGTTTCGGCACGAAGAGTGCCGTAGTTGTTGACGATGACGCGACCGGCTTCGGCGGCGGTTTTCTCGCTCGTGCCGTTATCGAATGGACGAAGATGGACGGTGGTCGGGGCATTGGGTTGGCCGTACCCGACGACCATGGTGTGTTGGGAACCATACATGTTGAACGCATTGAACCAGTCCAGGTCTCCACCGGCAGGCGAGGTCACCGAGTGCTCAAACGAGGTGTAGTCGACGACAATGTCGTTCGGGAACGTTCCGTCATTGTTCCAATCGATCCGCAGAATGCCTTCGCCGGACCCGGTCGGCGACCACTGATAGCCGATTTCATAGAACTGCGTGCCGTTCCGATCGGAGTCAGAGTCGGCGATGATCAGTGTGGAGGTTTCGGTATTGATTCCGTAGACGGTAAAGGCGTGTCCGCCGCCGCTTTCCCAATACACGCCCAGACCTACCGGCAGCCCCAGGTCGATCAGGCTCTTGATTCCCGGAATTGGATTTGTGGGCCAATAATCGTCTAATGAAGTACCCGTGTCGTGGTTGGCTGGACTGAAGCCCCAGGTATCAAGCATGTGGTGCGGCCAGCCACCGTCGGTCCAATAGTGCATATCGTCGCTGCCGGGATTTGGGTCAGGATACTCGACGCCCTGCACGTAGGCGCTTTGGTAATAGCGACTGCTGCCATCGATGTACTGCATGAGGTTGCTCGCCGTCGCCATCCAGCAGCTTCCATCGTCGTGAACCTGGACGACGTTCCAGTTTTCCCAGGGATCTTCGATGCGGTTCTGGTTGCTATCGAGGTAGAAGTAGTTGGTGGATCCTATCGCAACGTTTCCCGGCAGGATGGGATCGGTGCTGTCGTACAGACCGTTGCGGTTGAGGTCGCAGATGTAGTTTCCCGCGTACATGCCGGAATCGATCCAGACAAATTTGTCCCAGATTTCCCCGGCATCCACGGTGTAATTGCGATTGGTGTCGCAGGGCTGATAGTCATACGCCGACCAGTTCGATGTACCGTCGGGATTCTTCCAGTCCAGTGCGGGGCGCCATTCCTGGCCGACGATCCATGTTCCGTCGTCGGTGCGTGCGAGCGCCGACCAGTAGTTTTTCGTTCGTCCGGTGTCGCCGTCGCTGAGTTTGTCCGCGTCGTACCAGGTTCCGGGGCAATAGACGCCTTCGGCGGAGGCTAATGGGGAGAACAGGGATAGGAATGCTGCCAAGAGGGCAAGGGTTTTGAGTGAATAGAATGGGAAATGCGCGCAGAATCCAGATTTGTCGGCCATCTCTCTTCTCCTTCTTTCTCTCTCGGAACGATACAGGAACTAGAGTCAGAGTGTGATATGAAAGTCACTTGCTTAATTCAATGCATGGCGAGGGAGAATGAGAAATCGACGGAGCACCACTGCAGTCGAGGCAAAACGGACCTCTCTCACTCCGCACTCTCCGGGTCCAGAACCCGGACTGAAGAAAGAGTGCATCCTCACATGCCAATCCACTCCAATAAATTATATTGTATAAAAAAGTGGCATTTATAGCAAGGTCTATCTGGCCCAAGGCGATATTTATATCTCAAGCAGCATTAGTGTTGATTATTATCTATTTGTAGATGTTTAGGCCGAGAGGCGGCAAGGAGTTTTGCGGCGAAGACGGAGGCGAGGAGGAGTAGGCTTAGGGCGGTGAGGACTGGGAAGAACCAGGTCATTCCGAGTTTGGCGATGACGAAGGAACTGGTGAATGGTCCGATTCCGGCGCCGAGAGCGCCAGCGGCGATGACGCCTGAGGTGAATTGGCCGGAGTCTCGGACATGCTGGCTTAGGGTGACGATTGTGGGCCAGATGGGTCCTGAGAGGAATCCGGCGAGGAGGACGAGGATGGTGGCGGTTGAGGACGACCATCGGGTGATCATGACGGCGCAGACGGCAACCATTCCGGCGGCACCGACGAGGACAGCGGGCCAGAGGGTCCAACGGCCATGGAGGACGAGCATGAGTGATCGGCCGAAGACGAGTCCGAGCCAGTAGATACTGAGGCGCCATGCGGCGGAACTGACGTGGACTTCGAGGTATTTTTCGAAGTAGCTTGGGATCCAGACGACGATGGAACCTTCGACGACGACGTAGAGGAAGAGTGCGGCGGACATGAGGTAGAAGAGTGCGTCGGACCAGAAAGGGACGGATTTGGCGGGGTTGGGGTGTTGGACGTTTTCGGAGACGGCGGGGAGGTCGGGCTGAGGTTCTTTGAGATTTCGGGTGAGGGAGGTGAAGGTCAGGCCGATGATGAAGGCGATGATGCCGAGGCCCAGGAAGGTCCATCGCCAGGGAATACCCAGGCCGAGGACCTGGCCGACGAAGAATGGGGCGAAGAGGGCGCCGAAACAGAAAAATACCTGTGAGAGGTTGAGGATTTTGCTGGACTGGTTGCCTCCGAATCGGCAAAGGAGGATTGAGCTGAAGGTTTCGACCAGACCGCCGGCGAAACCGAGGGGGACGGTGAGTGCGAGGTACCAGGAGAAGGTCGGGAAGAAGGCAGCGAGCATGAGGAGGACGCCGAGGGTGAGTACGCCTGTGACGGCGAGGCTTCGGTTGCTCCAGCCGAACCGGGCGGCTGCCCAACCACCGCTGAGGGAGGCGAGTGCGAAGACGCCGAATTGGATGAGGATCATGTAGCCGCCGACGGTTTCAAAGGGGACGTGGAATTCGCGGGCGATGGTGGTGATCAGGGGTGGAATGGCGTTGGATGAGAGCGCGAAGGCCGTCAGGGTGAAGAAAGTGGCGACCAGACCGATTTTTGTTTCTTTGGAGTACATTTAAGTTTGTCCTGTGCGCGTGATACAGGGAAACCACGATATATGTTGGCAGGGGGAATGTAAAATGAAAAATGGGGGAGAAGAGAGGTAGACACGAATGACACGAATAAGAGAAGAGATATTAACCACGAAGACAAGAGATTGAACCTCAGAGATCGCAGAGGACCCAGAGAAGAGAAGCAGTCGTCGTGCTGACGACTGCTAAACGAAGATGAGAAGTGAACGGTGTAAAAAGACGTGAAGACGCGGTTGTCGCGTCTCCACGGGGATAATTTGTTGATTGCGGTTATGGACTTTGGGGTTCTGCGGTCTGGCCGCCGGAGAGGTCCGAGATATGGACCTGGATTTCAGGGTCTGTGGGGTTGAGTCGGTAGGCTTCCTCGTATTGCTGAAGGGCCTGGTCCTTTTTTCCAATTTTCTCGTAGAACTGGGCGGCTTGGGTTCGGGCCTTGATGTTGTTGGGTTCGACGGCGACGGCCTGCTTGTAGGCGACCTCTGCTTCATCGTAGGCCCCGACTTCCTCATACTTTCTGGCGAGGAGAAGGAGATTAGCGGCGCTTGGGCCCTGGACTTTTACGCCCCACTGGGCGGTTCTGACGCCCTGCTCGATATCGCCTTTCATTTTGAGGATTTCAGTGCGTACGGCGGTGACCTGGGGATTACCGGGGTCGGCATCGAGGGCGAGGTTGATCCAGTAGAGTCCTTCCTCGAGGTTGTGGAGGGCGGCGCCGGTGTTCTTTTTGTCAAAGTTTTCCTGGGCGAAGTGGAGTTGGCACTGGGCGAGCCCGAGCATGGGCCCGGAGTACTCCTTTTTAAGGTCGATAGCCCAGCGGAAATCACCGGCGGCTTGGGTGTAGTTGCCAGCGTAGTAGGCGGTCAGACCACGCTCGTAGATGTCCTGGGCGTTATACTTGCGTTGAAATACACAGCCGGTAGTAAGGATCACAAGCATTAAACCGATCGAAAACCATCTTGCTGTTCCAGCCATGACTGGATGTCCTTTCGTAATGCACTATGAAAACCGCTTAGATGATAACACCCTTGGGAACCATATGCAATGGTCAAGGTGGTGCGCATGGTGCTAGAGTATACATATAGATATTTCGGCTAGAGGAGGGGTAGAAGATTAACGGTTGGGTGGAAGATGAGAGACACAACTGA
>CAZLZE010000113.1:0-16476 GCA_964563935.1 uncultured Phycisphaerae bacterium | reverse complement strand
GTGGCCGTGCGGGCGGAAGGGCTCAGGGTTGGGCTTTATTACTCTATCGCCGACTGGTCGCATCCGGATTATCCGAGTGCTTATGCCCGCGACTGGCCCTGTGAGTGGAAAGACGAAGCGGGAAGACAGCGGTTTGTTACGCACTATCGCGAACAGATTCGTGAACTCATGACGAATTACGGCAAGATCGATGTGCTCTGGTATGACGGGCCGGCACCACGGCCGCTGGGTGGGCGCGAGACCAATGAAATGGTCTATCGCCTTCAGCCGGAAATATTGCTCAACGAACGGCTGGGTGAACCGTTTGATTTTCGCAATAGCGAACAAAACACTAACGCCAAAGAAGGCAACTGGGAGTCCTGTATGACGCTAAACGATGGTGGTTGGGGCTATCATCGTGGTGTCCATCGCTGGAAATCGCTTCAGGAGGTACTGATGCTGCTGATTAGGTCGGCGGCGAAAGGTGGCAATCTGCTTCTCAATGTAGGGCCGATGGCGAGCGGAGAGATTCCCGTTCAAGAGGTTGACCTTTTGAAGCAGGTGGGTGAGTGGCTGGGGCGCAATGGTGAATTTCTCGCGAATTCTGGCCGGTGTCCGTTCACATGGAATTGTTCATGCATTCCGAGCATCAAAGGGCAGACGGTGTATCTGCACTTTTATAACGACCCGGGCGAAGAATTCTGTTATGCGGAATTTAAAAACAAAGTCCGCTCGGTTCGATTCGTCGATGGTGGCAAGGCGATCGATTTCGAGCAGAAAGGCGATCGACTCTTTTTGAGGGGTCTGCCGATGCCGCTGCCGGATCGTGCTATTACGACGATTGCGATTGAAATAGAAGGCAAGCTCGAACTGATCACCGAACCGACGCCGTGGAATCCGGAATAGAGAATTCGGAGTCCCAATCCTACATGATTTTCTTATAAAGGAACTTGTTTCATGCAAAAGAACATCTTCATCCTCTTGTTGATCTTGTGTGGTGCTCTGTCGGCTGCGAACCCGAATGATCCTGCCGGTCGAGATGTGGCGGGAATAGACGTTTCCCTGAAAGTGGCGGATGGTGTACTGGAGATGAGCCGGAACGTGGCGACGCGCGTTCCGTTGACCGGTATTTCGGAGGGGAAATATCGTCTGGCGGTTCAAGTACGATTTGCGGACAAGTCGGGCAAGGAAGGAACTTCCATGCTGGGCCGATACAACTATGTGCTGCCGAAGTCGAGTTACACATTTACTGTCGGCGGCAAGCCGGTGGGGATGGCGATCAGCCCTCGCGATCCCAAACAGATTGGTCCGGAGAGCAAGGTCGAGACGGTTTTTGCCGGCTGGCTGTATAGCGACAGTTTTATGACGCTTCGCCCGACGGATACGCTGACGGTGATGTGCCGGAAGGGCAAGGCGTTTATTCAGAAGGTCGTGCTGCTGGATGAAACGGCGTGGGAGGTCGAACAGCTTCGTGCGTCGGACCAACTGACGTTTGGGCCGGGGTTTGGCGATGCGTGGGCTGGAATGACGTGGACGCCGAAGCAGGTTTATGCCGTCAAGACGCTGGACCGCGTCTGTAAGGCGCTGGAAACGTTTGAGAACAGCAAGTTTATCAAGGAGGCGGGTGGATCGGTTTCGTTTTCCTCGCTGGTCGCCTCGGGCCGATCGCTGCTGCGGGACATTGAAGCGTACAAGAAGCAGCCTGCCTCGAATGATCGAGCGTTCATCAATCAGGGGAAGGGATTGGTGGATCGCTGGAATGCATTTTTCGGTCAGGTCGATGCGGAGATAAAGAAATCTGTTTTGCCTATTGAAAGTCAGGTTTTGCAGTCGTTGAAGGAGTCAAGGAGCCGGGCCATTCGCGAATGTGCGGCCGGCCGGGAGACTCTCTTCAATGCGAGTGTGGCGGAAAAGTACCTGGTCGGGGCAGGGGAGGAATGCAAGCAACTCGGCAAGGCGGAAGATGTTTACAAGGCCCACGAGATTCTCATATTGACTTACGTTCAAAACGCGGCTGAGTTTTCACTCAAGGCGAAGGCGGAATCGCAGAAGCCGCAGCAGCCTGTGATCTTCAAAGAATTTGAGGTAGCCCCATCATCGGCGGGTTCCTCTCCGGCGTCATTGACGGCGGAAGAAAGGATCTGTCTGAACGGTCAGTGGGGTTTTTCCGTGGCCGGTGATCCGGACGCGTTGCCGAAAAGTTGGGTGACCCGGCAAGTGCCGGATGAGACGCCTGCCTTCAGCTACAACTGGGAGTGCATTTCAGATGATAAATGGGTTCAAGCGACCCGCGCCTATTGGAAGTCCGGAGCGATCAAGACGGGTTGGTTCAAGACGGATTTCGACGTGCCCGCCCGATGGAACGGCAGCACGATCGTGATCCGGTTTGAAGAGGTCATGCTGTACGGCGAGATATTCGTCAACGGTCACTTTGTCGAAAATCATTACGGCGGACTGATTCCGTTTGAGATCGACGTGACGAAATACGCTGTGCCGGGCAAGACCAATCACCTGCTGGTGTTCGTCAGTTCGAACGAAAAGACGGCGCACCGGGGTTCAAGAACAGGTAAGGGCTGCTCGATGTCGAACCTGTATCCGGTGACCGATCAGCATGTATACCACATGGGCATTCGCGGTAATGTGGAACTGATCGCCCGGCCGAAGGTCTTCATTGAGGATATCTATGTCCGGACATCCGTTGAAAAAATGGAGATCACCGTTGAAACGACGCTGCGGAACGACACCACGTCGGCCAAGACCGTTCGGCTTGCCCAGGTAGTCCGGGAAAAAGGCAAAGACGTCATTTCGTTGGCGCCTCAGACCGTGGAACTTCAGGCCGGCGAGGCAAAAGTCGTGGCCGTATCCCAGCCGTGGAAGGATCCGAAGCTGTGGGGGATCGGTGGAGAGTATGGAAGTCCAGAAAACCGCTATTTTCTTGCCAGCACTATCGACGACGGAAAGCCACTGGATCAGAAGTTCACCGAATTCGGTTTCAGGGAGCTGTCGATTCGCGGGAGCAAGTTCTATTTGAACGGAAAGGACATTCCGATCCAGGGCGACAGCGATACGATGGCCGAACGGGAACGCGATCGGCACAACCGCTGGGAATTCGCCCAAGCCAACCGGATGCGTCGCTTGGCGAATATCAATATGCTCCGCCTGCATCGTTTCCAGTTCACCAAGTGCTTCTTCGAGGTGGCCAACTGGACCGGCGTACTGCTGGAAGGTGAGGGGCCGTGGTGGTCGCTCTTTTGCCCAGACAACCTGATCAGTGAGCCGTGCTATGACGATCCGGTGTGGTTGGCGAATTGCGAGGAGTATTACCGCACCATCGTCAAAACCCATCGCAACGAACCGAGCTTCGTCTTCTGGTCGGTGGAAAATGAAGGGTTGACGTCCAGAAATGTCAACACCATGCTGAAATTCAACGAGTGGAGTCGTCAAACCGCTCCGCATCTGGTCATGAGCGAGCATGCTCACGCTACCGCGTGGGACGACCGATTCCCGGTCTGTGATTTTCACGATTATGATTTGTATCCGGCGAGAATGAAGGAATGGGTCGAGGTGTCCGGTCCGAACCATAAACCGATGGTCATGGGCGAATACTGGAATCCGGACGTGGCGCGAGCGATGAGTTCATCGGACCCGCTCCAGGCCCTGGGCTCGGAGAACATCATGGCCAAGTGGATCAAACGCACGATCCACGACTACGTGGCCGTCGGATGCGCGGGTGTGATGCCCTATACATTTCGGAACAACAGTGTCCTTTTCTGCTCGGGCCGGGCCAAGACGATGGGGCCTTGGGCCGACCTGATCAGGGAAAAGGGATATGCTGTCGTCTATGTTCCCTGGCCTAGCCTGTCGGGTACGGGCGGATGGCGGAACGAGAAAATTGCCCAGGTCTGGTATATAGGAAACATCAATTATTTCGATCCCGCCCGGCCGGTCTGCACGCCCACGAAGGCGTTTTACGCTTATAAGGAGGCCTTTCGCCCGATGCCGCTGGGACCGATCATTCGTCCGCCCGAACTGATCGTTCAAGTCATGAACGAGGGCAAACCCGTTTCCGGGGTGAATGTCTTTGTCGGTCCGAAATCCGGCGAATCGCTTTCCATCACCGGCGTGCGGGCGGACGGCGACGGAAAGGCCTGGTTTGTTTTGTCCGAGGCGGGAAACTATGAAGTCCGCTTTGAGGCGAATGGAAAAAAGGTCCAAAAGGACGTGCAGTTATCAACGAGCATTCTCGACGATCAGGCGGGATTTGGCTATGTCACGCAGGTTCAAATCGACGCCGCGACCGGCGAGATGAAACATATCCTGCCCACGCCGGTAAAGAAGATTTTACCCGCGGGATCCGGTCCCGAAGAGAAGATTGGAAAAGCCTCCGCGGATCTGGCCGGTACTCCGGCGATGAGTGAGGATGGTTTCATTCGGCACTGGATCGTCTACGGGCCGTTTCCGAATCATGGCGACCGCCATCGTCCGGACAAAGGGGCGTGGAATGTGGATTTGCTGAAAAAGTTCGGCGGTGAGGCCGCGGCGATACCGGACCCGCGGGTAAAAGAGACGGTTGAATTTGGAGAAGACCCGGCTGCCTACTGGGACCCCGGCAAGATCGAGGTCGAATGGACTCCCTTCGCATCCAAGACCGATGCGGTTAATCTCAGTCTTGCCCTTGCCCGAAGCGACCTGGCCGGACTGGAAGGCAGTCTGCAGTATATCATGGGCTATGCCGCCTGCTGGGTGCAAAGTGATCGCGATCAGAAGGCGGTGGTCACCCTTGGCAGCGATGATGGATACAAACTGTGGATCAACCATAAACTTGTCGCCCAGCACCGTGTTTTTCGCGGCTGCACGACGGATGAGGACCGTCATAATGTGGAATTGAAAAAGGGTTGGAACCTTATCCTGCTGAAGGTGGAACAGGATATCGGCGGTTATGAGTTTGCTCTGCGTTTTTTGACCCCGGATGGCAAGCCGATCAAAATGCCTGTTCGGATTTCTATGCCGGATGCCCCGACCAACGGACAGCCGGTGACGATGGGCGAATGGGTCAAGACATTTTTGATCTGCGGGCCATTCCCGAACGGCGGCGGTCGGCCGAACTGCAAAGGCTTTGACCAGGACTTTTTTGCTTCCGATGGCGGCGAGACGAACCTTCAGCCGGTCGAGGGAAAAACTTATACCGCCAGATTTCCCGCCGACGACCAGGCATACTGGAACGAAGGTGAGATCAAAGTGACCTGGAAAAAATACACCGCACCGGACGACACGATCAATATGAGCAAATCCTTGCTCTATCCTGGCGTGGAAGGTCTCGAAATTGAACCGCTGCAATATGTAGTGGGTTATGCAGCTGCGACGCTCTGCGTCGATCAATCGTCCAAGGTCACGCTGGAGGTTCGGACGTACAACGGCATAAAAGTCTGGCTGAACGGCCGGCTGATCCTGAATGAACATAAACACACGTTCAACCGCGACCCCGCGTCGCAGGTCTTGCCGAAATCGGCGGAAGCGGCATATACGGTTCCTGTTGAATTAGTGGCGGGCGAAAATCGCCTGCTGGTCAAGACCGACGTCGATTACGGTCCGATGACATTCAAGCTGAGGTTCACCAAATAGAAGATTTGGTGGTGTCGTCCGCGAATCTAGGGCTTGGACCATGTTTGCCAATTCCGAATCGTCTCGTCTCGGAACTCCGGGACAAGCCACGTAAAACCACTGTTGGGTGCGGGCGACCAGGCACAATGATTGATGCCCATGCGCTTGAGCTGCTGAAGCATGTGCCGCATCCAGAGAACTCCGGACCGCTTGCATACCGAACCCGCATGTCCGACCACGCCGTATTCGCCGCAATCCACCCGCAGACCCTTTTCGATCATGAAACGAATCGCCGGCTCAGCCATTGCGTCGCGCTTCCAGTGATCCCAGTAATGCCAGGCAGGGCATTCGTTGCGCCAGCTTGGAACCGTCCACTCCATCATCGGCATGAAGCTGGGATAGAAAGTATAGGGATAGCTTGCGTTGCCCTGTTCCACCGTTAGCTGATGGGTAAACAGGTGAGGCCAATAGTCGTGATAGCCGGCGATGATGTTCTTGTCGGCGAAATCTTCCCAGTAATCCAGTCCGGCAGGATTGGCCATGGAGACGCCTTCAACCAGAATGGGCGTTTTGCCCGCTACCGGACGAAGGGCTTTAACCATTCCTCTCATGAACTCAAAATAGGGTTTTGTCGGGTGGCCCTCGGTCGGGAAAACACCCGGTTCATTCAAGAGATCATACCAGGCGACGATGTCTTCGTAACCCTTGCACCAGGAAATAATTTCCTTCCACCGGGCGATGAATTCCGGTAACGTCTTGAGCGCGGTTGCGTCCCACCCGCCATGATAATCGAGACTCACCTTCATACCGCCAATCTGGCGGATCCACTCCAGACGCTGGCGAATGAATTGTTTCATTTGCTCGCAGTTTTTCCAGTCCCACGGCTGTTGCGAACTGGTGACAAAGCGAATCGTCTTACAGCCTTGCCGTCGGAGTTCCGCGAGCATTTCCCGGGAGGTGTTCGCATCGTCGAGAACATTAACGCCCCAGGTATGCGTTGACGGCATGGCGGGGAGCTGATATGTGAGCGTGGATGCATTTTTGACGAAGCCGATTCCGTCCGGCGAACGGGATATGTATTGAGCCGTCCTGATGCGCAGTTTGCTTGCCGGCTTGCGGGAGAGCATGGCCAACTGAGGGACTGGGGCGATGGAGAGCGGCTTGACCGTCGGCCAGTCGCACGTACGATCGACATATTCAAATGTCTGCTCGACCTTGTTGCCTCGCTGCAGCTGTATGCATTCTGTGGGTTGATGAAGCAGCACACGCTGATGGAATTGAGCGATTTCCCGGATCTTGTTCTTCTGGCTTGC
Source organism: uncultured Phycisphaerae bacterium (assembly GCA_964563935.1). GTDB lineage: Bacteria > Planctomycetota > Phycisphaerae > JAAYCJ01 > JAAYCJ01 > JBAZZQ01. The sequence continues at coordinate 9,583 of CAZLZE010000113.1, read as the reverse complement.
CGGCAGAACAAGATAACCCACGGCGGAGGGCTTGTCGAAATCAATGGTGAGTCGCGAGCCGGTCCAATCGATCTTGTTGGCCTTGTGATTCAGCACAAAAAGCACAATCGAGTTTGTCGCATTCAGAGTGAACCAGCCGTCGGGTGCAGCCACGGGCTGTTGGACCTTGCCTGCGCCAGCCGGAGCCTTGAACACGGTGACGGCCATTTCAAAAGGCCCTTTGTGGACATCGGCGACTGTGAGCGGCATCAGCATCGAGTAGGTGAGCGTCATTCGGCTGGTCTTGTAGGTGTTGGTTGTCCAGGTACTGAAAAGGTCTGTCTTCTCGCCGGGCTTGATCACTCCCAACTGGCAATCGGGATAGACGGCCCGGTAGGGGGTCGGTTCGCTGTACTCATAATCGCCGACAACGCCCAGATAGTTCCATGCCTTGATCCAGGTGAAGACATCTGTTCCATTCTCCGGGCAAACTACCGCGTTCAGTTTTTTCTCCAGGGTGGATTGCAGTTCATTGAGGTCTTTATCTGCCGCTGTGAGCAGGGCTGGGATCTCCTTTGCCTGATTACTCTCCAGGTTTGATTTGATCGCGTCGAGCGTCTTCTGGATTCCTGCCGTTTCGAGGGGGAGTTTCTGGATTCGGATCACCCGGAAGAGATAATCGGCTCGTGAGAAAGGCTCCGTGGCGCCGCTTCGCAGGTCAAGCCAGGTTTCAATCTCACCTACGTCTTTTTTCTGTTCGATGACTTCGCTTCGCAGCCTCCAGGGCGCAGCGTAGCTCATGACAGCTTGATATGCACTTAGTCTCGGATATTCCTTCCGATCAAGATCGATAAGAGTGATCTGGGAAACCGCGACCGACGCCGTCTTCTCGTCTGACATTTTCTTGACGGCGATACCGGAAAAATCGGTGGGTGAATAGAACGCCGTCTGCAACTTGTTGACCTGACCTTTTGCGCAGGCGTGAACGCCCGTGATCTGGTGCTGATTTTCCTTATAATCCGAGTACAGGGCAATGCGGGCGGCGCCGTCTTCCCGGGCGCTGATGGTGTATTCAATCTTGTACTGTCCCGCCTTGAACGTTCGGCCCAGATCGATTGTACACCATCCGTATCGCTGCACCTCCGGCTTGAGCGCCACGCCCTTGGCGCCAGATTTATCAGGCACGTCTACCAGGTCGGCCATGTTCTTCTGGAAGCCTTTGGCCAGATCCACCGTGAATTTATTCTCGGCACAGGCAAATGAAACAAGAGTCAGAAAGAATACGGTGACAATACTGAGAATGGAGCACTTCATGGCTTTTTCCTCTTTGAATTGGAAAAGCAATCACGGACGTGGATTCGGATTGCACGGACATACTGGCGAAATGGAGCACACAAGAGAATTCAGTGTTGCACCATCTCAAGGGACAATATATTCCTGGAATTTCGAATAATTCTCCGGCCGTATTTTCTGGACGCTGTTTTCAACATGCAGATCACAAAAGAGGGTATTGAATCCTTTGTTGGTGGGATGTCGCCAGCCAAGCCACTGATAAAGAGAACCGGGATTACAGGGCTCGGCCCAAATATTAATACAATTCCACCCACCAATGAAGGACTCGGACATGTCAACCAGAAGCATGACCCGAACCGGCTCGGGAACGTCATCAACATTTCGCCTTCCGTTGGGACCATTGACCCCCAAGTGGCAGTTCCCTCCGTAGCTGATCCAGTAGGTCCACCGGCCTGGATCATTACGGTTGTATGTTCTCGGATCAGAAGGACAATGCAAATACTCATGGGCTCCGTCATCGTTGGGTAGGCCAAGAGCCCCGGCCACGCAATTCTGCCAAGTAGGCAACGTGCTGGAGGTCATAAAGAAGGGCGGATATATTCCCTGATTCTGCTGCGTATAGAGTTGGAAGCCCAGACCAAGCTGTTTCAGGCGACTTGCACATACCGTCGTTCTCGCTTGTTCCCGTGCGTTCGCCAATGCCGGAAGCAGCATCGCGATCAGCACGGCGATAATCGCCACGACGACCAGTAACTCAATCAACGTAAATCCATTCTTTCGCCGCATGGTCTTCATCCTCACTCGTTTTGGCTCGCATCGATATTGATCATGACTCTCTCCCAATTGCTCTTGTCGAAAAGCCCGCGATCAATGTTCCCGGGACTCGCGTCTCGCCGCCCGGCGAGTGTTTTCCGTCAATCGCTCCCAGGAGAAGCTCAATTCCTTTCTGCACCATCTGTGATTCGGGTACGACGATTCCGGTCGCCAGTCCGCTCTCGAAGAGTCGAACTTCCGAAGGCGAGATGAAATAGCAGAGCGACAAATCGCGGGGAATGACAAGTCCCCGGCCGGCGGCTGCGCACATAATGAAATAGAGATCGCGGAAGTTGAAACAAATGACGGCTGTGTATGCCGGATGGTGGTCCAGGACTCGCTGCGCCTCTCCCAACATCGGTGCGTCCGACCGTCCCAGCGCGAGTCCTGATGTCTCCAGTCCCGCCGACCGCAACTCCGCCACCACGGTTTCAAAGCGCTCCGCGACCGAGTAATGCGGTTCGTTGACTCCAAAATATCCGATGCGGCGATGGCCCAGATCGGTCAAATGCTTCACCAGCATCTTCGCGTTGACGACATCGTCGGTATTGACGCAGGTGATCCCCGGCTTAGGCGTCCGGTTGATCCAGACCACCGGCGCGTGCATCTCGGCGATCCGCTCATCCACGTAGTCCGGGACCACGCCCACCGTATCGAAGCCCAGGATGCCATCCACCGCCAACTCTGAAAACAGCCGTGGAGCCTCGATGAATGTATTGGAGACAGGTTTCAGGTGGAACGGCTCGTAGATAACCGAATACCCCTGCTGAGCCAGAAGATCCGTGGCCACATCGAGATAGCTGGCTGAATTGCTGTGCGATTCGCCGATCTCGCCGTAGCGCATAAGCACGCAGGCGATCCGCTGGAACTTGCCGCCCCGCATGGCCCGGGCCGCCGAATGGGGAAAGTACCCGCAGCTTCGGCTGGCCTCCAGCACCTTGCGCTTCGTCTCGGCGTTCACCAGCCTGCTTCCACGAAAGACTCGCGAGATCGTAGAGGGGCTTACGCCAGAAAGTACAGCCACATCTTTAATGGTTTTAGTCATAAATTACGTATATCCATTGACCGCTCGTTACACTTATGGCAACGTTATCATAGCACAAAATGGCAACGTTGCCAATAGAAAATTACCTTCGAATATGATGTCTTGCAAGGTGAAAGGATATTGCCTTTGAGACAGGATAAGATTCAGTAGGAGAAGATAATGGCTGTGTCTGCGAACCCAACTTGAGAGCGTGTATGAAAAGCCGAACACCCACACCCGCGGGTCATCGCGAGACCCCGCAGGGGTCGTGGCGATCTGGCTTGCGAATATGCGTTGGCGTCACTACGCCAGATTGCTTCGTCGCTTCGCTCCTCGCAATGACGGCTTTTCATACACGCTCTGAGAAGTGGGCACATACGGACTCGGGAAGGAGGGGAAGATGGTTAGGCGAGAAGGTGAGAAACCGTGGCAGAAGATCCAGGGGACACTTGTCCGGGTCAGCCCGGCGGCGATCGAACGGACGCTGAAGGGGCTGGAGTTTCCTGCCAGCAAAGAGGAGATTCTCCGGAAGGCAGAGGAGAACGACGCCCCCGACGATGTGTTCTTTGCTTTGGATCATTTGGAAGATCAGAACTATTCCAATTTGGAGGATATCATTCTGGCCCTTGAATGATCTGTAGCGAAGGAAAAAGGCGCATGTCCAGGACGTGCGTCATGTAAGAATATTTTTATTTATATTTGGGAAGCCACTTGCCGTGAGCTTTGATCATATCATCGCACAGGCTGCGGATCTGATCGAGTGTGAGTTCGGCACTGGTATGAGGATCGAGCATGGCGGCATGATATATGGCGTCTTTCTTGTGTGTGAGGGCGGCTTCGATCGTGAGAAGCTGAACGTTGATGTTTGTCCGGTTGAGCGCCGCGCACTGTTCGGGGAGTGCCCCGACATAACAGCCCTGAACGCCATTACGGTCGACCAGGCAGGGGACCTCGACAACGGCATTAGCGGGCAGGTTGGTGATCAGGCCCGTGTTCAGGACATTTCCACCGATACGGAAGGGAACGTCGGTTTCCATGGCTTCGATAATGTACGAGCCATACTCGTGGGTTCGGGCGTGGTCGAGTTTCTTGTTTTTGATGATTTCGTTTCGTTGTTTCTTCCAGCCTTCGATCTGGCAGACACAGCGGCGGGGATATTCATCCAGAGGAATATTGAACTCCTCAATGAGTCCGGGGAATTGCGATTTGATCCAGTAAGGCATGTACTCGGAGCTGTGCTCGGAGGATTCGGTGATGTAGTAGCCGAAGTGACGCATCAGTTCGAAGCGAACCATGTCGCCGTGCTTCTTGGCGCCTTTCTTCCGGGCTTCGGCGTTGAGCTTGGCGGCGCGTTTCTTGATTTCCGGATACAGATCCTTGCCGCCGTCGGTGATTTCGAGCAGCCAGGATTGATGATTGATCCCTGCGATTTTCCACTGAAGTTTCTTGACCTTATCGAGCATGCCGAGGTGCCGCAGAAGATCCGTCGCGCAACCCTGGACGGAATGGCACAGGCCGACCATCTTGACGCCGCTGCCGTGGAGCAGCCCGCCGGTGATCATGGCCATGGGGTTGGTGTAGTTGAGAAGCCAGGCGTCAGGGCAGACGGATTCCATGTCCCGGGCGAAGTCGAGCATGACCGGGATGGTGCGCAGGGCGCGGAAAATACCGCCGATTCCGAGCGTGTCGCCAATGGTCTGACGCAGGCCGTATTTCTTGGGGATTTCAAAGTCGGTCACGGTGCAGGGCTTGTATCCGCCGACCTGGATGGCGTTGATGACGTAGCCGGCACCTCTGAGGGCGGTTTTGCGGTTGGCCGGACCGAGGTGGGCGGTGATTTTGGCGCGGCTCTGATTGATATTGGCGTTCAGGGTGTCCAGCATGAGCTTGGACTCCTTCAGACGCGCGGCGTCGATGTCATAGAGAGCGATTTCGGAATCGCGAAGGGCGTCGGTCAACATGCAGTCGCCGAGTACGGATTTGGCAAAAACGGTGCTTCCGGCACCCATGAACGCTATCTTGGCCATGTGTCACTCCTCATCTCGCAGAGAGTGGGTGGCGAAAGCCATCGCCTCTCCACGTGTACCTGTGAATCCTAAAAAGAGTGGGTTTGGAAACCCACTCTACTGAAACATTTTATAGATAGTGATTTGGGGGGCCAAATGCAATGGAAAAGTGATTTCTGACGCATGATTCGGCGGATTTCGTTGCCCTCGATGGTCACGCTCCTTTTCTCGCCTGTGTTTTGGAAGTGGAGCATAGGCTGGGCCATATGATGGCTGGCATGAGAATAGCTGGAACGGACATCAGAGTCTTCCCTTTCGGTGGTATCGTTCGGCGCCGACCTGTTTGGCGATTCGCGTCCATGTTTTGAGTACGTCAGGCCGGCCATAGACGGTTTCGACATCCTGGAGGCAGAAATCGTAGATGGTATCGCCTGCGAGGTCCATTTTGTGCTCGATGTCCTTTCGCATGGCGTCTTCGTCGGGATTGACAAGGACGTCGGTGGGCATGGGGCGAATCTGCATCACGACTTCCCTGCGACACTGGTCGGCCGAGTATTCGAGGTTTGACCATGGGGAGACCGTAACGCGTCGGAGATTCGGGACTTTCTTTCGCAGGATTTCAAGTTTGCCTACGAGTGATTCACAACAGCCATAGGTTACCAATCCGTGCATCCTGAAGATTGGGATCTGGTGTTCGAGGAGGAACTCGTCCCACTGGTTTGGCGAGACGAGGGCAAATTCCTGGGAATCGGCTTCGCACCACAGGTCGGTCAGTTGCACACGGCGAGGGTCGAAGCCCGGTCGGGGCAGATCATTGGCAGCCAGGCAGACCGAATTGCATCGGGCGTTATCGTTTCGGACGAGATGGCCGGCGGCTTGAAGGCCCCGAAGGTGCTGGATGTGTGCGTCGCTGATGAATTTCATGAATCGGCTGAACCATTCCGGGCGGTCAATGCAGTCATACATCATTTGTTCCAAGCCACGGAGATACCCGCCCCAGTAAGCAAGCGGAGCGCCTTCGAGGCGTCCGTACTTGATCCGAACATCGAGAATTCCATCGAGGGCATGGGAGGTCTTTTCGAATCGCTCGTTGGTGGCCCGTTCATCCACCCGCCAGTCGGGGATTCGCATTTTATCGAGGTCTGATTCGTCCTGGATTTCCGGTTTGAATATGAATGCCCCGCCGGTTTGAGGGTGGACGACGTCGATATTGACGCCCCACATTGTGGACCGATCGGGACCGAGATGGACGGCGTTGATGTCCACCCAAGGCTCGAACACTTCGTCGTCGCCGATCGTATGCTTGTACAATCGCATACGCAGGACGTATTCGATATCGCGGAGGACAGGGTCGGCGCAGAGAAGGCTGCTGCAGGGGACGAGTTCCTCCCATCCGCCGCAGGGGCGACACATGACGGGTGGTCGTTCGACTTTTTGGAGGGCGTTGTGGCATGCCCACATGCGCCGTGTCATGATGTTCTGTTCGCTGTGGACGATGTCAGCGACCTTGTGGGCGAGTTCTCGGATGACTTGAATATCATTCGACATATGAGACTCCTCAAATGATGTGGGAAGTATAGACGCCGGTGTCGGTATTGCCCCACGTGTTGTCGATAGTGAGGCGTATGCCGCTGATATTTTGGGTGTCGGCGAGGTTTGCGCGTCGATGCATGTGCTTGTTGCAGGCAGCCAAGGCGGCGCAGATGCCCGCCATTCCGCTTCCGACGACACACACATCGACTTTATGGTTCAGCGTTCTCATACGGCAAGAACCCTTCTATTCTTCCGTGGTGATTCTGCGAACGAACTTGACGGAACGGAATTTTATCCAACCGAGCGGTATATTTTCCAGTGCGAGGGCGGGTTGATATTTGAATTCCTCCTCGTCAAACCTCCGCAGTTGACAAGTCCCAAGCCGGGTTCGCGGCCCATCATTTCGAGGCAGCCGTGGCCTGCGGCCCGTCCGGGCAGACATGATATGCCAAAATATCTCGGCCGGTGGCGTCGATAGTGACGTTGCTTTGGATGGCCAAAGTGTTTCCATTGCCGGCGTCCAACACCTGCGTTCTGAGCGTTTTTGCATAAAACGGCACCTTCAATGTCAGTGCAGGATTGTAGGTATGGGGAGGAATGTTAGTCAATGATAAACACTTTATCCTGCCCTTCAGACGGCAAGAGGTCCGATTTTCCGATGCCCAGAGATATCCGGCGAAGGACTTTCGCTATCGCACCCACAACCGCCCGTAGGCGGCGGGGTCCTTCTTGTCCACGATTCCCTGAAACAGCGTCAACACTTTGCGTCCGGACGCGTTATTGTCGTGATCATTCACCGCCAGAGAAAAGCCGAACGTCGAGCCTTTGGCGAGTTTGCGGTCCAGTCCAAGCGTTACCCAGGGAAACGTCAGGTTGTATACCGTCGCGCCGTTCTCACGTGTGATTTTCGCGTCCACCCGCTTTTCTTCCATGTCCCGCGGCAGATTGTCATGGTACGATATCCACCGCCACGTCGTCGGTCCGCTTGGCCCCAGGGCCAGACCGTATTCAAACACACGGAAATGGCCGTCGGCGCCGCCCTGGTTGGGTCGCCACGGCTGATCGCGATCCATGTCGAAGGCGACCTGGATCGAATCTTCCTGCCACATCATCTTCGGTCCCTGGGTCTGATGATGAACGCTGTCGCGGACGACCACGCGAAGCCGCAGCCCGTCGTCGGCGTATCCGATCTGCATTGTGGCGGAGCAGTCGTCCGGGGCGAGATTGCTTACAGGTTCCATGGTATCCGTAAAGGCGGCCCATCTGGTGAAATCGATGATCGGAAGAGCACTCAGGTCCGCCTGGCTTGATACGGGCAGACACGGGATAACAGTTATATCAAGGGGAAGCTGAGCCCGCGGACGTCCGCCGTCTTTCGTCGAGGTCACGATGAGTTCACCGGCGTAACGTTTTCCCGGCGTGAGTGCGGGCAGAGCGAATACGGCGTCGGTGGTTGTCTGCGGAGCGACGGTGAATCGTGCGGGAGCGGGTTTTCCGGCTCCGGTAAGTCGGACATCGGCTGAGAATTCCGCCGGCTGAGTCAACTCGGACTGAACTTTCGCCTGAAGCTTCGGTTGAGTAGCGTCTGCCGGCCAAACCACCTCGGCCGATCCGATCTCAAGCGGAACATTCACCTTCACCGACACGGCCTGCCACTGGTCTTGCGACTTTCCGAGCACCAGATACGATCCTTTCGGCGCGTTTTTCGCCACTTGTCGCTTGGCGCCGGTTCCCTGCAACTCGGCTGGTGCCCATACCGGATTCCACGGCGAAACAACAGTCCCTTCCTGACGCGTTGTTACGTGTTTGACCTCTTTGATGTTGTACAACGCGGCATCGGGAAGTTCGATGAACACCGGACTCGGGCTGACGGATATCTTGCCCGTCGGGTCGTCATTTTTAATCGGCTGACCCATCATGTCGCGGGCCTGCGTCCATGGTTTGGGAATCACCACCGACGTCTCGCCCTGCGTGGTCCAAACTGCCGCCACCGTGCCCTGACCCTTGCGGAACAGGGTCAGATGCGTCGTGGGCGTCAGCCAGAAGTTGCGTCCCGGCCCGGTCGTGTTGGTCAGACATCGGGCTGCGTTCGCGTACGCGGCATAGCTTGGCCGAGGCGTCCAATCCCAGTTCAGCAGACCGTATCCATAGGCCCCGCTCGCGGGATCCGCCCAGCGCATGCAGAACCAGTGAATGGCGTCAATCTCTTCGGCGGCCAGCAGAATCAGCGACCGGCTGCAATAACGGGCCTGGGTTTGCGGGTCGACCGGTTTCTGCCAGTCGCCCGGAGGCACCGGCCAGCCGTACTCCGTGAAGAAAATGGGCAGATCAGCCTTGCCTATCGATTTCAAGAACGCCCGCAGATCCCGTACGTTCTGGATAAACTCCTGCTCCGGCGGGGTCGATCGCACGTACGCGTGGATCGACAGGGCATCGATGTATTTGAAGAATCCCAGCTTGTTCAGTTCACGAAGCTCGTTGATCTTGATCACACAGAAGCTCGGACCCATGAATGTAATGTTGGGATTCACCGACTTGGCGGCTTCGCACATGATCTGGGAGTACTTCACGAAGTCCTTCCACGATCCCTTCCATTCGTCGGGCTCGTTGGCGACTTCGACGTACTCAATGGGTTTCTTCGATGTATTCCTCACCGTATATTGGACGAGTTTTCGAAAGAGTTCCCAGTCCTTCATCGGGTACATCTCAAACGGGTTGGGCTTCGCCACAGGTTCTTTTCGATCCTGCAGCCACATCGGTTGAGGCCACAAATAATAAACAGACGTTCGATCCGCCGATACCTCGAGCAGGGGCGACGGCAGATCTTTGGCGAAGCCTTCATCGGCGGCCTTTTTCAAAAAGTCGTATTCCAAACCGACGCGCCGCCGGGCAAAGCCTATCGGTGCGTCCGCCTCTGGGCCGCCGACGACAAGTA
>CAZLZE010000112.1:0-16486 GCA_964563935.1 uncultured Phycisphaerae bacterium | reverse complement strand
ACTCCGAGCCGCCCTAACCGAGGAATTGGTGGAGGAAAACTGGGGATGAGTCAGGGATTATGGGTATTTGAAAACCATCGGACGAAAGGAATCTGGAGATCGAGTGATGCGGTATACGTTTGGTGAGAGTCATGCTGCCTCCGACCGGCTGCGGAGTATTGCGGATTTCTTCAACCCACTGGCGGCGACATTTATCCGGTCGTACGTTTGTGGTCCGGTGGGTGTGGGGTTGGATCTGGGTTGCGGGCCGGGGTTTACGACGGATATGCTGGCGGGTGTGTTGAGTGGGGCGCGGATCTATGGCCTGGACAATTCTCCCGTTTTTCTGGTGATGGCTCGTGAGAAGTTTTCAGGCTGCGAGTTTTTGCAGCATGATGTGACGGTCAGTCCTTTTCCCGTTCGTGCCGATGTCATGTACGAACGGTTTGTGCTTCCGCATCTGAAGTCCGTTGTCGATCTGGTCAATCGGTGGGTTGGTGAGCTTTGTCCGGGTGGATTACTCTTTCTGGATGAACTTGAGGCGATTGAGACGGACGTTCCGGTCTTTCGGAGGTACCTTGAGACAAATGCCGCATTGGTGCGGTCGCAAGGTGCGGATCTGTACGTGGGCAAGACGCTCGCGGAGGGGCGATACGATGCTGCCGTACTGCATAATGCGTCCGCGGTCCTGCCCGTGGCCAATTCGGTGGCGGCCAGATGGTTCCATCCCAATACGGTGACGATCTGGGAGAAGGAGAAGGTTGTTCTTGATCTATTGTCGTCCAGGGAACGAAGGGATATATCCCAAGCCGTTGAAGCCATCCGGGATTCCGGGGATCAGCGTCAGAATATTGTCTGGACGATGCGACGGATTGTGCTTGGAAGAAGGCCTGAAGCGAAATAGAAAAGGGAAAAGTGAACATTCTCTTTTCCCTTGAAACGGCAGATATGTTTTGATGTTACTCCGACGACTCCTGTTGTGCGGGAGCGGGGGAAGCATCAGCGGAATTTCTACGGTAACCCAGAATCTTGATCACTTCAAGGACTTCCGTCCACGTCGGAAACGTTTTGTTATTTGCCCGTTTGTACTCTTCAATGGCCATGACGAACTCGAATTGTTCCGTCGTCATCTCGCCTTCTTCGGCCGCACGGCGGTCTTCCGGTCTTCGAATTCCGGGTCCGCGTCGACGTTCCATATCCGGGAGCTTAAGTCCTGGAGGGCAGTTTCTGCGGTCGAGTCCGCTTCTCCGATCGACGACGGAACCGCGTCGGTCTTTGCCAGTCCGCCGATCATCACCGCAGGGAACAGGAATGGCTTCTCCGTTCGGGGTTGGCTTGGACACGTTCAGTTCCTGTTTTCCGCCCGTGGCGGAGCTCTGCTGTTCTTGATTCGGCTGATGGGAATCGGAACACTGGTTCATGCCGTCACGCCTTCCTATTTACTCCTCGTCGTCTTCATCGAGGTCTTCGTCTTCATCTTCCTCGAAATCGTCGGTATCGAAATCCTCATCTTCATCTTCATCTTCTTCCTCTTCCTCATCCTCTTCGTCAAAGTCTTCGTCGTCCCACTCTTCGTCTTCCTCTTCGTCCTCGAGTTCGTCTTCCTCGTCTTCATCTTCTTCAAAGTCATCATCGTCGATGGCATTGAGTTCAAGTTGGCCTACGATTTCAGAGGCCTGTTCGAACGTGCATTCAGGGACGAGGACGGGTATTCCACCGAGTTTCTCTGCGTCCATTTCGGCTTCCTCAACTTCCAGAAGAACGGGAATATCATATGCTTCGAGGTCGGCTTTGAGATTCTTCGACTGATTGAGATCCTCCGGAATGGCCACGGTGACGAAACGAGAGAACTCAGAACTCAGATGGTCGTTTCCTAGAGTGACGGCGGTCGTCAGCCTGGAATTTTGTTCAGCCGGCATGTGAAGTCTCCTTTCAATACGACCTACATAATATTGTACGCTGAGAAATCTAATGCGGTACGTGCTGGACGTCAAGAAAAAATAATAAAAAAAGTCCCGTGAGAAACAGTTGTTTTGCTGCCTAATATAATGTGAGAGAATCACGGTGTTTTTTCGCGGAATCGGCGGCAGGATAAACACGCGAAAGCAAGGAAAGAACCGTTGAAAGAACCAATTTGATCGTGTATCAATAGTACCCATGTGGATGAGGAATATTGTGAAGCTGATGAGTTTTATCGTGGCGGCAGGAATCGTGTTGTATCTCGGTTCGGGTCCGCAGATGAAGAACAAGTCAAAAGGGTCTCAGGACGTGGTGGTGGCGGCCAGCGTGTCGGCGGTGAACGCATCATCGTCCGTCAGCAAGGCTGTGAGCCCGCGTTCGTTGGACAGAGATCTGTTTCGAGGCATGACCATGCAGATCAGTTACACCGCCTCAGGGATCGAGCCTTATCTTAAGCAGATCGACGAGATTGCTGACCTTGGAGCCAACACGGTCGGGATTTCGGCGGCGGGATATCAGGAACATGCCGGATCTTCAGGGATTATGATCGATGTCCGCAAATGTCCGACCCCGGAGCAGTTCAGCAAACTGATCAAGCGGGCAAAGGATCGAGGAATGAAAGTCGTCCTCATGCCCGTGCTTCTTATGAGCAATCCCCGTGGGACCGAGTGGCGGGGCGTCATTCAGCCGCCGGATTGGGACGAATGGTTCTCAAGCTATCTGGAGTTCATCAAGTACTTCGCCAAGATTGGCTTGGACAACGATGCCGAAGCGCTGGTTGTCGGCGCGGAGCTGGTTTCCACCGAGAGTTTCCGCTCCCGCTGGATCAAAGTTATTAATGAGGTTCGACGGATATACCACGGCAAGCTCCTTTATTCCGCCAATTGGGATCATTACCGCCAGGTCAGCTTCTGGGACAAACTGGACATGATCGGAATGACGACCTATCACAAGCTTGCGGATACGGAGAATCCAAGCGTGGATGTACTGTTGGCAAGCTGGGCCAAGATTAAGAAGGATATCCTGGGTTGGCAGCGGAAGATCGGCAAGCCCATACTCTTCACGGAGGTAGGGTGGTGCTCGCAGCCGGGAGCCAGTATCGAGGCGTGGAATTACTATCGTCACCAGGAGTCGTCGGAAAAGGGGTTGGAGGAGCAGAAACGCTGCTATGAAGCCTTCATCCAAACCTGGCGAGACGAAAAGGCGATGGCGGGTGCCATGTGGTGGGAGTGGACAGTCGATGGCAGCGGCCCAAAAGACTATATGTACACTCCCAAAGGAAAGCCTGCCGAGCAAGTACTCCGTGCCTGGTACAATGAAGGAAAAACGGTAGGAAAGTAATCGCGGTGCTCAATAGTTGGCTATGCTCATCATTAGGGTATGGCAGGAATAAAAAAAGCCGCTGGCTCAACACCAGCGGCACAAGAACTCTCTCGATTCCCTCTATTCTCTTAAAGCGATGTTAATTTAGGGAGTATTTGCCGACCCAAACAAGTTTGCCCATATAGAATAACCTTATTGAAGACTTAAGTCAAGACAGTGCATGCACATTTTAGGGATAATGTTTCATGATAAATGACTTAATCTAATCTTTATTCATAGTGACTTTGTCTTCCGACAGGCTATTCCCATTCTTGATCTGTTCCAGCCCCTTCTGGGCTGGTTCAAAATTCGGGTCCAGTTTCAGAGCCAGGCGATAGCTCTGTTCCGCCTTATTCACCTTTCCTTGTGAGTGAAGTATAACACCCAGATTATAATAGGCTTCCGAGCGGGAGCAGGCTTGGAAGAACTCATCCAATGCCTCTTTGGTTTTGCCTTGTTTGGCCAATGCTACTCCAAGGTTGGAATGGGCCCGGCGAAATCCCGGGTCCGAGGCCAAGGCATTTCGCAGTTCGGCTTCCGCGTCAACGAACTTATTCTGGAGCAGGTAGACGAATCCCAGATTGTTGTGCAGATGGGGAAGTTGCGGGGCACGCTGAAGCGCCTGTTTGTATGTTTCCTCGGCCTGTTGATAGTTGCGCAGCCGGGTGTAGCAGAGTCCAAGGTGGTTGTATGCGGGTATCGACTGAGGGTCCGAGTCGATGGCGCGGATGAATTTGTCCACGGCACCCGCATAGTCGCCCTGATTTTCCATAAGCAGACCGGTGGTGTAGTACGTGGTGGCGGTGATGGGCGGCGTCTTGGCCTTCTCGGCATCAATGATCTGATCCGGCCGGGACCTGTCCTGATTTGCCATCAGGTTGGCGGACCCTGGCTGTTGCTGGGCACATCCTGTGAAGAACACCAGTACGAACCAGATTGTGGCTGTCCATACAATTAGACGCAACATGAGTTACCTCCTTGGGCGATAAAATGCGTTATGTCATTTGGCGATGTATGCGGACTGCTCTTTGGACTTGAACCGGGTGTCATTGTGAATGACGATGGCTTCTTTCGCCTGCATTCCTCTACTATCCGGGAGTCCGAGGCAGACATGGATTTGCTTGTCCGGCAGTCCCCAGGCCCGCAGATAATCGACCACGGTCTGGACACGTTCTTTGGCGACGGGGCAATCGGGCTGTTCCAGGTCCAACTTGATGGACCCACCGTACCGTTCGACCAGCCACGCGAGGTGGTTGAGTCGTTGGGTACCATTGGAACTGAGCATAGCCCGGTTTGGCAGGAAGTGGACGTCGGTCAGGCACATGTCCGCCAGTTCGGCGTTGTGTACCTGCCGATCCATTTGTCGCGTGACAGGGTGGCGTTCATCGCAAGTGGTTACTATTTCCTCTTTGACTTCCTCGCAGGTCTTGGCGCTCTGCCCTTTAGCCGGTTGGGTAGAAGAGGGCTGGGGCTGTGTCGCTCCCTCATCCGCGTCACAGCGGTTGTTGGCACAGCCCCCGAGCCCTGGCATCAGAGTCAAAGACAGTAAGATACACAGGCTGGTCGTTACTACACACTTCATGGTCAACTCCTTCCAAAAAAGAACCTGACAGTAATTTCTTGTTAATAAGGTGCGGATTTTTATCCGCCGGTCAGTACGCCGTTACCCAAGACCTGGAAGAGCTTGAGCACGGCGGGTCCGGCCAGGACGACGAAAATGGCCGGGAAGATGAACAGAATCAGGGGCAGAACGAGTTTGACTGCTGTTTTGGCCGCCCGTTCCTCCGCCTGCTGACGACGTTTCGTACGGAGCGATTCAGCGTGAGTTCGCAACGCCGTGGCGATGCTAGTTCCGAATTTTTCCGCCTGGATGAGAATGGCGGAGAGCGACTTGAGTTCGGGTACGCCAGAGCGAATGGCCAGATTCTGAAGGGCATCGGCTCGGGTCAATCCCATCTGGATTTCCATATTAACCACCATGAACTCGTCAGAGAGTTCGGGATGGACTTTTCCCATTTCCTGAGAGACGCGGATCAGAGCGGCGTCCAGACCCAAACCCGCTTCGACGGAGACAACCATCAAGTCGAGGCAATCGGGAAGGGCCATGGTGATTTTTTCGCCGCGTGATTTGGCGGCCAGATACAGCCAGATATCGGGGAGCAGAAATCCCAGTCCACCCGCGAAGGCGGCTGCGCCGAAGATTTTCTGGGGCGACGAACCTTGGGTGATGGTCATGACCAGGGCGCCGATCAGCAGGACCACGCCGCCGATGGTCTTGCTGGCCAGGAAGATGGTCGCCGTATTCTCTTTCCGCAGACCGGCATTGGCCAGTTTGATCTTGAGATTCGACTGATCGGACGCCGACTTGGGACCCACGGGTCTGGCGAGCAGGGGAGCCGCCTTCTCCTTGAACCATCGAGTGGTGATATCCTCCTGCTGGACCCTGGTCTTGATGGTCGGATCCGTATTTTGTCTGAGTCGTCGGTTGAGCGCGTCTCTCTGTTGGGCTTTTCCACTGACGAAGGAATAGACCATCAAGCTCACCGAGACGACAAGTAGTACACTGATGCCGATAATTGTTGACATCGTAACACGCTCCTACACTTTAATGTTGATAATCTTCTTGATCATCAGGATCCCCAGGACCTGCATGAAGATGGCCCCGCCGAGCATCATCTGTCCCTCTTTTTCATTGAGCAAGATGCTGGCATAGGTGGGGTTGATCATGTAGGCGAGTCCGAAGACGAAGAAGGGGAGAATACCGAGCACCCACCCGGACATTCGTCCTTCAGCCGTCAACGCCTGCACCTGGCCCATAATCTTGATTCGGTCGCGGATGACTTCGCCGATCTTGTCGAGGATTTCCGCCAGGTCACCGCCCGTTTGACGTTGGATGAGCACCGCGGTGACGAAGAACCGGATGTCGAGCTGATCGGTTCGATTGGCAAATCCCTGCAGTGCCTCTTCGATTTTGATGCCCAGGTTCTGCTCGTGGAAGACTCGGGCGAATTCTGTGCCGGCGGGATCGGGAATCTGTTTTCCGATCAGTTGGACGCCGCTTGCCAATGAATGTCCCGCCCGGAGGGCTTGGCCGATCAGTTCAAACACGTCAGGTAACTGATGGACCAGTTTCTTCATACGACGTCGGGCCATGAACCGCAGAACGAAAATGGGCATGTATGCGATGACGAAGGCTGTTCCGAGGACGTACCACAGATTGAACTTCATCAGGAATCCCACGCCCAGAACCAGTCCTGTCGCGACGAAGACCTTGAGCAGAAAGCTGGTGGCATACATATTCACGTTCGCTTGTTCGATCCAGCGTTCCACCTTCTTGGTCAGGCTTATCTGGCTGAACAATTTTTCCAGGATCGGCGTTTCGGATTGGCTCTGTTTTCGGATCGACTGTTCGAGTTTCCTTGTGTGTTTGAGGACTTCCTCTTCCCGGAGCCGCTCGAGGATTCGTTTTTTGTCTCCGCCCCGCATGTCGCGATAGAGCATGAAGATGGAGTAGAACACGAGCATCATTCCCGCCACAGGGAGCAGGATCATGGTGATGCTGGCGATATAACTGTTGATTACGGAAAATGTGGACGCCATAGCGTTGCTCCTATCCTTCGTAATCCCGGAGCATAACCCGGGGTTCGAAAAGTCTCATATCCAGAGGTACGCCGTATGCTTTGAAGCGGTCGAGGAATGTCGGGCGGATACCGGTGGCGTGGAATGATCCAAATGCCTTTCCGTCCGGTCCGACTCCTTCCTGTTTATATATGAAGATGTCCTGGATGGTGATGGTCTCTCCTTCCATGCCTGTCACTTCACTGACCTGGAGGATTTTACGCGGTCCGCCGGTCAGACGTGCTCCCTGGACGATGACGTTGACGGCCGAGGAGAACTGCTGTCGTACGGCTTTGATGGGGAGTTCAAACCCTGCCATGGAGACCATGGTTTCGACACGGGAGATGGCGTCGCGCGGACTATTGGCGTGGACAGTGGTCATGGATCCATCGTGACCGGTATTCATGGCCTGGAGCATGTCGAGCGTTTCTGCGCCTCGGCACTCACCGACGATGATGCGGTCGGGGCGCATACGCAGGGCGTTGATCAGCAGGTCGCGGATGGTCACTTGGCCCTTGCCTTCGATATTCGGGGGCCTCGATTCCAGACGGACGATGTGCGGCTGTTGGAGGATCAATTCGGCGGCATCCTCGATCGTGACGATACGCTCGGTGTGGGGGATGAAACTCGATAGGTTGTTGAGCAAGGTGGTTTTTCCGGAGCCCGTACCGCCTACGATAAGCACATTCAGACGGGCCTTGACGGCGGCGTCGAGGAATTCCACCATGTCGGGCGTGATGGATTTGTATTTCACCAGGTCGTCGATACGGATCGGATCGGCTCCAAATCGCCGAATGGACATGGACGGTCCATCGATGGCCAACGGGGGGATCACGGCGTTGACACGGGACCCATCCGGCAAGCGAGCGTCAACCATGGGCGATACTTCATCGCATCGGCGTCCCACGGCGGATACGATCTTGTCGATGATGTGGAGCAGGTGAGCGTTGTCTTTGAACTGGACATCCGTCTGGGTAAGCTTTCCCCGCTGCTCAACATAGATTTTCTTGGGTCCGTTGACCAGAATATCAGTGACGGTGGGGTCCTTGAGGAGTACTTCCAGAGGTCCGAGTCCGAAGACTTCGTCGATGACTTCACTGATCAATCGCTGTCGGTCGCTGAAATTGAGAATGGCCTGTTCTTCATCCGCCAGATCGCCCACGAGCTGTTTGACCTGTTCCCGGACGACGTCCTTCTCCTCGGTTTCCATTCGGGTGAAATCGAGACGATCGATCAGCTTGCGGTGGATGCGTGCCTTGAGTTCATGGAACTGGCTGGTTCGTTCGGACACGGCCTTTTTTTTCAGATCCTCCGGGTTTCCGCCCGGTCCCGGGGCGACGGCGGTTCCTGCTCCGGCCTTGGCGGGCCCGGCGATTTTCGAGAGCGCCGAACTGGCGGTTGGTTTGGCACCGCCCGGCAACTTCACCTCGTCGGAGGAGTTTTGCTTTGATCGACTAAACAGCATATAACCAGTCTCCTACTAACTATCTGCGTAGGACACGGGCGAGTAATCCACCGCCCGCGCTATTTTTTTCCGCCGCTTCCGCGGCCTGGGGGTCGTGGATCCGCAGCGCAATCTGCTTAATGGCTTCGCGCACCTTTGATTTCGGAGCGATTCGCAGCAACGGTTGACCCGTATTGATGGCCGCGCCGATGACTCGAGGTTCTTCAGGGATGGTTAGGGCGATTTTGCGGTTCAGGGTCTGCTCGATGTCGTCAATGGACAGGCTGCCCTGATCGGCGGCGAATCGTGACACTATCAGTTGCATTCGATCGAGGTTGTAACCTTCGCGGACAAACTCCTGCATGATGCGGTCGATATTTCGGACCGAGGGAACGCTCAGATTGAGCATGGCCAGGGTCGTATCGGCCAGATCCAGGATTCCCGGTTTCACGGTGTCGGTTCGTACGGGTCCGTCACAGACCACGTACTCGAACATTCCGCACAGGGCATTGAGAATCGTGGCCACATTCGCCAGCGAAATATGTTGAGCCTGGAGAAAGTGGGTCGGTCGAGCCAGGACCTGCACGCCCGTTTCATGGGCGACCAGCGCTTTTTCAATCATGGTCGGATCGACGGAGTCCAGTGTCTGGCAGAGGTCCGCCAGAGTGAACTGGGGGGTCAAATCCAGGAGCGTTGCCACGTGTCCGAAGTACAAGTCGAGATCGACGATGGCGACGGATTTCTTACCCATCTGGGACAACTCGCAGGCCAGGTTGGTGGCCACCGTTGTTGTCCCGCATCCGCCGACCGATCCGAGGACGCAAATCAGCTTTCCCGTGTCCTGTTGACTATCCGCGGACTTGACGATCCGGTTGACGGCGTCCAGCATGTGCTGGTCGTCGATGGGGTTGACGAGAAATTCCCGGAACCCGCTTCGGATCGCCTGGAGGATCAATTGAGAATTATCTGAGCCGCTGACGGCGAAGAGAGTCAGTTCCGGATGTTTCTCCGCCACTTGCGAGCCGAACTGGATCAGCGCTTCAGGGTCTGAGTCCAGGTTGATGACGACAAGGTCCGCCGGAAACTGCTTCAGGGCCGTGTCGAAGAGGGCGGGTTCGTCCAACTCCGCGACGATCTTCAGACCGTCGACGGCCAGGAGCTTTGATCGGAGCTCCACGGCGTAGTCTTCATCGATATTGATGACAATTGCTCTGATGCCTCGAGCCATTCACTACTCCAACGTCCGGTGAATTATCGGACCAATAGTAGACTGCCTTCTTGGTAGTCTGTAGTTGTATCGGTCGAATCAGGGGGGGTGATAAGCCGGAAAATCGCGCCGCCCCGGTTCCAAATGGACGCGGCAGGCAGGACTAACGGCTATCTGACCAGTTTGATCTGGCCGGCCGTGATATTCCGCGGCGCGTTGACTTTGGTGCGGATTTCGGGACCGGTGTAGACGACGGGTTGAATGACGATTGCCTTGGCCTCCACCGAACCATTCAGGTCCACATACAGGAGCCGTCCGAACTGCATGTCCACAACGTCATAAGTACAGTTGGAACCATTTGTGTAGACCCTGGTGTGGAGGAAGTATCCGACGACGTCTCCTATGCGGGTGTTGAAGTCGGCACTGAGCGACGATTTCAGACCCGCATTTCCGGTAATGTCATACATGGTATTGTTGCCGGCATCATTGTAGAACGAAATGGTTTCGCTTCCGAGGGTTCGCAGCAGTTCGTTGGCGTTGAGACCTCTGCTTATCTGCTCTCCGGTCGGCGGTTGTCCGCTATTTCCGTTTTCAAAGTTGAGTAACCCGAAGTTACCGGACCCTTCGGGGAACACTTTGTTCTGTTTCTCCGGATAGATTGACAATTCGGGGATCCCGTCCGGACCTTGTGTGATTTGTCCGGTTTCGGGGTCGTACCCGAAGCAATCCTGTCCGCCGGCGTTCTTGATTTCAGCTTCCCACTTGGCCTTGCGAACCGTTATGGGAAGGAGCGGTCCGCCGCTTTCCTGTGCCTCAAAGCCTGAAACCCGGTCGTCGATGACGGCTGTGGCTTGGGCCCATGTGGCTGCGCTCTGCTTGCCCCAGATTCGGGCGAAGAGCAGATTGATGGGTCCGTTGGCGCTTGCGTCCTTCCGCACCACGACGTGTACGGCGTTGTAGGGTTCACTGGTGGCCGTAACGATGGAATCCTGGAGGTTTTCGGGGTTGGCTAGGTATCCGACCAGGATATCGGACGATGAAAGCTGCAGGGCTTTGCCTGCCGCAACGTTCTTATTCGCATAGTCCTGAGCACGGGACTGGGCAAGGGCGACCAGCATCGCCTGGGTTGTGGAGAATTCAAATTTGCTGGTATCCGTAAGGCCGGACACGCCTGCCATGGCGCTGGCGTCGGCGGCGGTTTGTAGTTGCGTATGAACGACGGTCACGTATCCGAGGTCCACGGCCAGGGCGGCAAATCCGAGAAGCGTGGTGGCACTGACGGCCGTCCACACGATCACGGCGGCGCGTTTTGAGCGATTGTTCGCATATGTCTGGTGAATTGTTCTCATGATATGAAGACCTCCGTTTGGAGCAATCAATCTTTTGGGGCTGAGCCCGCTCACAAGTTAATTATCGCATATAACAACGCAAAATGGTAATTTCCGAAATCTGCGTATTCTGGGTGGAATTTTCAGTTATCGGACTGACCTCGTGGGGCCTTGCGAGAACGGATTCCAGCTTCCACCGATGCCTGGATGCCAGGAAGCGTGTGGTTTCCGATCAATACATCGTTATCGAACCAATTTGATTTTTCCGGCGGTCTCATTTCGGGGAGCATTCGGTCGTGTACGAAGCTCGGGTCCGGTGTAGACCGTCGGCTGAATGATGACCACCTTGGAATTGGGTGATCCGGTGAGTTTGGAGTACATCAGCCGACCGAATCGGATACCGACGATGTGATAGACGGCGTTGGCACCGTCCCCGACGGGGAGCGTATCATGGATGAAGAATCCGACGACCGTTCCGATGCGAGACTCAAAGTCGTCTTTGAGAGAGGCCTTGAGCCCCGGGGTTCCGTCAATACTGTAAGCGACGGACTGGCCGTTCTCGTTCGTGAAGGTGATCTCGGGACTTCCGATGGTTCGTTCCATTTCTTCGGCCGTGATCCCGTTTCGGACCTGGTCCGCGACGGGATTCACGCTGCTATTTCCGTTTTCAAAATTCAGCAATCCGAAGTTTCCGCCAGCTCCGGATCTTTCAGGGTAGATGGATATTTCCACGGCACCGTCGGGAGATTTGGTGATTTGGCCCGTATCGGCGTTATATCCGTAGTCGTCGCAGCCCTGTTGGTTTGTGATTTGATCAGTCCATTTCTGTTGGAGGATTGTTACGGGAATGAGCGGTCCGCCGTTTTCCTTGGGTTCGAACCCGGAGATTCGATCGTCGATGATGGCAGTGGCCTCGGCCGACAGGGCGACGTTCTGTTTGCCCCAGATGCGGGCGAAGAGCAGGTCCACCGGTCCATTGGCGTTGGCGCTGGCCTTATTGATTGTGACACGTACGGCGTTGTAGCTCTGACTGGTGGCCGTAACGATAGTCTCTGTCAGATCCGTCGGGTTGGCCAGGTACCCGACCAGAACATCAGATGAGTTGATCTGCAAGGCTCTTCCCGCCGCGATGTTCTTGGCGGCAAATTCCTCCGCCCGCGATTGGGCGAGACTGACGAGCATGGACTGGGTCGTCGAGGATTCAAACTTCTCAGAACTGGCCAGGGCCGAGGCGCCTGCCATGGCGCTGGCGTCGGCGGCCGTCTGAAGCTGCGTATGAACGACGGTCACGTATCCGAGGTCCACGGCCAGGGCGGCAAACCCAAGCAGCGTCGTGATGCTGACGGCTGTCCACACAATCACTGCTCCCCGTTTGAAAGGGCGCTTCGAACAAGCGTTCCGAACAGTCCTCGTCATATGCAATCTCCCTTTGTGATGATCAGTTTGCCTGTTTTGTGATCATCGTTATCTAAATTATCGCATATAATACGTGAAGAGTACAATCACACGTGCCTCTGATTCATCGTGTGGTCGTCTGGTGCACGGGGGTCGCGCATTATCGGACGAGTGGGATCCCATCGGCCGATAATCTGGCGACCAAAGAAACCGCCTCGGGTGCGATTTTGCACACCCGAGGACAGGTCGTACGTATTCAGGATAAGTTTTCGAGATGCCATGACGGCTGTTACTTTCCTGCGTTCTGCTGGAGTCCCCACGGTCCGCACAAGGGGGACGGTGGGTTGAACATTGGCTGAGGCGGTTCATTGGCGGCCGGGTCTTTCTGTTTCGTCGAGTCCTGGAGCAGACCCAGACCGTAGAGCTGCCAATCATTGGGCGAGCATACATCCTGGCCCGGCAGGTACGTCACTTCATTGGGGTTCAGCGGTGAAGCCATGTCCGGGGTGATCAGGATCACCAGTTCGGTTTCCGCCCGCTCATATCGTACGGATCGGAAGAGGGCTCCCAGGATGGGAAGATCGCCGGCACCGGGCACGCGATTGGCGATTCCGCGAATGTTCTCGCTCAAGAGGCCCGCGATCGCGAAGGTCTGTCCCGAGCCGACTTCCACGACGGTCTGTGCGACGCGTTTTTTGATGCCGGGGATGGTATATCCGAGGATCTGGACCGCGTTGGTGAAATCGGGTTCAGATACTTCGCTCATCATGTTCAGACGAATCATCTGGCCCGACTGGACCACCGGCTGGAACCGCAGGCGAATACCGTATTCCCGGAACGTAATGGCGATTCCGTTTTCGCTCGGGGTCGGGACCGGTAATTCGCCGCCCGCGAGGAATTCCGCCTGCTGACCGGAGATGGCCACCAGATTGGGTTCAGCCAGCACCTTGACGAGGCTGTTTTCGGCCATCGCCTGGAGGAATAGCTCCAGTTGGGCTCGGGGAAGACCGAAGTACAGGGTGCTTGACGGCTGAACGATCATATCTCCGCCCATGACCTGGAACTGGTTGGGGGTTTCAATGGGCACGAGCCGGCGTTCCTGAAGACCGATGCTTGTTGGATTGATCTGGTTCAGGTTGCTTCCGCCGAAGGCCTTGGCTCCGAAGAATGTTCCGTTAAGACCGAGGCTTCGGACGGCTTCGCGCGAGACTTCCGCCACGGTTGCCCGCAGCATGACCTGCTGATTGCCAGCGACGACGAGTTGGTTTTCCACTTTGACCGCAAACACCTTTGACAGGGCTATAATACGCTCCGCGGTGGGGGCGTCCGGAACCATTCCCGAGAGGATGACCGTGTCGAGCATGGTCGAGACCTTGACGTTTGCACGGGGCGCTGCGTCGCGAATGGTGGCGGCCAGACGTGCCATGTCCAGGTCCACCCGGACATCGTACAGGGTCTGTTTTCCGTTTTCATCCCACAGAAGCAGTTGGGTGAAACCGAAGGCCCGCCCGGTCACCGTCGCAAGTTTCGGCGAGATTACCGAAACCGTAGCGATCTTGTCGTTGGCGACCGCGGCTCGTTTGATGGGGGTGGTGAAATTGAGCGTGAACGTCTGATTCACGGACACTTTGATTTGTGTAGGTTCGTTGTTGCGGGTAATCGTGTTTTCCGCCAATCCCGTGGACAGGATCCCGCATGCAATGATCATTGTCATGGCGAGGAAGGGGCGACGATTGCGAAGGAACGTGAACGATACCAATGTCATGATAAAATTCTCCATACCATACGGCCAACATTATCGACTTTTCATCGCTGCCGTTTCATGAGGCAAAGTGTATTGAGCATGATCAGGGATCCGAACGTTGCCGTTCCACTCCAGACCCACGATCGAAATTCCAAGATCGCATATCTTTACTCTGCCGCCTGAACCTGCATTGGTTCGAAATCCTGCTGCGATGCAGGCGACAACTTATCGGTACTCCTGTTATTCGCCGGGGGCTCCGGGGTTACGCGTTTGTCGGAGCTGGCGGAGGCGAAGAATATCTGCTCCGTGCGATCTCCGTTCATGACTTCCACGCGGTAGGGTTCATCGGGTTTGGGCAGGCTCTGCGTGAGTCCCTTCTTTCCGACCATGGAGAGCAGGCCGCCGAAGGTTCCGGAGTTGGTGGCATTGATGGCCATTCCATCGACGGGAACCAGTTGCGACAACGTAATACCTTTTGTCGATGCCGACTTGTCGTCAGTGGCCGACCGCAAGGCCAGGCGGATCGAACCCGTCGAAGCCGCCAACTGCAGGGCTTCCGACTGATCGGTCTTTACGAGCAGTGTGACGGAACGCGAGAGTTTCATCTTCGCCGAGTCCACCGTTCCTGCTTGCTCGGACCGGAACTGCTGACCGACCGCTCGAACTTCGATGTTCTGGAGGATAAGCTTGGATATGGTCTCGGTTCCACCGGTGGGTTTGCGCAGATTGAAGGTGGCAAGGACGTCGACACGAGTTCCGGGGCGAAGCAATCCGCCCACGCTCGTGAATTCGTCCACCTTTACCGCGACGGCACGATATCCCTCGGGAATCACGCCTTCAAGTCCGTCGCCCGGTCCGACCATGTCCTGCAGCAGGAGCATCTTGGCCGACAGCGTCGTCTTCAAGGTCTGCCCGATGGCGTCCTTGGTTTCTTTCATCACGTTCTGCGGGAGGAATTTCTTCGGCATGGCGACGAGCGTGACGTCTTTGTCCGTCAGCTTCGTTCCGAGGGGAATGTCACAGGTGGCGATCACCACTTTTTCGGTCGGACCGTAATCCGGTCCGCCTTGGTTCTTTATCTTGTTGAGGTAGTTATACCCCATCTTCAGGGCAGCCAGACCAACTACCAGACCAATCACTAACGGGATGAGGGCATGTTTGTTCATGGGAACGTCCTTTTAAAACAACCTTTCGATTCCAAACTGTCTGCCTGAAATGTATCGGCAAAAAGAGGGTACCCTTTAAGTAAACGCCTGTTTCCAAGGGATTAAGACCTGATGTGTGGTATGCGGAAGCGGTTATGGGCGGTATCGTGGTTACTAGTTGACGCCTTCTTTTCTCATGCAGGCTTTGCCCTTGATATCGAAATTCGTGGGGCCGAAGTATCCGCCGAGCAGGGATATGGTGGAGTAGGGGACATTGATGACGACGGTTTCCGTCGGGTTACCGGACGTCGAATGGATCAGATTGACGGTGTACGTGTTCAGTCCGGCCAGGGACATGTACTGGCTGATGCGATTCTCGATGTCGGTGTCGGTGGATCCTTCAAGGACGGCCACGCGGCAACCTTCGCGGGCGGCGTTCACGATGCTCTGGTAGGACATGAACGTCCATCCGAATTCGATAATTCCGAACAGGATCGTGATCAGAATGGGCAGGACAACGGCCATCTCAACAACGGCCGCCGCTCTTTTAACACCTTTTCTTCCGTATCGGTGCTTTACCATGTCCGACTCCTCTCCCGACGATGCGGGAAGGCGGTTAGAACCCCGCCCTTGTATTCCTTACCATACGGCCAGGAATTTTAGTGTCATAATAATCAGCGCTCCGCCCGTCAGAGGTACGCCGTAGGGGATCAACTGCGAGTTACTTCCCAGGGATTTGACGGCTCCGACTTCCGAGAACGCCAGTTTCATATCCGTGCACTTCAGGGCGGCCAGTTGGAAGTTCGACCACGCCCCGGACCATCGATGTTTTAACGCGATCATGATGAGCGAGGCGATACCGCCGATAATCGCTCCGATTGCGAACGTCCACAATACCATCTCCGGACCCATCCAGGCTCCCATTCCTGCCAGGAGCTTCACGTCGCCCGCGCCCATCATGTGCATGGCCCACGGCAGGATGAGAAGTCCGAGGCCGAGGAACCATCCTTCGAGCCCCGTCAACAGGCCGCTCCATCCGTAAAACGCGAGCTGCGCAATCAGTCCGGTAATGCCGATAATCGCGTTGAGATAATTCGGGACTCGTCGCTCCTTGTAATCGATCCACGACGCCCACAGGATCATGGGGGTCAGGCCCGCGAGAACGACCGTCCAGTAATGTTCGGCATTGGCTATCATCATCAATCCTCCTAGCAGTTTTCGTTGAAAATCGGAAGTTGAAGGTTAAGTCGGCTTAGCGTTGAACTTCGGATTTTCCGTGGTTTTTAGTGGTAGCCCCGCGGACCG
>CAZLZE010000111.1:0-16757 GCA_964563935.1 uncultured Phycisphaerae bacterium | reverse complement strand
CCCCCACCGCACTGAACCAGGGATTCGTCCTGTCCAGCAGAAGACGGATGGAGTAATGGACACTGAGAAAGTAGAAGGGCATCACCATCAGAAAGCCCACTATCCCGTTGTCCAGAAGCCACTCGAGATATGCGTTATGCGGATGCTCGAACCCCTCGCGCAACTGGATAAGGAGAAACTGATCCAGTCCCGTCCTGTTCATCCCGAGCCGTCCGAATCCCACCAGCGGAGACTCACAGATCTTATCTATCACGTAAGGCCAAATCAGCGTTCGCCCCGCGGTCACGTCATAGTCGTTGATGACCTCCTGGCCGCTGACGTTCCGCTCGCCAAACCCTTCCATCATACGATCTACCACGCCAGGTATCGTCACAGAGACGGCGATGACGAAGGCAGGGATCAGCAGCAGGAATTTCCTCCAGCGGAGCATGCAGATGATGAATCCGATGATACCCCAGGTCACGTACCCCATCCGTCCGCCCGTCAATGCCTGGGCATACGCGATCATCAGGAACAAGCCCAACACACATACCTGCTGCCTTCGGTTCCGCGTCAGCGGCAGAAGCGACAGCGCCGCCCATGACGCGCCGGACATGATCATGGACATATTGACGCGACTGTAGCCGATCTCATTCAGAATGATCTTCCGGCTGCGGGCTTCAAGATCTCTGCTGCTGAGGGCGGCGCTCATGGGCATCCACCGGATAACCTGGATTCCAAGAAGCACAAAGATGAGAAGAATACTGGCCATGCCCGCCTTGAGCCGCGGAAGATTGCGGCACCCGTCAAACAGCAGCAATCCTGGAATGACCCATTTTACGGTATTGATGAGATACTCACTGATCATGCCCATCACGGTGAACTGAGGCAGATTCTGCATATCCGTCACCGCTCGGACAAACCCCACGACGATGACCGCAAGGTAAAGTAGTAACAGAACGTTCAACACACGAGGCATGTCCCATCGGTACGAACCTGTTCGACGATCGATGAGCCAGCCGACCACCACATTTGCGAGAAGAATGTTCCAGGGGTTCATCCCCTGGATGCCCATGATGTTCTTCGGCATGTCCGGATGCTCCACCAGAGCCATCATGATGATGAGCGCGCAGAGCGACCGGAACCACTTAAAGTAAGCGTAAATGGAGAAAACACCGATCAGGATGAAGAGAGCATAGATTCGCATGTGGTCGATTCCGGGATAAAGACGGCACTAACGATTGATATGTTGATCCACATAGATGGCCTTTCCGCGCGGTGAAAGGGTGATGGCGGTGCGCAGTTCGATGGTGAACTCCAGTCGACCATCGAATTTCTTGCCGAGATTGGTCAGTATCCGCCTGTAGTCGTCTCGCCCGAATCCGTCCGTGGGCACGATCCTCAGGACAGCTTGTCCGGGGGTATCCTGGTAGAACTGAAACTGGCGAACGCGCTGAAATGTGTCGTCATGCATGTTCACAGCGGTCCAGAAGATTTCGGATCCGTCTGATGCCACCAATACCTCCTGGGTCCGATGACCTTGGATATCGGCAATCACAGGGTGCTCTCGGCCACAGGCATCGCACCGATCCGCAACAAACGTCGCATAATCGCCAGTCTCATAACGGATGAAAGGCATAACCGTATTGATGAATCCAGTCCCCACGATCTGACCCGTCTGCCCCGGTGTCCGCACCGGTCGGGATTGAGCATCCAGAAGCTCGAAGTATCCGTACGTCGGCCAAATGTGGTAGTAATGCGAGTATTCACACTCGGAGCCAAGCACCAATTTCTCCGTATGACCGTAGCAGGAGAAATACCGGCACCCGAAGACCTTCTCC
Source organism: uncultured Phycisphaerae bacterium (assembly GCA_964563935.1). Classification (GTDB taxonomy): domain Bacteria; phylum Planctomycetota; class Phycisphaerae; order JAAYCJ01; family JAAYCJ01; genus JBAZZQ01. Next base: position 14,937 of record CAZLZE010000111.1, on the reverse strand, counting down.
ACCATGGACCGCTGATCCGGATACACCATCTCCGACTCTGCGATGATCCCGCGGATATTTTTGGGAGCCGGAACGCCAGTCCGGATGAGATGTCGCGCCAGCGCCGCCACGGACGATGGATACACATGGAGAAAACATGGTCCAAGCGTCGCCACGTGATCCAGGTATGCCTTCATATTCTCGTCGGTCATGTGAAAATTGCTGTAGTAGTGATGAGCCAGAACTGGATCATACTCGTAACGGAAGCCTTTGGTCTTGTCCTTGACAACTCGCCCGCGGAAGACGGCCATTGGCATTCCCGGTTCGTACCCGATCCGACGCCAACTGGCTACAAGGTAAGCATATTCGATAGAGGAGCGATCCGAACTCATGTAGAAGTTCAGAGGCATTCCACTGGTCCCGCCGGTGGAAACGTAATCGAGTTTTACGGACAATGGCGACGCCGCGCACATGCCTTTTCCGTGTTCCATCACGGTGCTCTTGGTGATGGTAGGCAACTGCGCGAAATCGTCCAGGGACGTTAGGTCCCTCGGGTCAAAATCCGCAGCTTTGAATGCCTGACGATAGTAAGGACACTTCTCCCGGGCCAATTGGCAGACTCTTCGAAGCTGCGACAACTGGTATTCCCTGTACCACTCGGCCGACTGCCATTGGTTCTGGCACACAAACGCCAGCGCCTCGCGAAAACGCCGCCCGAGAATATACGACCGCGGCACCCAGCACGTGATTGTGCCCAGCATGCTCTTGATCCCGACGGGAAGATGTTCCCAGACATTTTTACGTGACCATGCTCGTTTCATGCTTCACTTGTGCCTCAATATGACCTTTCCATCCGAAATGGGGTCTGAAGTTAGCACACCGTCCCTGAAGATCAACCATCGACCCACCACACTCGCTCCTGTTCGAAATCACCTGGATTTCATCCGTCCCAAAACTCGTCAATGGAAGTGCGTGAGCCGCGAATCCTCGAGCCACCATGGGAATGAGTCGGTAGTCGAAACCCATAAGCGATGCACACACCGCGTCGATCGCCACCGGATTGAACCCGCCGATCACAGCCCCAAGGGGGCGGGGAACCGGGTCCAGCGGTCCGTTGCCTTCACCGGCCACAATGCCGTCAACCAGCCCCAGGAACCGACGAACCGGACGATCACATATATTTCCTTGCGCGTCCGCGTACATGAGGACCCGGTTCAGATCCAGCACCATCCGCCACGTTGTGTCGTTGCCAAACCAATTCCCAGAACGAACGGTGTCGGTATTGGTGTCTCCGAAGACTGCCTTTCCAAGTTGTTTGGCCGGCACCGCGATTATCGCGCGAAGCGGCCCGAGCCTCGGAAACAGGCGTTTGAAGCACGCCACTACCGCCTGCTCCAATCGGCGTCGCACGCCACCGTCAGCGTATTGGTCTCCCCCCTGGGCCAGCGTCCCCTCCCGGTGATGCGGCAGCCAGTTCTTGTTTCCATTGATCCCAACCAGATTCTTCAGATTCACCGTGATTCCGGTCTTTTTGTGTGTTTTGAGCTTCGGCAGACTGATCACACAGTCAGCCAGCAGAACGGTCTTCGAAACCAGATATTCCTGCACGCTATCATGATGATGCCGCCGTAACTCCTCCACGTCATACTCCGCGCCATACAGCCGATGGCAAAGGTGCTTGACTTCCATGAATTCAGAGTACCCGTCCACACAGACGCGAACGTAGCCGGCTGGGTCGCCCGGTAGAAACCGATGCCCAACAATTACCCCGCCGATCTTGTTCGCCAGTTCAGGTCGAAGATCGTATACCTCGATCTGGAAATCCGCATGGCGATGATAGAACTCTTGAATTTGCGGCAGACCGGCGATTTCGCGAATGCGATCAAAATTCGCGTCATTCTGAGGTGCATCGGCAATAATGATCCTTCCCCGACCACGCAAAGCCTTGTACACATAATCCGCAGCGGCCCGAATAACCGCTCCATGCGTGATCAAGCACTCGCCGTCATCCGGGTCCGATTCCCGAAAGTCCCGAACAAAATTGGGCTTAAGGACGACCGTCTGGCCGGGACCGATCAACCGTCCCAGGGGATTCCAGTCGGCGGTCCCGAAATGCTCCGCGTCCAGTCCGAGCAGCCTCAGACTCTCTCGAACCGTCCCATAGACTCGACTCTTTCCGCAATCTCGCGGGACATTCGGAAAAGGATACTCCGGAAACTCACTGCCCGGCGAAAATGGCGGTATGGTATCGTAATGATCCGGTCCCCATGCCACAGCCACGATCCGTCCCGCATCCATCAGGTTTCCTACAGGCGAATCACTAACGTCCATCTGCAATTGCACCTTTCTCGGCCAAAGCCGGAGGAAAAATGAATTCCCACTCCCGAATAATGCGTCCTGTTTCATATTGAAGAGCTGATTTGCGGGCGGCATGGGCAAATTGAGTACACTTCGGCTCGTCGAGGAGCAGGCCCAGAATCCGTTCCGCGAAAAGTCCGGGCAAATTCCGATCAACCAGGAATCCGTTGACTCCGTCCGCGACCAAATCACCGAGATCTCCGACATCCGACACAACGGCCGGCAGACCGCACATCATGGCTTCCATCAACGCCAACGATAGCCCTTCGGATTCCGAGGTCAGCACGAATATTCTCGCCCGCCGGAGCCAATCCCCCATATTCTGTTGATGCCCGGCGAAGAACACATTTCGGCCAATTCCAAGTTCGCAAGCCAATTGTTCCAGATATCCTCGTAGATGACCGTCGCCGACAATCACCGCCCTCACCTCGGGCATCCGCACGGACACGTGCTTGACAATCCGCAGAAAGTTGTCGATCCGCTTGATTTCCGTCAGCCGAGCCGCCAGAATCATATCGAAAGGCGGCGGATCCTCTGCCGGTCGAAATTCATCGGAACCGATTCCGCCGGAAATCACATGGATGCCTCTAGTCACACCTTTGGCGCGAAAGAACTCCGTAGCTCGTGTGCCCATTGTGACAATATGATCCATAGAGTTGACAGCCCTTATAAGACAGTGTTCCACAACCGCATCCGGCGTCTCCATCGCGGCCAAAGGTCCGCATTCCGTCCACACACCTCCGTCCAGAACTTCAATCGGCCCGCCCACGCAGAAATAGAGGGATCGGGCGCCGACGAGCGGAGCGACCACCGCGGACACCAACCCGTTGACGAACAAGGCAAACCCACCGACCACATCCGGGCGAAAACGGATCGCAGTCCATATGAAAACCAGCATTCTGGCCGGCGTTCGCCCAAATAGTCGCATCATCCAGCCGGGAGGATAGATTGCGGATACGTTCGGCAGATCGGGGATCGCTGTCGCCGATACCACCCACACCTTCGAACATCCTTGAGACATCGCCAGAGGGTACAGGTGAGCCTTCACCCAGTTGTCCGCATGGAACGTGCCCGTGAGCAATATCTGCCAACCATCCCCCGATGCCTGTACGTGAGTTCCTCGTCCCATCGATCCGATAATCTCCGCCAATATCACAGCCAGGTTGTGCGAGAGCATCACACCCCGCATCAGTTGGTGGTATATCCAGCGTTGGATCCTTCGGACCAGAGTGATCTCATCTGCGCTAGTCCTTTCCCGGACTTCGATGGGCGATGTGAGAATGCTCGTCATTCTGGAAACTCCAATCGAGGCCAGGGGATGGACACGCTGCATCGGCCCGTGTGATCCGGCCCATTCCGTTGTACAGCCAGCACGTCCCGATTGTTCAATGTCACACGCGTCTGCTCCGGACTATCGACATAGAAGGTCAGGCCGCTCATATCGGCGCGAACAAGTTCGCCGGCGTGGGCTTTGCCTCGGGCCCGACTGCTGATATCAATACGCAGCCCATTTACATCTTCATGCGTGGTGAACGATATTTCCCGAACCGCACGGCTGTAACCGAGCAACCGGCGAGTGGTTGTGACAAGAATCCGCTTATCTCGACTGGCTTGGGCCAACCGACGAAATCCCCCTATCGCGGAACCTGGCAGGGGTACCTCGGTGCCTCGTCTCTTCCCCAGATGCGTGTAGAGAATACAGACTCCCTGCCGATGAATCAATCGCTGGATCATCCGCCGGCTGAGGACCTGACCGATATCCATTCCCGTCTCACCCGCGCTGACCCCGCCCCAGTGCGGATTCGACCGAATGAATTCATATACTCGAGTCCCATCCCGCAAATAGGCTTTCCGCATCACCTGGTTGCATCCGTGCATCTGGTACTTCGGATGCCTCATCTGTCCCAGAATACTCTTGAGCTTTTCCTTAACGACCGTTCGAGTCGATGCCAAAGGATGTTCCGGCGTCCAGATCCCATTCAGGCTTCCCGGCACGTCCTGACCGATCACACTGGTCACTCTGCCCCGCCAGACGTAGCGTATCCCCTGCTGAGTGGTCAGGTCGGCATGGTATGCCCGATGCCCCAGTTGGTCGCCCCGCCCGCGCATGATATCGGCTCCAAAATTCGTCGGAGCTTTTCCATGATCGGTCCACACCTCCAGTCGGCATCCGTACCGATCCAGTTCCTCCAAGGCCCGAATTGCGTCCTTCCGCGTCCCAGCCAAATCACCATAAGAATGAAGGCAATCGATGTGTCCGGTCCGAATCAGACTCCGAATCATGTCCCGCCCGGCATCGTCCGTGGTCCAATAGGCAAACTGATCCGCCGGCATGTCAAAATAAATGGAATTCCCGACCTCCAAGCCCACCCCGCGTCCAATCGGCGTCGGCAACGTCGTGTTCAGAAACCGCATGATCTCCCAATACGTCCGACGATCTGGCGTTTCGTCCAGATCGCTGCAGATCGCGAGCATGGCGCGATACGGATATGGAAGCGAACGCAAACGGACATTGTTACGCGTAGCCGCAGTACCGTGCATAATCCTCCACCGCCTGCAGATATATTTCTTTCGTCTTCATGGCCACCCGTGTGGGGTGGAAGCAATCCCGAGCCACGATCCCGGCCTTTTGTCCCATACGGGATCGAAGAACATCATTCTTCAAAACAATCAGCAGCTTTCTGGCGATGTCGTCGCTGTTGTTCGGATCGATAAGGAAGCCGGTTTCCCCATCCCGAACCATGTAGGGTATACCACATCGATTCGAGGCTACTACCGGAACGCCCACCGCCATCGCCTCCGACACCGCCAGCGGAGCACCCTCTTCAAACGAGGGTAGCGCAAACACACTGGCCTGCGCCAGTTCCTCTCGAACTGCTTCCGCGTTAAGCGAACCCAACACAGACACACGTTCTTCCAGCCCGTTATCACACACATAATCATGGACGGACCGCTCATAGTCCGGATCGTGCGATGCCCCCGCCAACCTTAATTCCGCCTTGATTCCCGCGGCGACTATCCGTGAGAATGCCTCCAATAGTCCAAGGATGTTCTTCCTGGGACACAGCAACGCGGCGCAAAACACGCGCCCTTTTCGTTCCTTTCGCTCCACTTCGAAGCATGCCTCGGCAATCGGATTCTCAATGTCGTGGATGGTCCCTGTGGTCAGGTTACGAAGCCGTTCCCGCACGTATGGACTGATGGATACGATATGCGGATGGTCCGCCCAGCTGGAAAACTCCGCCCTTCGCCACAGCATCGACCGAAACCACGCCGTCCCCCGACCCGCCTGAAGTGTGTCGGCATGGATGAATCCATGAATCGTCACCACGCGAGGAAACGCCATCCCCTTGACCATGATCCCATAGAAATCATGAGCATGAATGACATCCGGGGCAAGCTGCGTCAAATACTCCTTGATCTGTCTTCGTCCCCGCCCGAGGACATGTGTCAGGACCCGCTTCTCCGACCAGGGCAGCCGGTGGACGTCCACACCCTCCCATGCATACCGAATCGGAGCCACACACAGGCGGTCCGTCGTGACAACATGCACCTCCAGATCCGGCATTCGCCCCAGCGCCCGCGCCAGATTGACGCTGACCGACTCCACACCACCGCGAGGCTTGCCGCAATCCATGGGAAAACTCGTTACCAACGCCACTTTCAGCGGCGTACGCGCCGGTACCGCGGCATGCGACGCCTCAGTCTTCCAAAACCACATGGTTTCGACCCTCCACCATGCTGACAAATAGATCCTCGAACTGCGGCATCACCGTCTCCGGCGAGTGGCGGGCAAGAAAATACTCGCGGGCATTCACAGACGCCAGCCCCCACAATTCCGCATCGCCCAACAGCCGGCGTATCCCGTTCGTCAGGCCTGGGATAGACTCGGAAACGATCCCCAGCTTCTTTCCCCTGATCAGATCGTCGGGATCCACCGTAGACACAACGGGTACACCATAACTCCATGCCTCAAGAAACGTGTTGGGGAACCCTTCATACCGCGACGTGCAACAGAGAACAGATGCCCTGGCATAGAACTCCGGCAACCGTTCGGGAGGAACATACCCGTGCCGTGTCACATTGGTCAACACCTTCGCCTGTTCGTCAAGCATATGGGAGTAGTCGCTCCAGCCGTGAGTCTGACCCACCACTTCAAAGCGAATGTCGGGGCATAGCTTCGCGATGCCCAACAACCACTCGAGACGCTTCGTCTCATCGATTCTGCCCACCCAAAGAACTGTTCCTTTTCCTTCCCGCGGAGCACCGACGCTAACCGGTTCCCGTCCTCGATCACGTAATCCAGGCATGGGTATCAGAACGGACTCGATTCCCCACGCGGTCCGCAGGCGATCCTGCTGAATCCGTGTCTGCACAACCACACGATCCGCATGGCGCAGGCCATATCGGTATAGAATACGTTCGCGCATCGTCTTCATCTCCGGAAGCGACGGATCGACGTCAGGATCGCTCGCCACCGAGTAGACAAATCTCCGCTTGTTGATCCGGCACCAGAACCCCACCTGGCCGGTCACGCACTCCCCACAGTTCTGATAGTAGATCGCCGCATCCGCCCGCCGCATGGCCCGGATAAGCCCCGTCCAACGAGGATGAAAGAATCGTACCCCGCGGACTCCTCCGCCTTTCTCGCAGATGTTGAATACCCGCACACCGTTGATTTCTTCACCGTCCAGAGCGCCTTCATCCCACGTCAATATGCTCACCGGATAACCCCGATCCGCCAGCCAACGAGCCATAAACGACTGCTGCCGCTCCACGCCTCCAATGTGGCCGGCGAATTTGCCCGACAAGGCGCCAAAAGCGTTGTGGGCCACAAAACAGATACGTGGTCTTGCGTTTCCGCTCACTCCACTCCCAGTTTCTGAAGAAGGTTATCGTAAATGTCCAGAACTTGTTGGGTTACATGGTCGATATCGAATCGCCGGGCGGAAGGTACCGTACCTTGCTTCAACCGCTGCCGCATCGCCTCGTCCCGCATCAACATGATCAGTTGGTCCGCCAGCGCTCCGGCATCTTCCCGTTTGAAGAGTAGTCCGTTATGTCCATGGATGATAACGTCCGGAATTCCCCCAACCTGAGCCGCCACGCAGGGCAGACCCGTCGCCAACGCCTCCGCCAATGCCGATGCCATCCCTTCCGATCGCGATGGAAACGCGAACACATCGCTTGCCCGCAAAATCTGCGGAATATCCCGTCGCTGACCCAGGAAGAATACCTTGTCCCCGAGATCCAGTTCGGCAACCAGCGATTTCAGAAACGCGCCGAAGGACACTTCCTCCCCCGAAGTCATGCTGCCCACCAGGAGAAGCCTCGCATATGGCATCGTCTGTACCACACGGGCGAAGGAGTGGATCAGTGTATCCCATCCCTTGACCGGAACGGCGTGCCCGACACTCGTGACTACCGTATGACGTCCCGTCAGACCCAACTTCTCACGAATTCCGTCCGGGGATGTGTTCGCGTAAAGCTGGGTATCCACGGACACGGGAACAATTCGGATCTTCCGCATGGGAACACCTTGTTGCACCAACTCATCTCGCACCGCCCGCGATAGAGCCAGAATCCGGCACGCCAGCATTCCGGACACATGAATGCTCGGCGACAGACGGTGGATGCCCGTCGGCAAAATCCCCTTCTCGTAAAATGGCGACATCGAAAGCTTCGACCACACCCGGATGGGAACTCCCGCCAATCTACAGGCGATCAGCGGGCTGGTATGAACATTATGGCAGTGAACAATGTCGCAATGGAGCCGCTTCAACAGCTTGTAGTTCTCCCAGACACATTCGCGATCGAAATTCGTGCTTGGACGGCGCATTAAGATGAATTCGCATCCGGAATCCCTGAAGGGACGCCACAGATCCGAATCCTCGGGCATCCGTGACCAAACCATGTGCGTGCGCCATCCGCGTGAGGAGCACATCTGCGCAAGCCTCAAAAACCGCTGCCATTTCGCATTCGGTGTCTGAGGACAACCCCCCCAGTACTGCAGAATGCTAATTCTTCTGGGCACGCACTTCCCTCTCCACCGGTATGATCGACACCAACAGGCGATGCTTAATGTCAATGATTCTCGCTCGAAGCGACGCTGGAATCACGTATCGCCAATAGAGCATTCCCAGGATCACCGCGCCCGAACCGCCGCCGATCGCCAGCGACAAGGCCGCCTGAGCGTCAAATGCAATCCGGGCCACCACCAGGCACGCGGCAAACGGCAATGAGCACAATACCGGTCCCCTGCCCACCTTAGGAACATACTCGAAGAAGGACATATCAAGCCGCCGACACACGCAGATGGGGAAGTAGATTCCATTCGAGATCGTCAGAGCAACGGCCACCGATACCGCCGCACCAAGTAATCCGCACTTGAGCAGTCCGAGCAAACATAGCGTTGCAGCGGACGAACATAGTGCGCCCACAAACATCGCCAATCCCAGCCGACCGTGGGCGTTCATCCCTGCCAGAATATTCCACACCGGTTGCTGAATCATGGCAAGCATGTGCCCTGAGGCCAGAACGGCCACGAGCACACCTTGCTGATAGTCTTCGCCCATCCAGAACGCGAGAAGCGGCCCCCCAAGAATCGCCAGGAACATTACCATGGGAAGCACCATGTAAGCTGCGTAACGCGTCGTTTCGACGACAAGATTGCGCAATTCGCCGACCCGGCCCTGGGCCTGAAGGCAACTGGCTGTTGGCGTCAATACCAGGGCGAATTTGTTGACGAACACCATCGCATGATTCACCAGCGAGCTGGGACGAGAGTAGACCGCCAACGCCGCGGGGCCCAGAAAACTTACCACCAGGATGCTGTTCGTTTGATACAGAACTACCTGAGAAACCGTCGTCAGGAATGACTTTCCACCAAACGTCAGCATTTGGCGAAGATGGAACCAATGAACGTACTTTGGACCAATTCGCAGTTGCGGATACACCCGGTATGCCAGGATCATCCTTGTTGCTTCCGTAAGTACAACCCCGCAGCCATAGGTAACAGCCAGCCCTTTGAGCCCGCCCCCCAACAGCAGCGAGATGATCATCCCCACCACCGTCAACGCATAGAATCCTGAGTTCAGCACGTTGTGCAGGTCCCACCGATGAAATCCCGTAATCACGCCCGTGTACCCGGCGAACAACAACTGCACCGCCAGACCCGTGCCAATGCAGAATACCACCCACCGTGCGTCGGCCACGTGCGAACCCAGCCGAACGCTCAGCAACGAGGGAACAAGCCACGTCGAAAGAATCGTCAGCACCAGAACCACCAGCGATGCGGCATACTGATAGCACATCACCGAAGACACGGTGCAACAGATACCCTCGGGATTGTCCTCCGCACGATACTTGGCGACGAACCGATTGATCGATGACCCGATCCCCGCCTGCACAAAACCAAAGTAACTCACCAGGGACCACCCAAAGTCCCACACTCCCAATCCGCTCTGACCGATATTCGCATCGATCATCCGGGGCATGATGAATCCGGATACCACGTACACCATGTGCCCCGCCCAGCTCCAGAAAACATTCCTTACCAGACGACCGCGTCCTGCCGTATCCGTGCCCGGCGACTTGACTGTCTCCTCCACGCCAAGATCTGGCGCATCAAGATGCTTGAGCTTTCCTTCGGTCATGGCTTATCTGTACCCGTATCGACGGTTCATGGAACCCGCCACTGTATCAAATTCCTCCAATTCGCGATCCGTCAGAACCTCCCGCCAGCGTTCATCAAGACAAACCTCTGTCGTCCTATCAAACCGCATCCCGTTTCCCAAGACATGAAGGTCCGCCCGCCGAAAACCATTGACCGCGTTCCACGTCTCCAACCCCAAAAAACCAAAGAGCCGGTCCATCACCGCTCTCGGATCGCGACACAAATCCTCATAACGTACCTGAGTCCACTGTGAACGGTCTAGCCCTTCCAGCAGAGCTTCCGCCTCCTCATTGCTTCGTACCCACTCTCGCGCCGCCGCAGCCATGCTCAGTCGCTCCGAATCCCGGGAACTGCCCGTTCCCCCACCTCGAGAGGAAGGGTCTTTCGCGTCCGCGAATCGAGCCGGATCCATGTGGCTCAGCGCTACACCTCGTCCATCCCGAATCAAATGGATCACACGTATTCGAAAACATGGATTTCTGAGCAAATATTTCAATCGCAGACCGACCTTGGATGAATCAACAACCACGTGGGCTCCGGCCAGCTCCCGAATCGTGTCGACAAGAGCAACATTCCTTCTCTGAATCTCGCGAAGTCGTTCCCGCCACACAGGCGATGCTGTCAAAGCGACATCCCGCATGCACTCCCACACACGTCCCCGGACCAGCGGCGTCAGCAGCCAGTCCACGTACCACTGGCCAACATTTCGGAAATCCGTCTTCGCATCAGTAATGTCAAACTCAATCCCGCGTCTGGCCATCCCCTCCTGCACACTACTCCAGAAACGACATTCACGAATCCACACCCCGCAAGAGCACCGGTATTGGTCTGGATCTCCCAGGTTCGTGGCCTTGAGTTCCCCCGCCGTGAAGGCGCGGGGATGCGAACCCGCAAGCATGGCCAGCAGGGTGGAACCGGAGTGACTGGCGGCGAGAATGTAGGCCAAATCGTGCATCGGCTGCGCGTTTACCCGCCGTGAATATTGGAAGCACAGTCTTGTGACCATGCGTAAAGAAGCCAGCCCATATGGTACGGACGGCATTCGTAATCGACTGCGCCGGGACGAAGGACCAAATCCAATCCGGGCACCCGAAAACTCGGATGGATTACACTCGCTAGTGTCTGCAAACCGCGACTCAGACGCCGGGGCTCATGTCTTGCCACCTTCCGCCAAATCAGGTCCGCCCGTCCGTCGATCAGGCATGTTCTTCGTTCCGGCGGGTCCGCAAGCCACATCATCCCTCGCTCTACGAATGGTCGATAGTCTTTCCCACCCGCCTTTTGCAGTGCAAACAGGGCCATGGGCGCCATTGCGTCCTGATGGACCGCATAAACAGGATAGGGTTCGACCACGCGCCCGGTCCGCACGTCATAGTGCCACCACCACTGCCCGTGTGTACCCTGAAGTTCACAAATGCGATCCGCGCACGCCTGGGCCTTCACCAGCGACTCCTCGTCTCCTGTCCACAAGTGATACAGCGAAAGGGCCTGAATCGGATAAACCTGATCGGCAAAACACCCGATGTGCTCCCTGAATCGCGAGACTGATGAACCGATCGGTCGATGGGGAAAAAGGCACGACCGCGTCCGAAATGAATCCATCAGTCGGCGAGCAGTCAACCGAGCCAAGTCGCCGTTGACGACATCAGATCCCTCAACCATCAGTGCCGACAAACACCACGCCAATTCCACCGTCGGGCAATCCCTGCACGCGGGATCCATTGCCTGCAGTTTCCGAAGCGCCTTGTCCGCTTCCCGATGATCGATCATGCGAGCCGCCCACAGACAAAGCGCCGCTTCGCCCAAATCGCTTGTTCCGCGAGTCTCCTCTATCAGATGACTGCACACGTCTTCAGGACTCCGTCCCGACAACACGCCAAAGGAAACATCTTCTCCTTCACCAGCCAGGCCGATCAGGGCAATGGCCGTATACCGACGGCTCACACCCTCCAGAATATTTCCTCGCCGCGTCCGGCGAATGTGAAAGCCGAACAGCTTTTCCTCAGGCCGGTACATACGGCTCAAGGCCCGAATGGCCAGAAGTCGCAACCCATGGACAACGGCGTGGATTTCAGGTACTTCCGAGGAACGAGTCGCCTCCGTTACTGACGTGATCATGGCGTGTTACCCCTATGTTTTCTTTGCCTTTGTGCTACTGGATTCATCCATGGATCCATAGTACGCCCCGTAATGTCCCTTGCGATATCGGGCAAGGTTCCTGGATCCGATAAATACCGTTCCCACTAACTTGCCTCCGGAACTGCCCAGATAAGCCATCGCTTCCATAATGTCCGACCGACGGCAGTGATCTTCCCGAATCACCATGATTGTCCCATCCATTTGCCGAGAGATAATTCTCGCGTCGGCCACGGAAAGCACCGGCGGAGAATCGATCAGTACCAGATCGTACCGCTTCCGCCATCGATCCAGGCACGCCGAAAAGGCCCCATTCGCCAGACGTTCGTGGTCGCTAATGTTCCAGCCCTTCCCTGCCGGCAGAACACTAAGCCCTGGAGTATCCGTTCCAACGATGACATGTGTATCATCCACCCTCGTGGTCAACAGCGCCAGCAAGCCCGGACCCGGCTCAATCCCCATCCGTTCGCATACCGACGCGTTTCGAATATCCGCGTCAACCAGGAGAACCCGCTTCCCGCATTTGGTCAAACTGGTCGCCAACATGACCGCTACAGTCGTCTTCCCCGCCCCGGGACCCGCGCTGGTCACCATGATCGTACTTCCCCGCTGCCCGTCTATCCGCTGAAGCAGCGAAGTCCGCACCATCCGCATCGATTCGCTCTGAAGCGACAATTCCCCGTCATCCGGGCTCAGTCCAGCCTCGAATAGAGGAAGTTGCCCGAGGAACGGAGAACGGATCATCGGAGGAATGTCTTCCGCTTCCGTCACAGTTTGATTCGTGCTGGCCCGGAAGAATGCCAAAGTGGCCCCGGCCCCCAACCCCGCAAACAGAGACAATACGGTCAATAATATCCGACGATCGTGATAAGGTTCGCTCGGCGGGTAGGCCCGCGCCAACACCTCGATCGAACCCGGCACGTTTCGCTCAATTTCCTTCTGATCGATGCGATTCCGAAAGGCGCCATACAGGTCACGTTTGTAGTTGATCAGTTCACTCTCACGATTCAACGTCTGGGCCAGGTCGAACATGCGGCCGAAAGTCGCCGATTGTTCCTTGATGTCATTGATCAGAAGTTGCTCCTGATGCTTCAACAGCTTGATCCGCCCTTCCAACGCCACAACATCGACAGGCCCCGCCGGCCTTGTAGTGGCCCCATGTCTGGAACCAAGCCCGGAATGGGCTCGAAACTCATTGTCCAACTCAACCTCCCGGGCCTTGAGACTTTCCTTTGATATCTTCACCCGTCGCCGAAGTTCCACCATGCTTGGATGGTTCTCCCCCAGCTTGTCGCTCTGGACCTCAAGGTTATGAGCCAGGTCCTCCGCCTCCTTATGCAACCGCTTCCAGTCTGCATCCTCCTGATACCTTGCTTCCTCCGGCCGAACCGGCGATTTGCGCTGCGCGGCTTCCTTGGCATACGCCACCTTCAACTCCTTCATTCGCCACTCCTCCGTTGCGATCTCCCGTCGCAGTTCCTTCAGTTGCCCCTCCAGTTGATCGATTCGCATCTTCTGCTGGTTGATCAAACCGTCCGGAATCGTTGTCCCCAATTCCTTGCGCAATTTGGCCGCCATGGCTTCCCGACCCTCGATTTCCCCGCGAAGCGTGTTGTATTCTTCCATCAGTTTCCGATACAGAAGGTCATCCGCCTGGGTCGTGCTCTCACGTATAAATTTCAGATATTGGTCCAACACGGCATTCACAATCGTCGAAGCCTCTTTCGGATTGGGATCCGTCATGCTGATATCAATGATCTCCGTCATTCCGCGAGGAAACACAACCAGTGATTTCCGTAATCGGTCGAATGACGTCGGCGGATTGCCCATCAGCGTGAACGACTTCTTCCGGTACCACTCCGTCTGCTGCACACTCGATTGGTCAAGCGCCCGTTGTATGACGGTTGGACTGAGCATCACCGACACTTGGGTATTCAGGTAGGATTGGTAAAACGGGATCTGCCCGTTATCCTCCGTATTGAACACCAGCCGGGGAATCAGCGGACGGACCCGCACTTGGGCTTCTACCCGGTATACCGGAATGATCAAGGTCCAGATCAGGGCGATGGCGGGAACAGCGACAAGCAGAAAGACCAGGATAACCGTCTTCCTGAACCGCCACAGGAAAGCCATAGATGACGGCGTGGATAGACCCCTGGAATTCGTGCCGAATACCGGACCAAGAGACCCCTGACCCGGAAACACCGTCTCAAACGGATCGGGCAGTCCACCAGCCGACCGAACGATCGCGCTCGCGCCTTGATGAGTTCCGAACTCGTTCCCGCTTTCTGAATTGGACATCATCTTCTCCAGTCAATAAGTCAAATCACAGCCGGCGGTTCACGAACAGGCTCGCCCCCTGCCGGGTTCCAAACAGACGCCGCTTCAACACGGAAAACAGGAACAATGGAAGCACAATCTGTCTTCGCCACCGGGTCGGTTCACGGATCAAACGAAACAGAAACTCCGTGCCTGTCCTTCGAAACAGACCAGGCGCCCGCCGGGTCTTTCCGCTGATCACATCGAACGTTCCCCCCACGCCCATACAAAACGAAACGCGCAGGTCCGACCGGTGCTTGGTGATCCACAGTTCCTGCCGAGGCGATCCCAGAGCCACAAACAACAGATCTGCACCGCTGGCATTGATCGTCCGGACCACCTCTGCCGAGTCCGTGAAATATCCATCCCGCCGCCCGACGATCCGCAGTCCCGGGTACATACGGATAAGCCGGTCGTGCGCCGCCGCATTGGCCTCCGGTGACGCGCCCAGTAGAAACACTGCCCAGCCT
>CAZLZE010000110.1:0-17269 GCA_964563935.1 uncultured Phycisphaerae bacterium | reverse complement strand
GCTGGATCTGCAGGATAATCCTGGTACGGACACCCGGTCCGGCTGCCGCAGGAACGGGCCCCCGGTCGTCCCGGTGCCTTTTTCGCGAACGTTCTTGTCCCATGCTCGACCTGTCTCAAGAGAATCGCCCAGAAACGGACCAGTCGGAATTAGGGATGTGCATTTTTGGCACATTGCTTTTTTCCTGGAGTTTGCCTGTTCCCTTGACGGATCAGCCGCCTTTTGTTGAGCTGGTCAACGTCTCTAAAAATCGCTAAAAACCGAACTGACTCGGCACTGATTTCTAACTGGCAAGCCACTGAAGACTGACGCTGGCTGGACGCTGAGAGGCATTTTAACATCATTTCTAGAAAACTCATGAAAAGGTGGAAATTGCATAAGTCATTACCGGGAAGGGGGTAGGGGTGTAAAAAAGAAAGAAGCGGGCGAAGGGAATCGAACCCTCATGACCAGCTTGGAAGGCTGGAGCTCTGCCATTGAGCTACGCCCGCGTACTGACGATCGGTTTTCAGGCCCATCGTTTTCGCGGGGCTGCCCCGCGAATTTGCATATTATAGACAGTCACTCCAGAGTTGGCAAGAGCTACTTGCGTAAACCTTTCAAACCCATCGGCTCGCCCTCCGGCAGGACATCCTCGCCAATGGCCTGCTGATCCCTGAATCGTTCATTGGCTTGGAGGACGGAACTTAGAAACTCGGGGTCGTATCCCTTGTCCTGCGATGATCGGATGATCGCTGCCAGATCCTTGGGAAGACATTTGCCCGAGAACCCCCTGGCTTCGGGGTAGACGAAGGTGTGATCGCGACTGACGCGAGGGTCGGCAAGCCAGATCTCCCGTAAGGTATTGAAATCGACGCCGTGCACGGCAGCGATGTCGAAGAACTCATTTACGAAGGTCACCTTCACCGCAAAGAAGGCGTTCTCCATATACTTGGCCAGCTCGGCCGTCAAGGCATCGCAGAAATGAAAATGAACGTAGGCGTTGTAATAGCGTTTGTAGAAGTCGGCCACGCGCGAAGTGTCCTCGGTGTCTCCGCCAAGGACGATGAACTCCCGTTTCCGCAACGATCGAAAGACATGCGCCGTCGTCTCGCCGAAATACTCCGGCTGAAATACGATTCGCTTCCCGTACGTCCTTTTGAGGCGATCCGTCGTGCCGGGCGCGACGGTTGAGCGAATTACAATAAGCGGAGCCGACACCCAGGCCGCCGTTTCCTCGACGATGCTGGTATCGCAGCGTCCGTCTGCCCTCATGGGCGTCGGCACGCAGATAAAGACAACTTCGCACGAGTTGATGGCGTTCTTGTTCTGTGAATAGCCCGGTTTGACGTCGTATATCACTGTGTGCGGACCAAGCAGCTTCCGCATGGCCTTACCGACCATGCCGACGCCCACGATTCCAACTCGATGATTGTCCACGACGCCTTCCTTCCGCGGTAACAGGTGAAAATGACCTAAGTCCAAAAGAAAGGCGTGCTCGAAGTGGGCGGTGTTATGCGGGACCATTGCCCAAAATACAAAAACCTCATTGGAGAGCCGTTCGCATCTCCAATGAGGTTATTTTGTTCGATGTCTCGGGGGGATCCCGAGCTGTAATGGGCTACTTGGTGCCCTGTGATTTGCGGTACTTTTCCTGCCATGCCTTGGCGTAGCTTTCGCCGCATTTCGGACACTTATCGTCGAACAGACCCTTGGCCGGGTCCATCTTCATGACAAAGATGTTCTGGCACTTGGGGCACTCGACGGCCTGGGTCAATGTCTTCTTGCCGCACTTTTTGCATTGCAGCGTCATCGGCCCCATCATCGGCTCCATTACCGGCGCCGTCGTTGTCGGGGGCTTGCCCGCCTCTGCCGCATTCGCCGGTTGAGTGGCCGGACCCTGCGCCAGTCTCATCTGCTCCGGCTTGTAGATCTTCTGCAAATCGCGAATCTTGTAGTATTCGATTGAGCTGCAGGCTGTGCATTTGAACGGAATCTGCTTGTCCAGATTCACCTGGGCCTGCGCCTGGCTTTGTTTGTAGTCCCGAAGCGTCAACAACGCCAGGACGATCATCAGGATGCAAATGACCTCAACCTTCAGCGCCAACCATTTGCCCTTCCCGCTCACCACTGCCGATTTCTTTTCCGATGTGCCTTCCATAATCTGATCCTTTATCTAATCAATTATGCCCCAATAGATTACTGACCACCGATGCGATATTTCAACAATATCCTTTATTGCCTCTTCCTTCAAGAGAAATCTTCGGAAAAATGTCAACGCCTACATTAGTTTTTCCTGCAAGTGCATGGAAAATAATGGTTTAAGAAGGGATGTTCAACTAGTATTTATGGGACGTTAGATTTAAGTGACCGGTTACGCGGCCCCGACCTGGCCGACCCTCTATTATAGATCAAGCAGGCGGATCGCGTTTTCCCGGGCGATCTTCTGGAAGACCGTGTCGCTGATCTTCTTGCTGTCGCGGAGATCGATCAGGAATTTTGCCAGGCGCGCCGGCTGATCCGGGCCGCAGATGTCCGTTCCGAAAATCAGACGATCCTGAAACTCATTGAGAAATCGAACGGCATATTCCGGGTCCCGGGCCAGGGCGTTGTACCCGCTTCCCGCCGACAGATCTCCGTACAGGTTCGGATATCGCCGGAACAGCTTCGGCACCACGCCTTCCTCCTTGACCGGATACGTCGGATATGCATCCCGGTCGCCGGGCGTTTCGAGTTTGGCGATTTCGGCCCAGAAGGGGGGGCCATGGCCGAGAATCCGCAGGCGGGGGAATGCGATCAGGCACCGCTCCAATTGAGGCAGGCCCGGGTCGTCATACAGACCATATGTTCCACCGAGTCGTGCGCAAATATCAAAGATCAGCGGGAACCCGACGTCCTGAACATGCTTGAACAGATTCTGTACCATCGGATGCAGGAACGGCATGTTAGGCATGACCTCGCCGATGCCCTTACAGCCGCGGTCGCGATAGATTCGCAGCAGGTCGCCCAATGGCGCGTCGACGGAATTGCTGATCGCCCGCGGATCGATATTGCAGAAGGGGATGAATCGATCCGGGTACGTCTCTACCATCTCCAGAATATCTTCGTTCGACTGCGGAAGATATACTTCCGGGCTCACCAGCGGGAGCAGGCATGCCTTTTCGATTCCCAGTTCGTCATAGCGTTTGAGCAATTGCTCCGGACTGGAAAAAATCGGTTTCCCGTCCGGACCCGGATATGGACGGCGATACGCATGAGCGTGGATGTCGATGAACATAATCGTGTCTCCGATGATCAAGCAGCAAAGAACATAGCTGTATTTGACTGACTTATCCGCCGCTTTTCAAGAGCGGACTGAACCGTCCTACCGCACGAACCACCGAATGGCATATTGGCCGTCGGTCTTGCGGAACTGAAGCGTATATGGATCGCAAAGCCACCTCGCCACGTAACCGTCAGTCCTCGGCATCAGCCAGCCGAAATCCCACTCCTTGCTCTTATACTGCATGGGAACCCCCGGCTTGACGCGGACCGTCGGCCGAGTACCCGTCGAGAAGAGGCGACGCCCGGTACTAAAGTACCCCGGTCCCGTCTGCACGAAAATCTCGTGGTCCGGGCCCTGGCCAAGATCCCGACACAACCCGCGAATTCCCACCTTCACCTCGCAGCCTTTGACGAACGCGTCCGCAAAATTATCGAGCGATCCGGAGACGACTTTTCCCTCGGCGTCGGTGGCCAGGACTTCCCGCCACGTATCGTTCACCATGAATTTGAAGATTTCAAAGTCGTAGATGAAGTTGCTGCTCGGGGCGTTGGTCTGTACGTCCCAGTTGTCCAGCTCGTGATACTTCGGCATATCGGCGTGATTGTTGAGCGGAGCGGGTCCGGGCGTGCCGTTGGTCGGCTGACCGTCGATGTACGGCCGGGCGATTGCTTGCTGGCCGTTCTGGTTGTACATGAAGAACGACATCGACGCCCGCGGCCCGAATCCGTCCGGCGGACTGATCGGCATGCGGAACGTCATGATCCCCGCCACCCAGCGGTTGTCCACCAGGTACGTCGTCGGAAAATCGCTTACCTCCTGCACGATTTCGGAGTTGTCAGACGTTGTGTCGACATGCTCATTATGTCGAAATTCAGTGTAGACGCGAAGGTCCGCGCCCCGCCCGATGGCTTGACGCAAGGCTTCCTCGCTTCCCGCGATGATCGATCGTTTCGAACTTAATTCCAGGACTGATTGCCAGGTGCTCATTGTCTGTTCCTCGTTAGATCTCAATTCGATATCGGTAATAATTCGCCAGCCGCCATTCCTTCTCGTTCTGTTCCCCGAACCGTGTCAGGAAGAGCACGATCTGGCCGTTCTCCCGGTCCTGATAGTAGCGGAAATTCGACATCTGGCAACCGGGGGATTCTTCCGGCTGACGCTGATCGATCACCGTCACAGTTTCACGTTTCAACGCGAACGGCTCTTCCTGAACTTCCGCGATAAACAGCGGACTCCGTGGCCAGTTGTACTGCGCCTTAGCGCCGTCGATGCACAGATTTCCCATCCAGTACACCTTGCCGTTCTTGATCGATCGCAGCAGACAGGATCCCGTCGCCGACGATTCCACCGGCGTTCCATCCGTGTATGTCCACGGCTGCGGCGCCGACCATGTCATACCGTCATCTTTCGAGTACGAAACCCACTTGTATCCAGGCGTTCCCTCGGGCAGTCCGTCGTTCGACCCTCGAATCACCATGCCCAGCGTTCCGCCCGGCAGTTCAATGATCGTATTCTCGTCCACTCCGCGGCCGCTCTTGGCCAGGTCGATCGAAATCGGTGCACTCGTCTTCCAGGCAATCGTTCCGTCCTTCTGGTACTCGCCGATAATGGCGATCGACTGATCCGCCGGGGCCCAGCAGTTGTTGTAGTGAACCGGCTTGCCGTCCGCTCCGATTTGGAACTTACAGCCGGGAAAGACCAATCGGCCTGTCGCTGTCTTGATCGGAAAAGAAAAACTGACCGCCACACCTTCCTTGTATCCGAAGGTCGTGTCGATCGGCTTGCTCCATGCGCCGGTGGCCGTGTCCAGCACGTTGATTTCCATGATGTACGACTGGTCGACGTCGAGCTGATTGTCGGGATACAGCGACTTGGTGGATAGCACGATAAGTTTGTTCGTGTCGGTATCGAAATACGCGCACGATTCCATGTACTTGATCCGTCCGCCGGGCACGGGGCTGCTCTTCTGAACGATGACCGGGTCGCTCCATGTTCGGCCGTTGTCGTAGCTGTAGGAATCCATCCAGTCGTCGCGATTGTCGGATTCATCCTCCCACCCATAGCGGTGCAGAAGGATCGGTTTGTCCTTGCTGATATATGAAATGAATCCTGGAAACGCCGGACGACCGTGATCGTGAGGAATAAACACTTCTTTGCTCAACACTCGCATCGCATTGGTCTCCAAAATGTGTCATGACAGATTGCGGGAATATACCAAATTCCCCCAAAAATGACAGAAAAATCCGGCTGTCGCGGAAGGGGGCATGGGAGCTACTTTTTCTGCTCGATGGGGATGAACTTGACCTCGATATTGTTCTTGGATACGGTCGTCTCGAAGAAGCCTCGCGGCTGGTTTGAAAACGTCCAGTTCAGTGACGGGGCCACAAAAACCAGCGACTCGGCGATTTTGAACTCCATCCGATAGTGAAGATGCCCGAAGAACATGGCCACGGGTTTGTATTCCGCCGCGAGCTCCCGCAGGTACTTCTGATCATTGGTCGAAAGGAACATCTTGCCCGGTACTTTTCCTTGCGGATGCGGGGGGATGTGGGCAAAAACAAACGTTGGGCCCGCCTTCGATGCCAATTGGGACTTCAGCCACTCGCACTGGTCCTGGCCGCGGATGGCCTCCGAGTCGAAGTGCCCCACGTGATCGCCGTTGATTCCCGCGTCGCACATCGCCACAAACAGGCACCCTTTATGTCTGAACGAGTAGAAATCTTTACCCTTAAAATCGTCGGGGAACATCTTGTCCAGCCGCTGGCGATCGTGCATCGACTCGTGGTTGCCCGGTGTGACGTGAATGGGGATCGTCGGTTTCTCGTTGGCCAGGATCTCCTGAAATGCTTTAACGTGCAGATCGCCCGCAATGAGGATGAAGTCCGGCTGGCGCTTCAGCGATTTCACCTGCTGCAGAAACTGATGAAACTTCTCCGCCGCCGTCAGTTCACCCGCCCGATTCTCCGAGGCATGCGGATCGGCGCACACCACAAAGCTGAACGCCGTCGGGTCCTCCTTCGGCGACGTCTGGGCCTGCGACCTGGCGACAATCAACATCATCGCTACCAGCAACAGAGGAATTAATCGCATCTGACGGGTTCCATTCGACTTGAGCATGGGCATTTCCTTTACTTTCAGGTTCAGAGTTTGTGTTGTATCACCCCCGCCTGCGAAATGCAAAGTGTTTGTCCGTGGCAGGCCCGATTCTGACTTTTTGACAGCTTTTCCGTCTTCATGATTTCCTGCTTTCTAAGCTCGCGTAAGTCAAGAACTTGTACGCCAATGTTTTGGCACAGACCTTGCCATACAATTTAGTAGAGGTTTTGTGTGGTTAAAAACGAAAAACGGATTTTTAATCAGCAAGAATGGAGGATAAGGACATGTTGCCGGTAAGAGTTGAAAGACGTCGGAACGTTCCGTCACGATGGTTTGATCCGTGGGGTGAAATGGACTTGATGTCAAACTTCGACCGCATGGTCGACCGGATCTTCGGCATGAGGGAAGGCCAGCCCATCTCTTACGCCGCCGACATCTGGGAAGACGACGACAACGTCCATCTTGAACTGGAACTGCCCGGAATGAAGCCTGAGGATGTCAGTGTCAGCTATGAAGATGGTCTGCTCAGGATCGAAGGTGAGAGAAAACCCGTCGAACACAAAGGCACTGTGTATCTCACCGAACGGGCATACGGCAAGTTCTTCCGTACTTTCCAGGTGCCGGGCTCGGTCGATCCGGAAAAGATTGAAGCGCATTTCCATGACGGAATCCTGGACATCACGATTGCCAAGAAGCCGGAGACCAAACCCCACAAGATCAAAGTGAAGACCACGTAGAAATCGAGAGTGTGACGTGTTCGAATTGCTCGAAGCGGCCGGTCGACGCAAGAAGATCGGTCGCTTTTATTTTGACTGGACCAATGGAAGGGAAATGATGAAGGTGGTTCCTTGCCCCACCTCGCTCTGAACGGCGATTTTTCCGCCCGCCCGCTCGATGATGTGCCGGCTGACCGCCAATCCCAGTCCGCTGCCGCCCCGTGTGGAACCTTCCTTGCCCCCGCCGTTCTTCGTCGTGAAAAACGTATCGAAAATGCGCGGCAGAACCGCCGGATCGATTCCCGAACCGGTATCGGCGATGCGGAGTTCCACGCGATCGTCCTCCGTGGTTGCCGCCGTGATCGTCAATCGTCCAGGCCGGCCGAGCATGGCGTCGCGGGCGTTGATGATCATATTGTAAACCACCTGCTGAAGCAGGCACGGCTCGATACCCACAACCAGGCCTTCAGGAACATCCACCTTCAACTCGATGTTGTCCTTGGCTGGGCTGCGCACCATGCACCGCAGCGACGCCTGCACCGTTTCTCCCACGTCGCACGTGTTGGTGCTGGCATCGCCTCGCCCGAAGCTCATCAAATGCTGGCAGACCTCCGCCGCCTCTTTGCCGTTCTCGAATGCCTTGCTCAGCGCTTTCTTCATCAGCTCCGGATCGTTTCGGCCAAGGGCGTACTGGGCATAGCTGATCACGGGCGTGAGAATATTGTTGAACTCGTGCGCGATCATGGTGGCCATTGTACCCAGCGCCGCCAACCGCTGGGCCCGGACAAGCTGATCTTCAAGCTGATCCAGATGCTTTTCCAGCATTTGCAGTTTTTCCGCCAGATCGGTATGATAATCCACCGGATCGATATCGGTTTTCCTGATGCGTGTCGTCATAGTTATGAATTCCGGGACGAACAAACCCCGGTCGGTTTAGGTCAATATCGGCAGGGACCAGTTTCCCGCTTGAGCCGGAGTACAGAATTGGACATCGAAAACAAGCTGGCGACATTATTGGAGGTGTGCTCGAAGCTGGGCTTGGAGGTCCGCCCGGAGCGACTGGGCGGAGCGGGCGGCGGCATCTGCAAGCTCAAGGGAAAGTCCATCGTCTTTATCGACTTGGAAGCCGACCCCGAGGGCCAATACGAGCGGCTTCTTACCGATCTTGCCTCGTTTCCCCAAATTGACGACCTTTTCATTGTTCCCGAAGTCCGCGCCGACCTCGACCGCGCCAAAGAACACCGGGTGTAGGACTTGTTTTTCTCTTTCCAAAGCCCAAAGCCCAAAGCCTAGAGTCCATCTCTCACCACGCCGTCCAACCGCCGTTGACGCTGATCGTCTCGCCCGTCACGAACGACGATTCATCCGAAGCCAGGAACGCTACCGCCCCGGCGATCTCTTGCGATTTACCGATCCGACCCAGCGGGACCCTGCTCGCCAGCCGCTTGACGAAGTCGGGATACTCTTTTTGCACGTTCGGATTGGGGAACGGTCCGGGGGCGATGGCATTGACGCGAATGTTCTTCGGGCCCCAGCAGACGGCCAGATATTTTGTCATTTGGATAATCCCGGCCTTGGCCACGCCGTACTCGATCGGGTTCGGCTTCATCTTCCCGGTGTAGATCTTGGGATCGGGCGACACCTGGCCGTACATCGACGAGAACATGACAATGCTCCCGCCTCGCTTCATCGCCGACGCCGCTTCGCGTGCCAGCAGGAAGCTGCCCGTCAGGTTCACGTGCATGGCTTTGTCGAATTCCTTCGCGGAGATTTCCTCCACGAGCTTGCCGATGGCGAAAAACGTACAATTGACGAGCACGTCCAGCGACCCGAACTCGCTTACGACTTTTTTGACGACGCTCTTGATGGATTTTTCATTGCCCGCGTCAAGCCGCAGCGCCTTGGCTCCGATTTCGCCCGCCAGCGTCTGCGCATTCTTCATATTCAAATCGGCGATGACCACTTTCGCGCCGGCTTGGACGAGTTTTCGGCAGATCGGTGTTCCCAGATACCCGGCGCCCCCGGCCACGATGACGACTTTGCCTTTCAGGTCGGACATTGGTATTCCTTTTCAAAACGAAAAGTCCTGTGGGGTGGGTTTCTGAGCCCATCGCTTCTTCTTCATCCACCAGGATCATTTGATATTGTGAAACAGGTTTCCCGCCTGGCGCAGGCGTCGTGAGGTCTCGTATATTTTTTGATACTCGCGCACGCCGTCCGCCGTCGGTTCGATGCGGTGGGAGAGTTTGACGATGCGGGCCACGGCATCCGAGTAAGTGGGGAAGAGTCCCGCGCCGACGGCCGCCATGATCGCGCCGCCGACCACGCCCGATTGATCGTGCCCCAACCGTCGAAGCGTCGCGTTCAAGAGATTCGCGTGAATCTGCAGCCAGAGGTCGGACCGGGCTCCGCCGCCCACCGCGCGAATGTCCTTGCCGGAAACATCCCAGTTCAATTCGCCAGACAGTTCCCGCACGCCGCACGCCACGCCTTCAAGCACCGACCGCAGCAGGCACCAGCGGTCGGTCTTGCGCGAGAGTCCGGCGAACACGCCGCGATAATCGCTACCTCCCGCCACGGCCCGGCCGTCCAGATCGATCAGACACGTTACGCCCTCGCACCCGGCTGGCACTCGCGACGCGTGCTCGAACAATTCCGGATACCCAATCTCCGGCGCGAGCAACTGTCTAGCCCAATCGAGCGTACCGCAGCCGTTGTTGGTATAACCGAGCTGATACGTCTTCCCCGGTACCGGATACGGATTCCAGAACCCGCGTGCGCAGGGCTTTTCTGTCGGCCCGAGCACCTTAAAGACGATGAGCGCCGTTCCCAGGACGATCAGCATTTCCTTTTCGTCCACCAGCCCCGCTCCGATCGCGTTGGCAGTCTGGTCGTTGGCGCCCGTGACGATCAGCGTGTCATGCGCCAAGCCCAACTTGTCGGCTATCTTGGGAAGGATCGTTCCCGCGGGCGCGCCGGACGGCAGAACCTCGGGCAGCACCCGTTCGTCCTTGATTCCGACGGCCGCCAACATCTCGGGCCACCATCGCTTGGCGTGCCAGTCGTACATGCCCGTGATGGCTGCGAGATTCTTGTCGATCACGGTTCGTCCGGTCAGCCGCCACATCAGAAAACTGCTCGTGATCAGGAATTTCCACGTCTGAGCGAAGACGGTCGGGTTTGTCTTCCGCAAGAACATAATCATCGACGCCAGCGAGCCGGGATACATGCTTTCCACGCCCACCGTGTTGAAGATTGCCTCATTGGAGAATCGATCGATCAGTTCCTGCGCCTCTGCCGCCGCTCGGCTGTCGATCCACGTCCAGGCTCGCTGAAGAAGTTTTCCATCCTTATCGACAGGCACAAACGTCTGGCCTTGCGAACTGACGGAGATGGCTTTGATTTGCTTGAGATCGACCGATCGGCCGACCTTGCCCAGGCTGTCGGCAAAGGCCTTCCAGTAGCACTCCGCGTCGAGTTCCGACCACCCGGGTTGGGGATGCTGCAGCTGATAGTCGCCGCCCGCCCACGCGACAAGTTCGCCCTTGTCCACGTCCACTGCGCCCAGCTTCAGGCTGCTCGTTCCGATATCCACGCCTAATGTCAGCACGGCCGAAAATCTCCGTCTTCTCTTCACTGTGGCGCACGCACTCCTGCGTGCGATCCTCTTGTCTCTTCGTGGCGTACACTTCAGTGTGCGTCTCTTCTTTTTCTTCGCCTATCTGCCCACCTGCCTATCTCACTAGCTGCCTTCTATTTCGGCTTCACCGTCTGCTTGCAGAATTCCTTGAGGAACTCGACGGTATTGCTGACCATCGCCTGGGCCAGTTTCGCTCCCATTTCCTTGCACGCCACCGTCGGATCTCCGTAACAGCCCGACTTCGACTGCTGCAGACCCCATGTGCTCCACGTCACCTTTTTCGATCCGCAGAATCCGTCAGCCGGTACGAACTTGCTGCTGTAACGCATGATGTCGTCGCCCGTCGCCTTGGTCATGTCCACCGGACGGTTGTAGTGCAGCAGCAGCGATGTCTCGTATTCGCAGGCATGGCAGGCGCCGCCCGGCGCCGATTTGCGCATCGCGACAAATTCCTTCGCCGCCATCGCCACCGGTTCGAATGCGGCGATCCAAACCTTATGCTCGTCGGCTACGTCGCGCACCAGTTGCCGGCAGATTCCGTCATGATGCCCGTGATTGTTCGACACGACGATCCGGTAGAACCCCATCTTCACCAGCGACCCGACAATATCCGTCAACGCCTGCAGCACCACGCTCGCCCGCACCGAAATCGTCCCCGGCCAGGCCCGCATGATCTCCATCGAATATCCGCTCCAGAACGTCGGCATCACCAGTACCGGCGGGACGTCCTTTTCCTTCGCGAACGCCATCGCGATATCCCGCGACGTGTCTTCGGCGATCATCGCGTCGGCGCCGGTGGCCATGTGCGGACCGTGCTCTTCCACCGTACCCAATGGCAGAATAATCAAGGCGCCTTTCTCGATGTAATCCTTCAACTCAAGCCAACTCTTGTCCTGGAAATAAATACTCATCGCGTCATACTCCTTTTCTTCAACCCGGGAACCTTCAAAACAGGCGGGTCGATTGAACGTGTCTGCTACCATCCTACTATATTCCTCCGTCCGGCGGGAGTTTTTTTGTTGCCCGGACCTGCGACAGGCAGACTAAACTGTATATATACAGATTGGTCCGGCTGATCCGAAGATACCTTGATCCCGATCCGTCATTTCGCATTTAATGCGTATATAACGCCGCTATGACGGGTTTTCATTTAGATCAGCCGATGGGCTTGACATGAAAGATGTGTATATTATCATGGGTTATCTAAGTTGCGATTTTTTGTCAAGGAGCTTGACATGACCGGCTGTCCGTCCTGCGGTGGTCCCGACTCGCCCGCCCACCTTCGTTGGAACCCGATGAAAATCGAACGTGTCGACCATGGCCGGGTGGAGTACAATATCCTCCGGACGCCGAGTCGTCTT
The DNA here is from genome assembly GCA_964563935.1 of uncultured Phycisphaerae bacterium. Lineage (GTDB taxonomy): Bacteria > Planctomycetota > Phycisphaerae > JAAYCJ01 > JAAYCJ01 > JBAZZQ01. Next base: position 5,212 of record CAZLZE010000110.1, on the reverse strand, counting down.
TCGTAGGGTGCGTCGCGACGCACCGTCTTCATTTGTAAGGAATCATCCATGCCCAGTTACACGAATGCCCTTAACGTCGGTGAGAAGATGATCGCCCGCGGCGAGGGGGACCGTCAGTCTCTGATGCGCCGCGAAGCGGAAGCCTGGCTGGTCGACCAATGCCGCCAGACGCTGGCGGACAAGCGGCCGATGAGAGTGGATGCCGCTTCCGTTGAAGCGTACGAGCGAAGCTGCGACCCGCTTCGCCAGTTGTGGAGCCGTACCATTGGCGAATTTTCCTTCACCGCCGATTTTAAGCCCGAGTGGGAACCTTTCTTCGAGGACGACAAGACCGTCGCCCGCTGGGTGTTCATCGATTTGGCCCCCGGCCTGCGGGCCCGCGCTGCCTTCGCGGTTCCAAAGAACGCCAGTGGACGTCTGCCCCTTGTGATCGCTCAGCACGGTATCGCCTCCACGCCCGAACGTGTCTTCGGGCTGGCCGATCCGGACAATATTTACCACGGTTACGGACGAGCCCTCACGGAGGCAGGCTTTGCGGTCCTGGCTCCGAGCAATATCACCGAAGCCAAGTCCCGTGCCCGGCTCCAGCGGCTGTGTCTGCTCCTGGGCCGAACGCTTGCCGGATTGGAGGTGGGAAAGATCCGGCGACTTCTGGACTTCGCCGTCACTTTGCCCCAGGTCGATCCTGATCGGATCGGCATGTGGGGAATCTCCCTCGGCGGGTTCTACACGATATCTACCGTGCCGCTGGAAAAGCGGATCAAAGCCGGGATCGTCTGCGCGTGGTTCAACGATCGCTTCAACAAGATGGCTGTCTCGAGTCCGCTGTACAGTTCGTTTCTTGATGCTGACGAGGAGCACATTTGGGTCCCCGGCTGGTTCGCCAACGGTTTCGGCGACGCCGAACTTTTGGGCATGGTTTGTCCCCGGGCGATTCAGATCCAGCAGGGTCGCGCCGACGGTATCGGCTGGTGGCCGTTGCAGCACGAGGAGTTTGATCGCGCCAAGGCATATTATGACAAGCTCGGCCTGGGCGAGCGAATCGAATACGCCGATCATCACGGCGGGCATGAGATTCTCGTCGACGAAGGTATCGCGTTCATGAACAAGTGGTTGAAGGTGTAGGGCGGGTTGCAAGCCTGCCGGTAGATTTCCTTCGCGACACGCTCTGTCGCTGCCGCACCCGTTGCGGAGCGAATTCGGTGGGCGCGGCCCACCCTACGAGGCGATAGTGAAAAATGAAAAGTGCACAGATCAAAATGCAAAATGGAAAAGGATCGTACGCAGGAATGCGTGCGCCACAATAAAGGTAAGAGTGCAGGTCTGAGACTTGTCCCTACAAAAGAAGAGACTGAAGGTGGGTGGGGACGGGCGTCAGCGGGAGAGAAGAAATACGTTGAAGATGCGGCGGATCAGGGTACAATCCAGCCTGTTTTTCAGGAGAGTTGGACCATGATCAGACTGAGCTGGGATACGGCGGATACATCACGAGAGCTTCAGACGGCGCTGGCGACGCTGGCGGAGGAATATCCGCTGGTGGCGGACAAGAAGGGCGAGGTGCGGCTGACGTTTAGGCCGATTTCCTCGGACCGGCGGACGGTAACGGTGACGAAGAAGGGTTCGGAGGCGATAATCGAGTATACGGACACGGCAGCCGCCCTTCGCGGAGTGGGACTGGTGTTGGCGCGGGCGGGCGAGAGGAACTTTTCCGCAACGGAGGCGACATCGTTCGCCACGTTCGGGATCATGCTCGATTGTTCCCGCAACGCGGTAATGAAGGTGGATCATTTTTGCGGCTGGCTGAGGAAGCTGTCGCTCCTGGGCTATACCATGGCCATGCTGTACACGGAAGACACCTATCAGCTTCCGGGCGAACCGTATTTCGGTTATCAGCGGGGCGCGTATTCGGCAGAGGAACTGAAGGCGATTGACGATTACGCCCACCGGTTGGGGATCGAGATGATCCCGTGCATTCAGACGCTGGGCCACCTGGAGCAGATCCTCAAGTGGACCGCGTATAACGATGTGAAGGATACGTCGAGCGTGCTGCTGGTGGATGAAGATAAGACATACGCCCTGATCGAGAAGATGATCGCGACTTCGGCGGACTGCTTCCGATCGCGACGGATTCACATCGGGATGGACGAGACGCACGATCTCGGTCGTGGACGCTTTATGGACCTGTTCGGCCACGAGCGCGGGTTCGATATCTTCAACCGCCACCTGGCGAAGGTGACGGCGATGTGCAGGAAGCACAACCTGTCGCCGATGATCTGGTCGGACATGTATTTCCGCATGGGCAGCAAGACCATGGACTACTACGACAAGGCGTGCGTGATCCCGGCCGACGTGAAGGCGAAGATCCCGAAGGATGTGGAACTGGTGTACTGGGATTACTATCATCACGACGAAGAGTTTTACCTGGACTGGATTCAGCGGCATCGGGACCTGGGCAAGGAGCCGCTGATGGGGTCCGGGGTGTGGACGTGGTGTACGCTGTGGAACTGGCAGTGGAAGACCGAGGCGGCGACAGGTCCGTGCGTGCGTGCGTCGCTGAAGGCGGGACTCAAGGAGTTTTTCGTGACGTTGTGGGGCGACGACGGCGCGTTCTGCGATTTTGATTCGGCGATGGCGGGTATGGTCTGGGTGGCGGAGTTGGCGTATACGGGCAAGACGCCGGCTGCGAGTCTGGGCAAACGGTTTGAGGCGATCTGTCACGGCGACTACAAGGAAAGCGTGTGCGCGACGGACTGGGGCCGCGAGCTGATGTGGGACGATCCTATTATGGGGATCTTCTGGCACAACCAGAATCTGGTTCAGCGGGGGTTCGGCAAGAAGATCAGAGACTGCTACGCGAAGGAGCTTGGCCGATTGAAGAAGTGCCGGACGAAGACGACGAGCGGTGGCGACTTTGGCTACGCCGTTGCTATCGCTGATTTTCTTCTGAGGAAGATCGATCTGCGGCTGAAGCTCGATACCGCGTATGCCCGGCGGAACAAGGCGGGTCTCAAGGCGGTGCGGAAAGATATTCCGAAGACGATTCGCAGTTTGGAGGTGTTGGACGAGGCGTTTCGCACGCAGTGGCTGAGACGGAACAAACCGTTCGGGTTGGAGGTCATGCAGATTCGATTCGCGGGTCAGAAGCGGCGCTACGAGGAACTCGATCGGCGGATCGGTGAACTGCTGGCTGGGAAGATCGATCGGATTGACGAGATGGAGAATCTGCCGAGCGTGGCGCTGGATGGTGTGCATGGGAACTATCGCGCCCTGGCGGCAGGGACGAGCATTCTATGAGAGCTTGGGCGTGAATTGGGTGAGATTATAGAGGCCCAGGGCTTTTTCGATGTTGGCGATACGGATGACGATATTTTCGAAGCCGTTTTCGCCAAGGGCTTCCTTTTCGCGGTCTTCGAAGACTTCGCCTAGATTGATGAAACTGTCGCGGCTGAAAATGTTTCGGACGGCGGGGAATAACACCGTGTCTTCACGGGCGGCATGGGGGCGGTACATGAAGATGAACAGGCGCATGCACTCGATCAGTTGCCGGCGGTTATCCGGCATCTTGAACACGGCGGCGCCGGTGAGCTGAGCGATGCGTCCCGTGAGCTGGCGTCCGGCTTCGTGCTGTTTGCGGAGGGTGTTGACCAGGAGTCCGTACTCGCCCATGTTGTCGAACTCGGTGAAGAGGTATCGTTCCTCCAGTCGCTCGTGATATTCCTGAATGAATCGGCGAAGGAGATCGTTGGTGTCGGCCAGGATTCCCATGGGCATGTCCTGCCCGTACCGCATTCGGCGGATGCCTTCCTCGTAGACGAGCAGGGCGCGTCGGAGCACGCCGTGCTCGCGCATGAGGTCTTCGGTGGGTGGTATGTCGGGATTGTGTCCCTCATCGTTGCGCTCATTCTGGGCCTGGGTGAGGGATGTGGATAGCAGCAGGGCGCCGCCCGCGGCGAGGCTGAGGCGGAGAAAGTCACGTCGAGTTTCATTGTGTTTGGCGTTCATTTTTATGCCCCCTTGTGGTTTGGAAAGTTCCCGCGAGTACGCTGCAACCATCATAGCTCGGGTGAGGCGTTTCGGCAACAAAAAGGGGTAAAGCGAAACCTGGGGGAAATGACGACAAACTCTGAACGTTGATATTCAGGGCGAAGTAGTTCGCTGCATCATTTGGATTGATGACGGGGCGGTCGGGCAATGTTCCGGCCGCCCCTTTTCTATTGGCGGTCAGGAAGTTGACGAATTGAGGGTCCCGTCGGAAGGGGATTTTTCTTGACAGGGGCCTCGGTGAAGGCGTATATTAAAACTACATAGCGGGGAATACGCGGACCGATTTACAGCGAGAATTCGTATCTCATCCGAACAGTGATATTGTGGCAACGGTAGCAGGCAGGTAATCGACCTCCGTGTGGAGGGATTCTATTGAACCAGGGATGAGGTTTGTCACGATCATTGGGTACAACTTCAAGGACGTGGGGTTCCAGGTGTTCGGCACTCCGGTAGCGGTGCACTGACAGGGATGGGGTACATCCAGAACGAGGGCAAATATTTATGACAACGAACGTAGTGTGTGAAGGGCGAGTGGCTTCCAACCCGGACGAGTTGGCCACGGTTGTGATCGGTCAGCGGTATCGCATCACCGACGGGGCGATGAAGGGGCTGGAAGGGGTGGTTCGGCAGCGGATTCGTCATGAGAGGATCCTGCTCGGAGTCAATATCTTCGGTCAGGATACGCTGCTGGAGATCAGTCCCGACCGACTTGAACCCGCAGGACAGGACAATGAGGACTGTTTAGCCACGAATTTCGAGATGACGACGGAAACGGCAGAGGTCTAGAGGGTCCACGGGGATTCTCTGTCAATCGACAACTACCAAGACCGGTTCCTGGCTAAATAGGAAGGTCCGGGCGACCAAGGGAGGGAGTCGCTCGGAGAAGCGTCTGTTGGGGACATATGGATGCGGATGCTCTTCCTATACCGAGGCTGGAACTCCGGTACCAATCAGTCTGTCTTGCAGGCTTGGCGGACAGGCGTCCGGGAACTGGAGATCAGCGTACATAACGTGTGCCCGCTGGTGCGGGACCGGATCGGGTCACAGGTCAAAGTCCTTCCCCACGCGCTGCGTCGGGGCGGGGCGGGTGTTTTTTTACGGGGTACGGGTCGAGCTACCGATGCGGTAAAGCGTCCCGCCTGGTGCATGGAGGAAGTTCTGGCGTCGG
>CAZLZE010000109.1:0-17426 GCA_964563935.1 uncultured Phycisphaerae bacterium | reverse complement strand
TAATCGGTCAACCATCGATGGTTGACCGATTAATCATTTATAGCCGAATTAGTTATATTTTTCAACCACTTTCTCCGCCGTTTTACCAGACCGCGGCGGTAATGGCAATCAGCACCATGGTGGGCCCGTTTTGCTGCTTGCTTTTCATAACGATCGATTTAACCGGCACGTTACTTTTCGGGTTTTCCCAATACCAGATGCGGAAAAAGCGATACGGACTTCCATCTTCCAAAGGTTGACTGACTTTCACGGCCACCGTCCGACTGTCTTCATTTTCCTGATGATCGTGCCACCAGTTAAAAATATTCGTACCAACGATAATGGGAAGGGTTTCCCGGGTTCCATCAGCATAAAGAATTTCATATTCGCCCGCCGGAGTCCCGGCCCCCATGGCATGATTGGCCAGGTGCGTGAAAAACAGACCTCGAACCTTCCTGCCCACAGTGATGGGGGAGGAACTTACCGGTCCCGCCGAAAATGTCTTGCCCCGCAGCGTGAGGACTGCCCTATGCTGATTGCTTGCCGGATCAATGACAAGAAATGGGACTCCGAGCCACTTGTGACGGCCAGGTTTCAGATCGCGAAGATCGTTGTACGGACCTTCATCCGTGCAGCCGCCGATCCCATCTCCCGGTTTGTCATCTGCCAAGTCCATGTTCGCGACCGCCCGCATATCCAGCGGAATCAATCGGTTCTCCCCCAACTCACTGGCGACGGAGAAATCTCTCATCACCTGCGGAACGACCGATCCTGGTTTGCCCTCTTCTTTCTGAGCCGGCGACCTGATAATGACTATCCGTGCCTGGTCCAGACTCTTCGCCAGTTCGCTTGCCATGCCATCAAAACGCAGATACATCGGCGTGTCCGTGACACGCACCATCCCTGCTTTCCCAATCGGATTGCCCATCAGGTCAAAATACTTCCCGGGAAGCTACAGAGCGCCCACTCCTTCGTCCACCGTCCAGAGAACGGCGACGGATCCGCCATCCTTGCGATCAAACAGATACGCATGAACCGGCCCGGCAAGTTTCTTCTCTGAGACATACGTTCCCCCATCAAGCTGCCAAGTCAGGATGCACAAAGCCACGGCGAAAGGTTTCGGAGTCTTCGTCAATTCTATTGTGCTCCACCCGGAGTACGTCTCGCCGATGGTATGGTAATAGTAGTACCACCGTTCTACTCCTTCGGCCATGGTGGTGACGAAGTATTGCACGATCCGCTCTGCAACCAGGCGGGAATTCATCGGTTGCTTGAGTTCCAAAGCCGGATCCACCCCCCGAAGAAACGTCGTTCCTTCCACGCCGCACTCGGAGTTCATCAAGGGAATATTCTTCTTTGTATATTTGCTAATCGTCTTTCGATGATCCCGAATTAAATGGATAGCGTCGTCCCATCGACCGGGTCCGCAGTACCAATGATAGGTTAATCCGTCGCAGTAATTCAGCAATCCCGCTTTCAGTGATTCTTTGCCCCAGACGCCTTCTCCAAACTGGGCATAGATTTTCAGATCGGGCCGAACCTTTTTGGCGGTTTCATACGACACCTTGCACAAGTCGACGTAATCCTGCGGCGATCCCAACCAGAACATCGTACACCACGGCTCGTTCCATATCTCCCACTCCTTGATTGCTGGGAACCGCTTGATGCTTTCACGCACATAAACCTTGTACGCCTCGATGTCCGTAGGTACCCATCCCTGCGGATAGCCCTCCAAGGGAATCGGCTGCGGATGCTGACCGTTGGACAGCGTCACAGCCCAATTCGGAGCCGCGAACCACTGGCCCAGATGGTCCATGCCCAACGCGTTGGTCTTGTCGTACTGACCCTGGTAATGCATGGTCCACTTGTCACGTTCGTACTGCATGCACCGCCACCACGTATACTGCGATTGATTGTGTGAGCGATTGGCAGAAAAGCCCAGCCGGCGAGCCATCTCCGGCTCATTCGGCCAATGCTGAATATGAGTCCCGAAAAATGGATGTTTCGGCGGATTTCCCGGAGGAATACAGCCAAAGCTCGTGATATCGCGGGATTCTCTGTGATTCCCAATGACCACAACCGCCTCAACTTTGTAGATTCCGAATCGATTCACGGAAAAACGAGCCGGCATCACTGTCTTCTCTTTCGAGCCAAGGGAAAACTCAAACGTCTGCGGCTGGCCACAAGGTTTCTCCCACAGATCCAGAAGCGTCAAAACCAGCTTCCCCGACTGTTTCTGGTCGGTTCGATTCTCAAGCGGCACCTCAAACGAGAACGTCTCACCGGGGGCAACCAGGGAATCCGTGAAGTTGCGATACACGAGTTCAGGACAAACCAGCCACCGATGGTCCTTCGCTTCAGGCGCAGCGATTACCAGATGCGAAAGGAAGATCGTGAACACAAACCCAAAGTGTCTCCACATGAGAAAACTCCTGTAAGCATCGGCCAAAATCTGGCGTAATGAATTTTCGGGACTAATATGAAGAGACCCACCAGCCGGACACGCCGAACAGGTTCCAGCGGTGCGTGGCATCCGTGATCTGGGTAGGCCAGGCGGCGTTGCCGACGTGAAGATCGACAAAAAGAACACTAAATGTATCGTCATGCCGCCGGGCCGGAACAGCTGACCAGGAATAATCGCCCACTATAAACGGCGAACTGCGGTGCAGGTTCCATCCGCATCGGGCCACCTCGTCGAGGGTACTGGTATCGGTGACATAGACCGATTGATCCAACGGAGTGACGATCTCGTCAACTCGGCGCCACTGGACATCCTGAGCCGGGGAATACCCGGCGTAGCCTTCTCCGCCCGGCAGGCAGAAGTTCATTCCATATCCGGCCCAGGCAAGGCCGGGATTGATAGCTCCCATCTGCGGGTCTTTTTCGGGACAGGTCGTAATAAAGCCCGGCCCGCGGATCGGGCTGTCCCATTTACCAATAGGACCTTTAAAATAATGAACCCGTAACCAGTCGAACCATCGGTTGTAGGGATCATAGTCGGATTGCGGAGCGTATTCCTCGGGACGGAGCATAATCTTTGGACACATCATCACTCCGTTAAAATCGTCGGAGTAATACTGGGTTCCCATCCCGATCTGCCGAAGGTTCGATTGGCAAGACAAGGTTCGGGCCTGTCCCCTCACTCGCGACAGGGCAGGAAGCAGCAATGAAATCAGGACGGCAATAATCGCCACGACCACCAGTAATTCGATCAGAGTAAAACATTTCGATTTAGATGTTTTATTCATCATCGCTCTATCCTTTTATTTGCATTTCCATTCATGATTCTGGAGGAGCCGTCGTATGGCCTTCGATTATTTTTCCCATAAACGGTTTTGGGGCCGGCAAGATTCTTTTTTCGCGAATACAGGCCACCAGCATATCCACCGCTGCCGCCGCCATATGCACTTCGGGGAGTTCAACGATGGTAGGTTTATATTGTGTTTCCCGGCGATCCCAGGGGGAGGCGAAATAACAAACGGATAATTGTTCCGGGATTTTAATTCCGCGTCGAACCGCTTCCATGACCACGGCATCGTACGCACAAATATTATAACACACCAAGGCCGTCGGCCGGGGATTCAGATCCAACAGTTCCGCGGCGACCATATCCAGACAGGTATGGCGGTCTTTCAACGTTTGGGCAAGAGGTTGCAGTCCGTTGGCGATCATCTCTTCCAGAACCCCACGAAATCGATCTTGTTTGGAGTGGTGGTCCCCCTGCGTCCCCACATAGCCGATCCGCCGGTGGCCAAGACCGATTAAATGTTTGGTCAGTTCCCGCGCCCCAGCCACTTCGTCACAGGTCACGAACATCCCTTCGGTCATGGGATTGCGATTCACCCAGACGGTGGGCGCCTTCAGGCCGGAAAGCTTCTCATCCACATGAGAGGGGATCATTCCCGCCGCCGCCACGCCCAAAATTCCATCCACGGCCAGTTCCGTAAAAAGGCTGGGAGTTTCCAGCAGTTGTTCCGTCTGGTAATCGATATGGAACGGTTCGAAGATAAGCGAATATCCACACTCAGCCAGTCTGTCCGCAGCGATTTCCAGGTAGCTGCTCATCGTCGGCCAGTAGACGCTTCCCCGCGGACCATACTGCGTGACCACACAGGCAATTCGGTTGAATTTCCCACTTCGAACAGCCCTGGCCGCCGCATTCGGCTGGTATCCAAGGTCCCGGGCCGCCTGGAATATTCTGTTCCGCGTAATCTCAGAGACCTTGATTGGATTTGGTTTGTCATTCAGAACGCGAGACACCGTGGCTGTCTTCACCCCCACCACCTTGGCAATGTCATGCAATGTGACAGTCATAACCACCTACAGTATACGTCTATCAGTAATCGTTTACTGTAGCATAGGCAAAAACGGGGCGTTTGTCAACTCTTTTACCGTTCTTTAGATGGACCCCGGATGATTCTTTTGCAATATCTTTACCTGACAAGCTTTATGTTACGAGCTTCCAGCCAGATACCCCATTGATAACGCCGCCTGAATGTTGTATCCCCCACAATGCCCCGCCAGGTCCAGGACCTCACCCGCGAAGTAAACACCTTTGACGATCTTGCTCTCCATGGTACGGGGATCGACTTCCTTTAGCGATACCCCACCTACGGTTACCATGCCCTCATCCCACGATCCGGTACTGGCAACCGTGAGCCTCATCTGTGTCAGCAACTGAACCAGTCGACGGCGCTTGGCCTTCGACACTTGCGCCATATTCTTGTCTTCGATATCCGCCAGACCTTTCAGCGTGTCGCGAAATCGCTGCGGAAGTTCCCCAAACCGCTCCAGTACGTCTTCGCCAGCCGAGGGCAGGAAGTTGATCTGCAGTAATACCGATTTCTCTCGCTGCAGAGCGCGGGCAACGACCAGACTGGCGTTCAGGATCGCGGGCCCGGAAATGGCGCTGTGCGTCACAAGGAACCCGCCGCGGAACTTGCCTTCACGTTTTCCGTCGGCCAGGACTTCCACCTCAACATCCGGCAGGCTGATCCCCGCCAGTCCACCAAAGAATGGCTCGCGAACGTGTATGGGTCCCATAGCTGGCATCGCGGGCATGATCTTGTGCCCCAGCTCCCGGGCAATCGCGAAACCATCCCCTTCAGTTCCCAGCCGCGGATATGATTTGCCCCCTGCCGTAATGATCACCTTCGTTGATGCTATGAAGCGATCATTCTCCGTGGTGATCTCGAATTTCCCCTCTGCCATCGGTGTAACGTGTGTTACGTGATGATCGCAGAACACCCGAACGCCGCATCGCCGCAGCCAAGTCCTCAAGCCATCGACCAGAAGCGACCCGCCGCCCCCGACAAAACATTGCGCCCCTTCTCGAACCAGATGAATATCGCATTCGGCAAGAAACTGCTCGAGTTGTTCGGGCCCGAACGCCGCCAAGGCTGGGCGGAGAAATTGCCCCTCCCGACCAAAGGCCTTCATGAAGTCATCCGGAGGCACTCGTGTGCTGATATTGCACCGTCCGCCGCCCGTGATCTGCAGCTTGCGCCCGATGGTCGCATTTCGCTCCAGGAGCGCCGTGCGCTGTCCCTGTCTCGCAGCCATGCCGGACGCCATAATCCCTGCCGGTCCGGCTCCGATCACCACAACATCAAATTCATTCGCTCCGCCGTTCGTCATGGCTGCCATCGTAAAACATCGGTCGGCCGCAAGCTAGTTTTTCTTTATCCACATCAAGTTTCGCTCGAAGTCCAGGGCAAATACATCATTCTCGAAAAATCCAATCCCAACCAGAGCATAGTCCGTTTTGAACGGGTTCGAAGGCGAGAGGATAACGACTTCCGTGTTATGTCGAGTGCGAGGACCAATGGTAAGCTCTGAAGCTCTTGTCTTCGCACAAGGCACGGCCCCAAATTGCCAAAACAGGATTTCCGACTTCCTCAACGGCGAATGTTTGACGCGCTGCGACAATGACGACCACAGACCGACCGTCACCTGCAGATTACCGGGACTTCCCGTATCGAACAACACGTGCATCTGCTCGCCCCCTACGGGAAGGTCCACCATCAGCCGCCGCTGGCCCTCCGCGTCGTCTTCTATGCTGAACGGATACGAAACCCATTGGTCGCGAGGATCGGCTCGGAAGTGATGACCCTGTGCCCCGAATTCGACCTCACGACGCGGGTTGTCAAACACGATATACGGAAAAAGTTCCATGACCCGCAATCCAAGCAGCACGGATTTTTCCTTCCACAGCGACATTCCCGCCATCTGCAATTCCCAGTGCTGATCGAAATACGTACACGGCGGATTCACCAGCGTTACGCCCCCGATTTTGAGTGTATCCATCTGGCACAGCCCCACCCGCACCGGAAACTCCGGGTTGTTCCCGGGATGAATCGCCAAGCCATTTTCCGATACCACCGTATCCGTCACGGCTGCATACCACGGAAAGCCCGTATCCAGTTTCACCAGGTACTTCTTCCCGCTCGGCAAACGGCCCGAAACGCTTGCGTTCCTGAAGAAATCGAATTGAAGACTGTAACGCACCCGGCACGGCTTGGCCATGACTACTGAGGCATCGCGATACACCACATCAATCAGTTTCCCCGTATTCGTGCTCGCATGGGTGATCTGAACCGGTCCGTTCTCCGTATCCAGATAACGCGTATCCGACTTTTGCACCAGGCTGTCGGACCGCACCGGAATGTAGGAACATCCCCACAACACCAGACAAACTGAGACCACCAAAGACAGGAGTTTCGTTCTCATCTTCGCCCCCCTTTGAACGAAAACAGGAATTAAACCGATTGTTCCCCTTTTGATGTACTCCATTCTACCGGCTTATTGAAATGGAGCAAGAATAATTCTGTCAGAGCATAGGCAGGGATCCTGCGTAATCCGCTTGAAAGTCACAAGCGAAAGCTCACCAAGGAAATCTGTGTTTAGAGCAGCAGACTAGAGATCGGCTGCGGGCATTTTGGCGATTTCCGCCGCGGTGAACACCGGACCTTCCTTGCAGACATACACGGATCCGACATTGCATCGTCCGCACTTGCCTACTCCGCATTTCATCCGGTTCTCCAGCGTGGTATAGACGTTCTCCGGCGCGAATCCTAACTTGTTCAGCGATACGAGCGTGAATTTGATCATGATCGGCGGGCCGCACATCACCGCCACCGAGTTGTTTGCCGACGGCGCCGCCTGCTCCAGCACGGCAGGAACGAACCCGATCTTGTGCTTCCAATCCGGTGTCTCGCCGCCAGGATCGACTGTGAGCACCAGGTCCACATCGCCCCGCTTCCCCCACTCCTCAAGTTCGTCCTTGTACACCAAGTCCGCCACCCTCCTGGCCCCGTAGACGATCGTGATCTTCTCGAACTTGTTCCGCTGATCCAGACACGACCATATCACGCTTCGCGTCGGTGGAAGCGCGATTCCGCCCGCGATGAAAACTACGTTCTTGCCCTCAAACTTCTCCAGCGGGAACCGATTCCCGTACGGGCCGCGGAAACTCACCACGTCGCCCACGTCGCAATTCGCCAGCGATGATGTCACCCGTCCTGTCTCGCGGAATGTACACTCAATGTAATCCTTCCGTGTTTCCGGGCTGGCCACGCAGAACGTACTCTCGCCTTCGCCGAACAGTCCGTACAGCCCGAACATGCCCGTGCGAAACGTTGCTTTGAATCGTTCGTGATCCGCTTTATCCTGAAACTCCAGCCGCAGCGTTCGCACGCCCGGGGCTTCGTCCCTCATGGCCGCGATTCGCATCATCGCCGGTTTATAGATATGCTCATGCCGATCCGTCATCGTGTACTCCTGGGCTGTTTCGCCACTTCCTGCATCGTTTCCAAAATTCCCATGTCCACCGGGCATTGCCGCATGCACCGTCCGCACCCCGTGCACCCATTGGCCTGGAACTTGCCCGGATAATAATTGAATTTGTGCATGATCCGCTGTCGCCAGCGAGACATCTGCGTCGGACGCGGGTTGTGGCCCGACGTGTGCATCGTGAACATCGCGAATGAACAGCTGTCCCAATTCTTTCGCCGGACCCCGTGATACGTATCGCCTTCGTCCTGAATATCGAAGCAGTGGCACGTCGGACACAGGAACGTACACACCCCGCATCCCAAACATCGCCGTGAAACCTCCTTCCAGACTGGGCTGTCGAAATTGGCTGGCTCCTTCAGCCACGCTGCCGCCTTATCCAGGTCGAATTTCACCGACACGTTCGCCGTTGCAGCCGTCGCGGCATCGGAATCGCTCAGCAGCTCCCGAATCCGCTCGACCAATTCCTTCCCTTTCTCCGTCACATCCTCCACGCGCCATCCGCTCCCGTCCTGTAACGGTCGGAGCAGCATGTCCGACCCCTTGGTGCTGTCGGGCGCCAGCTTCAGCGACGTACACATGCAAAACTCGTCCGCCGATGCACAGACCACGGTGACAATGGTTGAATTCTTCCGCCGGGAAAACCAGTAATCGTCCGTATAGTCCCACCCGAACAGCGAGTCATCGACCGCCAACCCAGCCGCATCGCACGCGCGAACACCGAAGATCACCCTCGGCTGATTCGCCGGCAAAACTTCCTGCATGTCCACCTGCTGCTTCCGAACGTCATACTTCATCATCGGCTCGGTTCGCGGAAAGAACAGTTCCTTGAGGGTCCGGTCCGGCAGGATCAGGTCCAATGCCAAGTCTTCCGCCTTCTCGACCTGACCGTAGAACGAATGCTCGTACTGCTTCACCGGCCCGAAGAAACTCATTCCCGCGGCCTTGAGGGTCGCGATCATGTCGTTGAGTCTGCTTTTCAGTAATACCTTCGCCATTCCCATCGTTCCTATAGTATGAATGTCTCCCGGTCTTCTCGCTTGAAACTCGCAAGCACCGGTTCCTGCGTTGGACTCATCCCCGCAAAGTGGTCGAACGCCTCCAGAACTTCCCGGGCCATCCGCTGATTGAGTAACATCAACGGAATCCCAACCGGACACGCCCGTTCACAGCTTCCGCATCCCACACATCGCCCAGCCAGATGAAACGCCCGCACCATATTCCACTCGAAGTTCCCCAGCGTATGCGACGAGCAATTCACCCACTGCGGCTGATTTCGATCCACAATGCACCGTCGGCAGTAACACATCGGGCACCCCTGCCGACAGGCGTAACACTTGATGCATTTGGAGAATTGCTCGCGCCAGAACGCAAATCGCTCCTCGACCGACATTTCCTCCAACTCCCGGATCAGGGCCGCCCGTTCCGCCGGCAGATCCTTCGCCTTGATCTCGGCGACGAGGTCTATGAACCCATTTACGTGATGCCCTTCCAGCGCCGTCACATCCTCGCCCTTCACCTGGAAGCCCAGGATGACCACCTGGTCCGGGTTCAGCTGATCTTCCGCCGCCAGCACGTTCACGCTGCGAATACCATACGGATTCAGGAAGATGCCCACCTTCTTACCGTCCTGCAGCAGCCCTTCGCGAACCAGATATCCCGCCAGGTTATCCTCACACCGTGCGTCCAGAACCAGCCGGTCCACTTCATTGGCTGAGCCAATGAATACCGCGTGTCGTCGCGTCGGTGTCGAGCCCTGAGCATACCCGATGACCATCTTGACCTCGCCGGCCTGCAGGAGATCCTTTGCTCGCGACCTTAGGTTATCGATTGTTCCCATCGCTGTATCCTATCCCTTCACCGGAGATTCCATCTCTTCGATCAATTCCGCGTATTGCCTGAACGGACCAAGCTTCCGAATCTCCTCCGTCAGTTTGTTGATCGTATCGGCGAACTTATTGCCCTCCGCCGCGCTGATCCAGGAGAACCACACCCGCTCCTTCGGAATACCGATGAAGTCCAGCAACGACCGGAAGACCGTCCATCGCCGCCTCGCGTGAAAGTTCCCGTGTGTAAAATGGCAGTCGCCTGGATGGCACCCGCTGACCAGAATCCCATCCGCGCCCTTCTGCAACGCCTTGAGAAGGAACATCGGACTGATACGGCCCGTGCACGGCAGCCTCACGATCCGCACGTTTGGGGCATATTTCAGCCGGCTTGTACCCGCCAGATCGGCCCCCGCATACGTGCAATACGTACACACAAAGGCGGTTATTTTCGGTTCAAATGTCTCACTCATCTGTTTCTCTCTTGTTCAGCGTTTCCATTATTCGTCCCATTCGCTCCTATCCGTGTCATTCGTGTCGCGATCTTACAGTCCCATCACTTCCGCGAAGATCTGCTTCTCTGTAAATCCTTCCAGGTCAATGCTGTTGGACCGGCAGAAGGAAACGCACGTTCCGCATCCCTGGCATAGTCCCGGATTCACGTACGCCACTTTCTTGATCAGATTCCCCGCGCGATCGCGAATTTCTTTCTTCTCAATCGCCTTGTACGGGCATGCCAGATAACAACCCCAGCATCCGGCGCAGATATTCTCGTTCACCTTCGCAATCACCGGCTCCCGCTCCAGTTCGCTTCGACTGAAAAGCGCCAGAACCTTGCTGGCCGCCGCCGAACCCTGCGACACGGAATCGGGAATATCCTTCGGGGCTTGGCAAGCTCCCGCCAGGAACACTCCCGCCGTCGCCGTCTCGACCGGACGAAGCTTCGGATGCGCTTCGTTAAAGAAGCCGTTCTCGTCGTACCCGATCCCGACAGTCTGTGCCAGTTGACGCGAGTCGCTCTGCGGCACGACCGCCGTCGCCAGCACCACCATGTCCGCCGCAATCTCCACCGGCTTGCCCAGCAGCGTGTCCACGCCGCGAACAATCAGCTTCCCGCCCTCGGGATAGATCTTGCTCACCCGCCCGCGGAGATAGCAGGCATGATCCTCCTCGATCGCCCGACGCGTAAACTCGTCGTATCCCTTGCCGGCTGCACGGATGTCCATGTAGAACGCATACGCCTGCCCGTGATGCACCTTGTGCTTGTACAACATTGTGTGCTTCGCCGTGTACATGCAGCAAATCTTCGAGCAATACTTAAGTCCCTTTGCCGGATCACGGCTGCCCACGCACTGGATGAACACGACCGTCTCCGGTTCCTTACCATCCGAAGGCCTGAGGATCTTCCCGCCTGTCGGGCCGCTCGCTGACGCCAGACGCTCGAACTGCAGGCCCGTGATCACATCGGGATACCGCCCGTAGCCGTATTCACCGTACACGTCCATATTCTGAACCTGGAACCCGGTGGCTACCACAATCGCCCCCACATCGAGTTCCATGTATTCATCCTTCATCGTGTAATCGATCGCCCCGGTCGGACAGAACTTCGCGCACGCCCCGCATTTGCCCTTCTGGAAGTAGATGCAGTGTTCCTTATCGATTGCCGGCTTATTCGGAACCGCCTGCGGGAACGGCGTGTAGATCGCCGTCCGATTGCCCAGGCCGCAGTCGAATTCGCTCGCGATCTTCTTCGATGGACACTTCGTCATGCACGCCCCGCAACCTGTACATTTCTTCGCGTCCACATATCGGGCTTTCAGCCGCACCTTCACCTTGAAATTCCCGATAAATCCGCTGACGTTCTCCACCTCCGCGTACGTCAGCAGCGTGATCTTCGGATGCTGCGCCACTTCCACCATACGAGGCGTCATAATGCACTGCGAGCAGTCCAGCGTGGGGAATGTCTCCGACAGCTGCGCCATGTGCCCGCCCAGCGACAGATCCCGCTCGACCAGAATCACTTCCTGACCCGCGTTGGCGATATCCAGCGCCGTTTGGATCCCCGCGATGCCCCCTCCGATGACCAGCGCCCGTCGGGTGATCGGAACACGAATCGCCTGAAGCTGAGTGTTCCGCTTTACCTTCTCAATCATCCCGCGAATAATATCGATGGCCTTTTCCGTCGCCTTCTCGCGATCCGTATGGACCCAAGAGCACTGCTCACGCACATTTGCGATCTCGCACAAGTACGGATTCAGCCCCGCCTCCGCGCACGCGCGTCGAAACGTCGGCTCGTGCATTCGCGGCGAGCATGCCGCCACCACCACGCCTGTCAATTTCTGCTCGCGGACTGCCTTTCGAACCATTTCCTGACCCGGATCCGAACACATATACTTATAGTCCGTCGAATACACCACGCCCGGGTGATTCGCCAGTTCCTGCGCCGCTTTCGCGCAGTCTACCGTGCCCGCGATATTCTCGCCGCAGTGACAGATAAAGACGCCAATCCTCGCCATCGTATTTCCTCGTTCTCCGATCGATTTCGTTCTACTTGCTTACCAGATCCAGGGCCGGAACAAAGTGCTTGCCGACCGCCACTTCTCTCGGGTCCGCGCCGCAGGCGATCGAGACCAGTTCGGAAATGTAGTACACCGGCATCGCCGGAACATCGCCGTAGCGCTTTCGCATCGCCGCCTGCCGCATATCGAGATTACTGTGGCACAACGGACAAACCACCACGAATGCCTGAGCCCCGTTGGCCGCCGCATTCTTCGCGATCTTGTGCGTCAACTCCTCGATCACCGCCGGCTGCGCCATCGTCAGTCCCGCCCCGCAGCATTCCACCTTGAACGACCAATCCACCGTCTGGGCCCCCAAGGCCTCCATGATCTTCTCCATCTTCATCGGGTTCTCCGGATCATCGAACGCCATCGAACCCGCCGGACGAACAAGCAGACAACCATAGTAGCACGCCAGCTTCAGGTCGCTCAACGGACGAACCACTTTGCTCTTGGCGAACTCCCGATCCAACCCAAACAGAAACTCCATCGGACTGATGAACTCCGCGGTAAACCCCGGCTCCATCTTCATGATTCGCTTGATCTCGTACCGAAGGTCCGCCGATTCCTGCAGCACATCCCGAGCGATCACCTGCCGGTTCAGACACGCGGCACACGGCGTCAAAACGTAATCAAATCCCTGCGCATCCGCCAAAACCTGATTCCGCGCCGGAAGCAGCATGGACAGCTTATGATTTGTCGCGTGCGCCGACGTCGCTCCGCAGCAATTCCAGTCATCCAACTCGATCAGCTTAATACCCAGCAGTTCACACATCTTGCGTGTGGAAATGTCGAACTCCTTGGCCGTCCCTTCCAGTGAACACCCGGGATAGTATCCGATGCGAAGACTCGAGTCGATCCGAATGTCCTTCCGCTTCCGCGGCTGTTCACGTCCGGGTTTTCGCGTGTGAACAAATGGCCCGTGGGATGATTTGTCCGACAACTCGAAAATGGCGTTGATCTCGTCCTGAGCTTTAACTTTCTCCCCGCCCGTAATAATCGACAACGGATCGATCTTGCCCTGAAGCATCATCTTGATTCCGGAGTCCACGTCTTGAAGGAATGTCCCCGTCCGGAGTTTGTAGCTGTTCACCAGCGATAGTTCATGCAGGCGACCATTCTTGCGCAGCGTGTTCAAGAAAGAGATATGAAACGCCTCAACCAGCTTTCTCGCCTCATCCTTTGAGAGCTTCCCCCTCTCCAGTGCGAGGGCCCGAAGCGCATCCATCGTCCCCGCGATATCCATGTTCTGCGGACATCTCGCCGTACACGTCTGGCATCCCAGACACGCCCACAGCGATTGGCTCTGCAGAGCCTCCTCGATATATCCCATCTGTATCAATCGCATGATGCGACTCGGCGGGTTGTCCATCATCCTCGCCGCGGGACACCCGGCCGTGCATTTGCCGCATTGGTAACAGCAGGCAAAATCATTCCCCGTTGCCTGTTCCAATACGCCTTTGTCCTGTACCGTGGATTCACTTCTGTCTTCTGACACGATTCCTGCTTCTCCCAAATTATGAGTCCAGCCAATGGGCCTGAAATGGTTGAGAATCCAAAGAATGATTAATTTTAGCCGCTCACCAGTCCCTATTTCCAATCTCAAGTTGAAAAACAGACAAATTATCGTCGCAAAGCCGGGTTAGACATCGAAAACACCGAAAAAGGTATTTGGCTCCGATCATGCCGAGTTGGTACTCGCTGACCGTCTCTTGTATAAGGGATGAACTCCGATTTTCCAAGAGAATTCAGAAACTTTTCTTCACGCCCGATGGGAGTTCCAACATACCATTAGACACGGAACGGAAAATCAATGAATCCGAAACGAATAATCCAAACTGGAGAAAAGTCTGAGATGTAAAGTTGAGTCAACTTTGCATTAAGTGTGACCGCAATGCTGACAGTCCGGTTATTTGCGCCGCTTTTTCGCCGCGTGAATGCGCGTCGGCGCTCCCGCCGGAACGTGATTGAAATCGCCATTCACCGGTCGAATGTGTCCTCGCCGTTTCGATTGTTTCCCCGCATGCTTCTGGATAAAATCAGCCGCAGCTTGAATGTCATCTGTCACTTCGTAGAGGACAAGATCCTCCGCGTCCACCGCGTGGTATTTCTGCAGCAGCGTCTTGTCGATCCACTCATGTATCCCTGCCCAATAGTCCTTGCCGATGCACACGACAGGAAACCGCGGAGTCTTGTTCGTCTGAATCAAGGTCAGCGCCTCAAAGTATTCATCCAAGGTCCCAAATCCGCCCGGAAAGCACACCAAAGCACCCGCATACTTGACGAACATCATCTTTCGGGCAAAGAAGTAGTGGAAGTCCAGCGACACATTCTGATACGGATTGGGCTTCTGCTCCTGCGGAAGATGAATGTTCAAACCGATACTGATCCCCCCCGCTTCATACGCCCCACGGTTGGCTGCCTCCATAATCCCCGGTCCGCCACCCGTGATCACGGCGAATTTCCGCTTCACCAGTTCTCGCGCCAGATCCCTCGCCATCCCATAGTACAGGTCATCGGGTGGCGTTCGGGCCGATCCGAAGATCGTCACCGCCGGACCCACCTTGTTCATCGTTTCAAACCCTTCAACAAATTCCGCCATGATGCGGAATACCCGCCAGAGATCCTCGTAATAAAAACCCTGCCGGACACTGCTCAGTTTCTCGATTCCTTTCGCCGTACCGTTTCCATTCATCTTACCATTTCCATTCGTGTAAAACTCTTTCATAGCGTATATATCGGCAAAATCAATTGCACTACTCAAGATGAACGCGCAGAACCCACCAAAGGCAAAATTCTGGCAGAAAGGACATTAGTGGAGTTGCTAGTATGTCAGCAAAACATCTGTGCCCGCGTAAACCGCTTGACCGAGCGTTACCATCACCTTCGCCTCCGGACTGGCGGGGACAATGAGTTCCGTTCGCGACCCGAATTTGATCATGCCGAACCGCTCGCCCGATTTGAGGATATCCCCAGGCCTAATGTCGGCCACGATTCGCTTGGCGATCAGGCCTGCAATCTGACGAACAACAATCCGCTTCGGAAATGGAATGTTCGTCTCCGTCGGCTCCAGGATCACATCGTTGCATTCATTTCGGTGAGACGATTCCAGGCTCATCGCGTTCAGAAACTCCCCGCGCTTGTACGTGGACTCAATCACCTTGGCTGCACAGGGCGCACGGTTGATGTGCACATTGAAAACGCTCAGAAATATCCCGATCTTCAGAGCCGGACCACCCACCCGCGGATCATCCACGCGGGAAATCTCCGTGATCTTCCCATCCGCCGGAGCCAGCATGACATTCGCCGGAATCGCCTCCCTGTCCGCCTTCCGCTCGGGGTCCCGGAAAAACAGAATCAGGATCGCATAGAGTGGAATCGTAACCACGCACAAAGCCGCTCCCACCACTACGCCGACGGTCGGACTGACCTTGACGTAGAGGTACCACGCCAATCCCAGAACGATGGCCAGATCGACCACAAATGCCGCCAAGAAGATCGAGACCAGCGTCTTTCCATATTTCGCAAATTTCAGCATACTCAATTTTATCCTTCCGTCTTCTCCTCTGACCTTGGCCGTTGCAGCGGGAACAAAATGACATCTCGAATACTCTCCGCGCCCGTGAGCATCATCACCAGGCGATCAATCCCCAATCCCAGACCGCCCGCCGGAGGCATGCCGTATCGCAGCGCGTTCAGGAAGTCCTCGTCCACCTTCTGCTGCTCTTCCGCCTCGCCCACCTGGTGCAGAAAATGCTTTTCCTGGACCGCGGGATCGTTCAACTCGGAATAACCGGGCGAAAGCTCCTGCCCATTGATGGCTAACTCGTACACGTCGGCGAAATACGGATCTTCCTTGTTCTCCCGTGCCAACGGGATGATCACCGAAGGCACGTGCGTCACGAAGCACGGATCGATCAGCGTCGGCTCGATCAGTTTTTCATACACTTCCACCAATTGCTCAGCCGGCGAGTACTGCTTGATCTTTTCACCGTATGACCCCCGCCCCGCATGAGGACTCACGTCCCCTGAACTCGTCCTGCCTTCCAGCTTTTCGATCAAGTCCGGGCGAACCTCCTGCAACGGACGTTTGTCAAACTTCCAGCCCGTACGCTCCTCCACCAGATCCACCATCCGCACCCGCCGCCAAGGCCGTTGGAGATTGATCGTCTTTACGACTTTCCCTTCCGCGTCCTTGTGTTCAATCGTCAATGTCCCAAACAGCGTCTGGGCCACGTGGCAGATCATTTCCTCCATCAGGTCGGCCATCGTCTCCCATGACCCGTATGCCTCATACGCCTCGAGCATCGTGAACTCGGGATTGTGCCGCGGACTGATACCCTCGTTCCGGAAATTCCGGTTCATTTCGAAGACCTTGCTGAATCCGCCCACGAGCAACCGCTTGAGGTACAGTTCCGGCGCGATCCGAAGGTACAGGTCTATATCCAGCGCGTTGTGGTGCGTGATAAATGGCCGCGCCGCCGCCCCACCCGCCAACGGCTGCATCATCGGCGTCTCCACCTCGATATACCCCTTGCCCGTCATAAACGAACGAATCTCGCTGACGATACGCGAGCGCAACATGAACGTCTTCATCACCTCGGGATTCGTAAACAAGTCCACGTACCGCTGCCGGTAACGCAGTTCCATATCCGTCAACCCATGCCACTTCTCAGGCGGCGGATTCAGGGCCTTGGACAATACTGCCAGGCTCTTCGCCCACAGCGTAATCTCACCCGTCTTGGTAACCCCGATCTCCCCTTCCACGCCGATGATATCGCCCAGTTCAATGGTCTTCGCCAGGTTCCACGCCTCAGCCAGATAACTCTTCGACAGACCCACCTGCAAATCGCCCGTGCAGTCGCGCAGCGTCAAAAAGATCAGCTTGCCGATATCCCGCAACAGCATGATCCGCCCCGCAATCTTGGCGTGAGGATGCCCATCCGGATTCGCCGGATCGAACAGGTTCCGCGCCTCAGCCAGCGGCATCGCTCCCTCATATCGCGCACCATAAGGGTCGAACCCCAGTTCGCGAATCTTCTCCAGTCTCTTTATGCGGTCGTCCAGTATCGACATTGATCAACTCCACAAAATCCGAATTTCAAGGTTGTTCGGCAGGCATCGCATTAGGATGGGCATCATGCCACCCATACCTGCTGACCATAGGATAAAGTATCAATACTACACGTTCGCTGCGCCCCGGTCAACACGCATCCCCACTGACTCATCCCCAGTTTTCCTCCACCAATTCCTCGGTTAGGGCGGCTCGGAG
>CAZLZE010000108.1:0-17472 GCA_964563935.1 uncultured Phycisphaerae bacterium | reverse complement strand
CCCCTGGCCGGCCCTTGAAGTCCGCCGGCAGGGCCGGGGAGATGTTGTCGCCGTCGATTCCAGCATAAGGCGTTTTCATGAACGTTACGTGCCCGTCGCCGTACATGCAGTTTTGTCCGGTGCCGTCGTGATTCGTGCTGTTGGCAAACTCCTTCATGTCGTCATATACGGGAGGCCATTTGCCTGGCCGATAGTTCGGCTGTTTGCCGTTGTTCGCGTCCGCCCCGAGAACTGTCCGCGGGTCGGCATCTGTATGCCAAAGGTCCGCACTGCTGTGCTTTCCCGTAAATTGGCTCCACGGCTGGATGAATGAATATGAAATCGTGGTCTCCGTGTTCTCCCAAGGAAAATCCACAAAGTTCGATGCGTCAGGACCTGCTTCCTGATCCCTGAGCGTCACACGTTGTATGTTCTGTTGATCTGCGGGCAAATAAAGATATCGGCTTGTGCAAAATCCTTCCGAATCAACAACCACATGTTCTGCGAAATGCTATGATTGGCCTCCGGCGAAAAATCCTTGAATGGATCATCCTTACCGCCAGGTTTCAAATTCGTGTCCGCCTTGTCCTCCCCCACGACATGCCCCGATCCGATGGGAATCATGGAGAATCGCCCATTGTAGTCCTGGCTGTATTCATACATGGCGGTATGAATCTGTCGCAGGTTCGATGCGCATTGTGCTCGACTGTGATGAGGGAGATGTTTGGCTGGCTTGTCAATAATTGCGAGAAAGATGACAAACAGCAGGCACATGATGGCACCCGCAAATATGACATCGATCAGAGAGTACCCTCTTCTGTACATACCTGTTCCTCCACTAAGAGCATTACCTTCAGTGCAGGCAAAGGACGACCATAGTAAGTTTCAAGAAGGTCCTCAATCCGGGAACACCGACGCCGGGACGTTCTTGAGGTGCGGGAAACGCGGGGCGTCCATCGCCACTTGCGCTCGGCCCATTTCCAGGAACCCTTTGTTCATTCCATGCACGAACAAGGCTGTGGTGAGCGATCGATTGCGGAACAGCGCCTTGATCGTTCGCTTGAGGACCCATCGTCGTTCGACCGCGCCGCGTCGGAAGAGGAACATGGCTTCATCCAGTTCCTGCGCCGTCATGCGCTTGGGCTTGAAGACTGTGTTCGTGAACGTGTATTTTTCCCAGTCCTGCGGATAGTTGTTCGCGAGCAACCGGCCTTCGCGTTTGAACTCTTCGTACAACCCCGTTCCCGGCAGGGGGGTCAGGTTGGTGATCTGAATAATATCGATTCCCAATTCGACCGCCGTGGTGGCCGTCCGAATCACGCTCTCGGGTGTATCGTTGTCCGCCCCGATAATCAGTCCGCCGAAGACCGCGATACCCGACCGGTGGAAGCCGTTGATCAATTCCCGGTAGCGGTCCACGTTTTTACGGTTCAACTTCTTCTGGAAATCCTGAAGGCTCTGTTCTTCGAAGCTCTCGATTCCCACCAGCATGGCCCGGCACCCCGCCTTGTAGGCCAGGTCCAAGCCTTCTTTGTCGTCGCCCATGTTGATCGTTGTCTGGCTGAACCAGTAGTGCTTCTTGCCGCGTTTGATCAGTTCGCGGCAGAGGTTTTTTGCCCAGTCGCCCTGCTTGTCCGTCAAGCCGAAGAAATTGTCGTCCACGATGAACACGAAGCTCTTATTGATCGTATTCCATTCTTCCAGGATCGAATCGATCGACCGCCGGCGAATCCGCGCCCCGTTCACCTTCGTTACCGAGCAGAACTTGCATCCGGTCGGACAGCCGCGGGATGTTTGCAGCGACGCCACGTCGTATCGCCCGTTGACCGGGTCTACTGTCTGGCGCCCCGTTCCCGTGCCGTTGTCCAGTTCCGGGAGTTTGGCTGCCTCGTATCGCGGGCGAAGTTTGCCTGCCTTGAAGTCGCCCAGAATGATGGGCCACAATTCATCCGCCTCGCCGATCACGACCGAATCAAAATACGGCTGGGCTTCGTCCGGACACGTCGTCGCGTGGATTCCCCCGAAAATAACGGGCAATTTCTGTTGCCGGCACGCCTGGGCCAATTCGTAAGCGCGCGTCGCGCCGCTTGTCATCGACGTAATGCCGATCAGGTCGTATTTTTTATTCGCCAGATCCTTCGCTACATCCACATGGCCGAAGATTTCGTCGTAAATGTCCACCTGGTGCTGCGGGGGGGTGCATTTTGCCAGAACCTGAAGTCCCAGATGCGGGATCGTGGATCCAATCGTATGATAACCTTGTCCAGCCCGTGATATCGGATTAAGTAATGCGATTTTAATGGCTCTATCCTTTCCTGTCTTGATTCTCATCACCGGCGGGAAGCATTCGTGCGCTCGCCTGAACGATGTCTTGGTACATTATATCCGTAAACAAATACAACTCCGCAACTATTTTCGCCCGCGCTATTCCAGCAGCATGGCTGTCGTGAGCGCCGCCGTCCAGTGATAGTCGCTGATCGGGTCGTAGAAATTTTTCCTCGCCAACTGCTGCTTGCGGTCAAGTCGACGGGGCGAGGTCAAGTCCAGACAATCGTAAAACTCAAACAGGCAGCCTTCCCTGGCGTACCACTTGTCGATGGCCGCCAGCGTTTTGTCCTTGAGCCGTTGAGCGTCGTCCACAAAACCGTACCGTCGAAGTCCCACACAGACCATGTAGTTGTAATTGATCCACGCCGGGCCGCGCCACATGTCCTTGCAGAATGTTCCATCGTCCAGCGAGACCGACGGGATCGGCAGCGGCGTTCCGAACGTCCCCGGGTTTTTCAGATGCTCTCGTAGTGCCTCTGCCTGGTTGCGGTTTGCGAACCCCGCCAGCAGCGGTGCAAATCCGCTTGATGCCTTGATGGTGCTGAACGTTCCGTCGAACAGGCGATCCATGAACAACTGATCCGACTCCGACCACAAGAGAGTCTGAACGGCCTGGCCGATCCGGTCGGCGTGTTCCGTGCATGTTCGTTGCAGTGATGCGTCGCCGATCGCTTCCGCGAGTCTAGCCAGGCACCGATAGTCATGCCCCAGCAAGGCCGAGAAGTCCGGCGCGTCGAGCAGCACGGCCGAGTCGAATCGCGAGGAGTTGTCCATGCCCGATTCACCCGATCGGCAGAGCGCGTTGCCCTCGATAAACCATTCGAGCAGACCGTTGCCGTTCTTGTCCCGGTTTGTCCGGATCCATTCGAGATAGCGAAACAAGTACGGAGCACACGCCTTGGCCCAGTCGCGATCGTGCGTCTTTTCCAGTAACGTCCACGCACTCCACGCCAGTACCGGCGGCTGAGTGATGTCGGACTTCTCGGTCGGTGTGACCATGTGCGCCAGCATGCCGTCCTCACGCACCTGCTCCAGCATGGCCAGCACGACTTCCTGCCCCAGCGCCGGGTCGACCAACGCCAATCCGATCCCGTGGAACGCCGAATCCCAAAGCCACATGTTTCGGTGAGGCCAGCGATCCGGGGTGGTCCATCGCCGTTTGATCTGGCCACACGGCGACTCCACATTTACCTTCATGACGGATATGGCTTTTCGCAGAAGCTTCACTTGCCAATCGTCGAGATGCTCCGGCAGAGGAACGTTGCGAACATACGCCGTACGCTTCGCTATCACTTCGTCGAGATTGGACTGTAACGCCTGCCGGACAAAGTCGCCGGCCTGGGACGTTTTTGAAAGGGGAACTGCCGCAATCGCCCATCGATGCCGATCGCGGACGGCGAATACCTCCAGTTTCTCGTTCTTTCCGATCGATATTACGGCTGTGTCGACTTTCTGCCCACCGACAATCAGTTCTGCGCCCGCCGACAATTCGCCGACGAGGGTATGATGATCCGAAAACGCACAGCGGAACGCTCCCTGCGCCGAGTCGGCCGTGATCGCGTCGCCCAGGATCATCGAGAATCGCAGAGAGGGGAGTTTGTCGAATCGAATTCTCGACTCAACCGGCAGCCGCTGGACCAACGATCCGGGTTCCGCGTCTGTCTGGAAAACGAACGGTTCGGCGTGGTCAGTCTTTCCGTCCACTCCGGAGAAGGCAAACAACTGACCCGCGCCCCAAACATTCGGCATGATATTCTGTCGGCTGCTCATTGTAGTTCCTTCGCGTTTCTATCCTCAGGACCTCGCTTGTCGAAAAATGCAAAGCAATCATATTACCCTTCGTTTCCCTGGGAGTCCACTACCTCTCTCTGGCTATCGGGGGTGGGGGACGGGAATCCAGAATCACTCACCGGGCGATGGGGTAATCTCTGAAGGAGACGCGACCGTGAGGGAGCGTGTTTCTATATTGCGGCTTGCGTGCGACAGGTGGGAAAGTCAGTCATCGCCCCCGGATCCTGTTGATTCGACCTTGGGAATCGTGATCTGCTGGGCCTTGAGTTCCGTCCGTTTCTGCTCAATCATCTCTTCATTGGCGATGATCTGCTCGATGGCTGTGGCTCGTCCCGTGTTGCTCTCAACCGTTACCAGAACGCCCGCCACGCGGACATCTTTCTCCGCGATACTGTACATGTTCGGCATGCCCGTGATCAGCGAGCGGATGACTTTTTCCTTCGTTCTGCCAAGAACGCCCTCGTACGGACCGGTCATACCGACGTCCGTGATATATGCCGTTCCGTTGGGTAGAATGGTGGCGTCCGCGGTCGGTACGTGCGTGTGCGAACCGAATACAATCGACGCCCGGCCGTCCAGATACCATCCCAAAGCCACCTTTTCGCTCGTCGCCTCGGCATGCATTTCCACTACGACAATATTGGTCTGCTTGCGGATCTCGCCGACCACCTGGTCGGCCACGCGGAACGGGCAATCCATGGGCTTCATGTACAACCGTCCCAGGAGGGCGGTTACTCCCACCGCGACCTGGTTCCGCGTCTTGATGACCGTATAGGTCTTGCCTGCCGCCTGTGGTGGAAGATTGGCTGGACGAACCAACCGGTCCGAACTTTCCATGAGGGGGATGATCTCGTATCGCTTATAGCAGTGGTCGCCCAGCGTTACCACATCCACGCCGTAGTGGAGCAGTTTCTGGAAAATCTGGGGTGTAATCCCTGACCCGCCGGCGATGTTTTCCGCATCAGCGATCACCACGTCGATCTGGTGATACTTGATGAGTACGGGCAGAGCGTTGGCCAGGAAGGTTCTTCCGGGCTGCCCGACAACGTCGCCGATACAGAAAATCTTCACCTGCATCCAAAACCCCTATATCTTCACTGAAGAGCCGCGACCATAAGGAAGCGACGTCTTCTCCTCATTGTGGCGCACGCTTCAGCGTGCGATCTTCTCTTGGCCGGTAGGGGCACGGCGTGCCGTGCCCTCTTTGCTGACGGCTGACAGCTTCTCTATCTTGCGTACTCCACCGCGCGGACCTCACGCAGCAGCGTCACTTTGATCTCGCCGGGGTATTCCATTTCGCCTTCCACCTTCTTGGCGATGTCCCGGGCCAGTTTGATCGTATTGTCGTCGTTTACCTCGGCGGCGTCGACGATCACGCGAATTTCCCTGCCGGCCTGGATCGCGTAGGACTGCTTCACGCCGGGGAACGTGTTGGCGATGGTTTCAAGCTGCTCGAGCCGACGGATGTACCGCTCCAGGCTCTCGCGACGGGCGCCCGGTCGAGAGGCGCTGATCGCGTCGGCCGCGGAGACCAGCGGCGTGTAGATCGATGTGATCTCGCCGTCCCCGTGGTGACCTTCCACCGCGTTGACCACTTCCGATTTCTCGTTGTAGCGCTTGGCCAGCTCCGCTCCAATGTGCGGGTGACCGCCTTCCACTTCGTGGTCCACAGCCTTGCCGATATCGTGCAGAAGTCCGCAACGACGGGCCATTGCCCCGTCCAGACCCAGTTCGTCCGCCATAATCTGGCAGAGGTACGCGACCTCGATGCTGTGCCGAAGCACGTTTTGACCATAACTGGTACGGAAGTTCAGCCGTCCCAGCAGTTCGTACATCTTCGGGTGCAGGTTCAGGACGTTGGCTTCCAACGCCGCCTTCTTCCCGATCTCCGTCACTTCCTGATCCACCTCGTGGGCCGTCTCCGCCACGATCTCCTCGATTCGACCCGGGTGGATACGTCCGTCCTGGATCAACTTTTCCAGGGACCGTCGCGCCACTTCCCGGCGTACCGGGTCGAATGAACTGATGACGACCACGCCCGGGGTGTCGTCCACGATGACATCCACGCCCGTCGCTTTCTCAAAGGCGCGGATATTTCGACCTTCACGCCCAATGACCCGGCCCTTCATTTCGTCGCTTGGGATGTCCACCGTTGATACGGTGTAGTCGCTGGTATGCTCCGCGGCGTACCGCTGAATGGTCGTGATGATAATCTCGCGGGCCTTGACGTTCGCCTGGTCCTTGGCCTCGTTGTAGCGCTTCTCGATCAGGTCCGCTGTTTCCTTCTCCACCTCTTTTTCGATCCGCTGGAGCAGCATATCCTTCGCTTCTTCCATGGACATGTTGGTAATTTTCAGAAGCTGTGCCCGCTGCTGGGCGATGGTATCCGACAACTGGCGTTCCTTGGCTCCGATTGCCTTCTCTCGTTCAGTCAGTCGCCGATTGTTGGCATCCAACCCTCGTTCCTTGCTCGTCAACGCCTCCATCTTCCGCTCCAGGTTGTCTTCCCGCTTGGCCAGTCGCCGCTCGGTCTCCCGGAGTTCGTTGCGAATCTCCGCCGCTTCCTTCTCAAACTGTTCGCTCCGGCGGACAAATTCCGCTTTCGATTCCAATTCACCTTTCTTCCTGACTTCCTCCGCTTCCTTTCGAGCTTGTTGTATGATCCGCGACGCTTCTTCCTGAGCTCCGTCATGAATCTTCTTATCTCGCAGGTACATGGCCGCGTACGTCCCGGCTACACCGGCCGCCAGACTAACCACGGGTAAGAGAACAGAAACAACTGAAAATCCTGTACTGTCTGCTAGTAACATCCCAATTACCTCGCCTATATAAAAAACTTAACAACAGCGGACGAGGCCCTGGGGATGGAAGGAAAGGGTCCTGAAGGAGGATCTTAGTTCAACCAGATCGATTAGAGTTCAATTCACGTTTCGTCAGCAAGGCGCAAAATCCGACTTGGCTGGTTATACAGCTTTTAAGGCACGGATTTTGATCGGCGTTGTTGGCTCAAATCAAACCTCTTCATCCACCCGGTGTTTACTCTTGGCAATACCTTTCAGATCCTTATGACATTGAGAAAACTGAGCTTCTGCCTCTTGTCTCAAAAAAGCATATCCAGTTCTCTCCTATCCGCGATTGCCGACAAGGTGATTTGAATCGTTCACCCGGACGTTTACGCTGTCGGCGTTACGGATCAAAACCCTATAGCACGTTTACCATCCCATCAGGGGCTATTCGCCCACGATGATCCAAAACAAAGTTGTAAATAAACTGCCATGATATTGTAACACATCGGATTTTGTTCGTCCACTCTCTCGAAAGAAAATCTTCACGGACGAGGTTTGGTGCGGAAAAACGAGGTCCCTTCTAACCATTTCCAGAGCCATCTACTGGCCCGGAATGGTATCCTGTCACACCACAGATGCTATGGCAGGACTAGAAAATATATCAATTATTTTCCAGTCCTGCCAATTAGGTGCCGTCATCCCTTCCCGTTTATATCTGGGGGAAGGTTAGCCCTATAGGGTTACACCAAACAGGGCGGCAACAGTCTGGGCCAGATACGTGACTCCCCCGATAGCGCCGGTGACAAACAGAGCGCTCATCCAATCGCAGCCTGTGCAGACTACAAGGCCTGCAACCGACGCCACTGTCAATTTCATGTTCCGTGACATGACATCCCCTCCTAAAAAGAACCCCTTGAGACAAATCCATCGTACCTACAGAATTTTATAGCTGTCAAGGAAAAAACGTTATCGGACCTTTTTCTGCAACCGCTGCGGATACGTAAGAACTTGCCGGACAAGGTGATCCAGGATATGCGTTTCGGGCAAACGATCTCTGCTGCCTGAGATGTCTGGAAAGGACACGGAAAATCAGTCGCTTTTGGGCCGAAGTATCGTCCGTAGGCATGTTTCTTCCGGGGAAAATCAAAATAGAATTAACTATGGGAATGCAGGGAGGAAAATGCGATTATGGTACAAACCAAAACATATTTAACCGACGAGGAACTTGCGATGTTTCGCCAGATGCTGCTGGATCGGCGAGATCTGATTTTGGGCGATTACCGCAGCATACTGGATGACATGCAGGAGTATGATGCGCCCGGGGAGAGCGGTGCGCAGTCCAATCTGCCCACCCATCAGGCCGACCTGGCTCTGGACGACGAGCTTAACGAGATGAACACTCATCACGTGGAGCTCAAGCGAGACCTTCTTGTCCAGATTGATGAAGCCCTCCGCCGAATCGAGGACAAGACTTATGGCATCTGTATGAAGACCGGCAAACCCATCGACAAGAACCGCCTCCTCGTCAAACCCTGGGCCAAGTACGGTATCGATGTGGCCCGGCAAATGGGGGAAAACGCCTGACACGGACTTCGCCACCGAATGGCAGTATGCGAGTCTGTCCAAAGAGATGGCGGAAAACAACTTGACGAAAACAGTGAATTGTTATATAGTGCTTTCATATCGACGTTATTATGCAGGCAAAGTACGAACAACTCGCAAGGCAGTTGAAGCAGAACATCCTGAAGGTGACTCCAGGAACCAAATTGCCTTCCGTACGCCAACTGGCGCAGGCTTCCAAAATCAGCCATCTGACCGTCGTTCGGGCGATGGATCTGTTGGAGGAGGAAGGGTATATTGTTCGAAACTCCACGATCGGAACCTTCTCCGCCCGGCCCGGGCAGCATCGACACTCTGAGCGTCGAAAGCGGCGGATACTGCTGGCGGCCCCCAATTACTCGTCGGCCATTTTCGATGTGCTTCTCTGCTCGCTTCAGGAGAAGGTTGTTGCCAGCACGAATATTCCCCTTACCCTTCGCTACAACTATGAGGAAGGAATCGATCGGCTGAGATTTCGGGAAAAGTTCGATGCGATGATCCTGATGGTGAGTACTTCACCCTTCGAAATTGAACATTTGTACCGGCTTAAGAAACTCTCCATTCCGATCGTCATCGTCAACCAATTGCTTTCGGGGCTGAATGTCGACTGCGTTGAGTATAACCAGGAAATGACGGGGGCTCTGGCGGCGAACCATTTGATCAAGTTAGGGCATCGACGGCTGGCGATCCTGATCTCGGAATCTTATGTCCGAAATGTGCAAGCGCGGTGCGACAGCTTCATCAATCAGGCGAAAATGGCAGACATCGACGATGTCCAGATATTCGACTGCAAGACGCGGAACGGGGAGTTTTCCGCCGGCAAGGCGTACGATGAAATCAGAAGGGTGCTGAAGGAAAGCAATTATCCCTCCAAGCCGTTGAGCTTTACGGGTCTGTTCGTGGTCAGCGATTCCAGCGCCATGGGTGCGCTGAAGGCATTCTACGATGCGGGCCTTCGTGTTCCCAAAGAGGTGAGCGTGATCGGGGCGGACAAGTTCCCCGGTTCGGAGTTTTTCTGCCCAGCCTTGAGCACGATTGATCCCAATTACTCTCAGATGGCTGAGGAGGCGGTAAAGATCATCAACCAGCGTCTGGACGGAGACAGGCAGGCCAATATCCAGCGACTCATTCCGCCGAGCCTGGTCGTTCGGGAATCGACGGGAAGAATTTCGTGATTCTAGATTTTAGATTTGCGATTGAAGAAGGAGAAGATCATGGCGACACACAAATCGGCGAAGCTCTTCAATCATAAACCATATATCCTAAATCCTAAATCATTGGTATCGAACCCCAGATCGCCACGGCCCGTTGGGCCTCGCGATGACGGGCGGGGGTTTACGCTGATTGAGCTGCTGGTCGTTGTGGCCATCATTGCGGTGCTGGTCGCCATCCTGCTGCCTGCGCTTTCGACTGCGCGTCAGAGCGCACAAGCGGTTATCTGTGCCAACAATCTTCGTCAGCTCAATATGGCCCACTTCAAATGGATCGAGGATTACCGTGACTACATGATCTGCCGCTGTATTCCGGTGAATTACACGGAAGGCACCGGGCCCGGAAAGTATTGGGGGGGATACACCTGGTCGCAGACCTGGGTCATGCGGAAATATGTTGATTCCGATTGGGGGCGTACGGGAACCTTGTATAATTGCCCGACTTTCAAGAGTGATATATCCGCTGATATCGGAAACAATCCCAACTATGGATGGAACTACGGGGGGTTAGGGTGGCTTGACGATAGCACTCTCTTTTATCACTTCAAACGATACACAAAAGTTTCGGAACCTGTTCAAACGATAGCCTTCATGGACAGCTACACTGCCAAGGATTTTCAATTTGGATATCTGATCCATCCAACGTGGTATCCTCTGGATTTGAGGCACAATCAGAAGGTGAATGTCGCATGGGTCGACGGGCACGTCAGTGCCATGGGGGAAGGAGACCTGCTGAATCCCTCCTATTATCTCTGGCGCGGCAACAAGGATTTTGCACTCAGCTACGACTGGTAACTTAACTTATCTGAAGGATGCCAGCTTCTATGATGCGCAAATGTTTTCGGTCGGCGTTGTTTCTCACGATCCTCTTTTCGGGCGTTGTTTCTGGTGAGCCGAAACCATTGACGATTACTCAGACGAGGCTGGGCAATCTTTTTCTCGAAGGTCAACCTATCGTCTTCAGGATCGAGGGTCCCTCTGAGTCCGTGGCCTGGACGGTCAAGGATTTCTGGGGCAAGGTTGTCTTGAGCGGTGAGCTTCCGATCACGAACGGTGTTGGGGAGCTGGTTCTTCCGCTCAAGAGCAGGGGGTATTTTTCGCTGGCTTTGTCCGCGGGAAAGACTGCGTATGAGACCTCTTTTTCTGTACTGACGCCATTTGACGTGAAGGCGGTGGCCGACTCGCCGTTTGGAATGTGTACGCACTTTGCCCAGGGGTATCCGCCGGAGGTGATGGACGTTGTGGCCATGGCGGGGATCAAGACGATTCGCGACGAGCTTTACTGGGACAACGTGGAACGGAAGAAGGGGCAGTATAACTTTGACGCCTACTGGTACATGGGCTATGCCCGCAAGGCAGGGGTTCGTCCGCTGATTTGCCTGTCCTATGGGAATAAACTCTACGACGACAAGAACGCGCCGGTCAGCAAAGAGGGTGTGCAGGCTTTCGCCAACTATGCCCGAGCCGTCGTCAACACGTTTGGCGATTTTTTGGAGGGCGTGGAGGTCTGGAACGAATACAACTGCGGTTTTAATACGGGAAAGACCGGCAACAAGGCGGAGACTTATCTGCCGCTGTTGCAAGCAACGTACAAGACGGTCAAGGCTGCTCGGCCGCAAACCAGGGTTGTCGGTGTGGCCATGTCGTGCCTGATCTGGAACTGGCTCGATCAACTGCTCGGTCTGGGAGCACTCGATTACATGGACGATCTGTCGGTGCATCCTTATCGGTGGTTCCGATGGACCGAGTCGCCGGAGACCCTTAGCGCCGATATGGTCAAGTTGAACGCCGCCATTAAGAAGCACAACAAGACCGGCCGCATCATTCCCGCCTGGAGCACCGAGGTGTCTTGGCCCTCGATGCCGAAATGGGAGGTCAGTCCGGAACTGCAGGCTGATTACATCGTCCGCACCTACGCGATCCTGTGGTCCAGGGGCGTGGCGAAGAATTACTGGTACAAGTTGGTTTGCGAAGTCGATGACGATCTGGAAAGTCAGTTTGGCATCATGCGGCATTGGACCGATCCGAGGGGAAAACTGACTCCGAAGCCCGCTTATGTCGCGCTGGCCGTCATGGCTCGGCAACTATCGGGATGGACGTTTGTCGAACGCGAAAAGACCAATGCCGCCCTCTGGTGCCTGCGATTCAAGAAGGGGAGTGAAGAAAAACGCCTTTTGTGGGCTCCTCAACCGTTTGGAGTGACCATTACCGCCGATAAGCCAACCGTCGTTACCGACATCATGGGAAATGACCAAACACTCCAGCCGGTGAAGGGCGAATTTTGTCTCACGCTCAGCGGCTCGCCGGTTTATCTGCACGGGCCCGTGAAGGCCATGCGATCGGGCACGAAAGTGTTCATCACCACGAACCCCAAAATCGCCACCGGTGATCCTATTGTTCTCAAATGCACCCCGCATTCCGACGTTACCGGAGTGTTGGACATCGAAGGAACCACGTATGCCATCGACGGTAAGGTTGGACTGACAACGATTACGCTTGCGGGAAGCAAGGCGCCGGCGACCCGAACTATCGTCTATTACCTGAAGGTTAGTGGACAGCTAGCCGCCCAGGGCAGTCTTCCCGTTCAGATTATGGACCCGTTGGAGCTCAAGGCGGCAGTGGTTAAAAAAAAAGACGTCCTTGAATTCACCTTCGAGAATCATTCGGTGGTCCGCCGATTGGCTCTTACTGGAGTCGAGTGGGAACTGGCGGGCAAGAAAGGTATAGTCAAACTCGACCGCGTGCTGGAACCCTCGTCACGTCAGACGGTCGAATTCGCGATCCCCGAGCTGGAACCTTACCAGGTCGTTCCCGCGAAAGTTCACTTCAAATTTGCCGGCAACGACTCGTTCGACTTCGCCCGTGATATCAGTTTCAGCCCGTCCGTGAAGCGGGCTGGTCCTGAAGACATCAAATCGCCTTTCATCGATCTGGCAACGGTCGGCAGGGTCAAGATCAAGGATTATCGCGGCGAGAAGGACCTGGCCGGGCGAGTCTGGATCGGATGGGATGACGCGAACTTCTACCTCACCGCGAGGATTGATGATGACCGATTTTATCAGGAATATCCGCGTGAGGAGTTGTGGGAGGGCGATGGTATTCAATTCGGGCTGGCATCGGACAGCGACAATTGCTATGAGATTGGCGTCGCTCTGACCAGCCAGGGTGTTCGGGCGGATTGCGTTTCTTCTCCGGTCGCGACCAACCCGGACACGGTGATCAGTCAGTCGAAGTTCGCCGTCAGGAAGGAAGGCTCCGCGGTGATCTATCAGTGCAGCATTCCCTGGGCCCAGTTGGCGCCGATCAAACCTCAAAACGGATCGTTTCTGTTTTCGTTTCTGGTGAACGACAATGACGGTTCCGGCCGCAAGGGCTGGATCGAGTGGGCTTCCGGTATTGGAGACTATAAGTGCATCGACTTCTACCAGACTTGCCGTTTCGTTGAAAACTTACTATTCGCCGGCTATTCTCTTGCCTTCAATAGGAGCGTATTATGATCCACGATGTAGCAAACCACCCAGCCGACTGGCTGGCACGCGGAACTTATGGTGTCATGGTCCATTATCTGCTCGCGCCGCAAGGCCAAACGCCCGAGGCGAAAACCAAAGAGCTGAATCGGATCATCGATTCCTTTGATCTGGATTTTTTCCTCAATCAGATTCGAGAGAGTCAGGCCGATTGGCTGATCTTCACTATCGGACAGAATACCGGTTACTACAACAGTCCAAACGCCTTTCTCGATCGACAGCTTCCCGGACGCACGCCCCGACGGGACTTGGTTCGCCAAATTGCGCAGGGTATCGTTGCGATGGGCAAAAAATTCATCGCCTACCTCCCGGCGGAGACGTGGTCGCAATCGCCGGAGGTGAAAGAGGCCTTTGCCTGGAATCCGGACGATCAGACGGAGTTCCTGAATCGCTATCTGCAGTTTCTCACGGATTTTTCTCGCGACCTGGGATCGCTGTGCCACGGCTGGTGGTTTGATGGTTGTTACGACGATATTCACAAGGGTAAATGGGATTGGAGCCGGTGGATATCTGCCGCTCAGACGGGCAACCCCCACGCCATTGTGGCTTTCAACGATGGCGCCTTCTGCGTCGGACGCGAAAAGCCCGTCACGCCCCTCCAGCATTACCATGCCGGTGAAGTCCATCTTTTGGAGGATGGAAAGATACGCTTCGACTTTGTCGGCAAGGAAGCTGTGGCCACCAGCGACGGGAAATTACGGACCCCGGGCAAAGAGCCGCAATTCTACATGCCGACGTCCCGCTTTGTGGACGCAGTCCAATGGCAGGCGCTGGTTCCACTCGACAGCACGTTCAATCCCAACGTGCCGGAAGAATACTGTCGTTACTCCGACGCGATGATCCTGGAATTCACGCGGGCCTGCAAGGCTGTCGGCGGGGCGGTTACGTTCAATGTCCCGATCGACCGCCAGGGCCACATCCCGGACGTCTCGGCTGGGAAGCTTCAGCGGCTCGGACAGAAGCTCATTTCCGAACCCTGAAATATCGCAGAAGCATCGATCCCGGCTGCTCATCGATTGTGATCTTCAGCTGCATCAGCTCCGCCCCGGACATCTTCCGCCGCGGGGGATCATCGAACGTGGCGGCCAAACTCACCTCGTATTCCGCGTCAGGATCGACGGCCTTGAGATTCGCATCCATCGCGACATACTTACTGGCGTGCCGGCGGAGATACAGGGCGAAACCTTCACCCAGGTCCGGACGGTCAAACTGATACGCGCACCAAATGTCGGCGGACGTCGTCAACTCCAACAACAAGGGATAAAAATCCCCCAGGAAACAAGGGCGGAGTCGCTTGAGTTCGACGAAGGCCTTCTTGGCCTGCTCAACAGGGAACTTCTCATCGCAGATGTTGCAGTAGGGGACTACACCGGTCGACATCGCGCTTCGAAACGCGTAGGGTGTGAAGGTCCAGACGGCCGCCGTGTGAAGAGGCACCCAGCGGGACAACCCCGCGGTCTGAAGCTGATCGCCGATCTGCAGACCCAGGCCGAAGCGGGGGCCACCGAAATCGGAAAAATCGCTTCGCCAGAGAGGAAACGAACGGCGGGTCGTTTCCAGGTCGATGCGTCGTCCGCCGCTCGAGCAGTTGTCGATCGCCAATCCGGGATGGCGACGCCGAAGATCGTCCCACATTCTGTAAAGGCCTTCAATGTGGCGGATTTCCGTCATGCCGATCCGGTCCTCCGCATCCGCCTCTCGCCAGTAAGGCAGGGGCTGGAAATTGAAATCCTGCCGGTAAATGTCGATCCCCCATTCCTCGATAAAACCGGACAGCAGATCCGTCATGAATTCCCTCGCCGCCGGGTCGCCGAGATTGTAGAGAAAAGTCGTGTCGTTCAGTGAGCACTTGAGCAGGAACTCCGGATGCGTCGTCTGAAGGTCGCTTCCCAACCTGGCCCGTTCCGGTTCGAACCAGACCACGAACTTCATCCCCTTCGCGTGGGCCGCATCGCCGATGCATTTCAGGCCGCGTGGAAAATGATGGGGATTGATCGTCCATGTTCCCACTTCCCCAGACCAATCAATACTCTTTCCATACCAGCACGCGTCAATCCAGTGAGCTTCCACGCCCAGCTCGGCCGCTCGGGCCATCGCCTTCATCTCGCCCTCTTCGCTTACCACCTTGGTCGAGTAATACGACGACATGGTCATGTGGGCCACGGGGGGCAGAACCTTCTTCCCGTTATGTTCCGGCGTATAATGTGTCAGAATGATCTTCCGCAAGAGGTTATTTCCAAGGATTGGGTCACTGCCCGTCCAATGGATCAGCAGGATTCGCGGGGTTCGGATTCGCTCGCCCGGGTGAAGACGAAGATGAGTTCGTTCCATTCCCGCCCTGATGCGAACGGCGTCCTGGGACCGGTTGAAACTCGCACTCCACTGACCGGTCCATCCGATGGCCAGGACGATTCCGCCGTCCCCATATTGGAGGTTCATAAACGGCAAAACACCATCCGAGGATCGTCCGCCGACGGGAGCCAGAATAAACGTGTCGTCGGGAGCAAGCGATTGTGTCATCGGTTGAAAATCGTCCATCTCGCACTGGCTGCCTTTGGACCAGTGGAGCTTCACGGCCTGCTCTTTGGTAGAGCTCAGAGCCAAATCGAGGGGAAGGATCTGCTCAAGGATAGGCGTATCCGAATCGCCGCCGTTCTCAAACTCCACCACCCATTCCCACGCGGGAAAATCGCTGAACCTGCGAACCGGGACCGTCATGACAAGACCAGTCTGCGAATCCCGGTATCGATAAGTTGTCACCTCATCCTCTGACGTATGGGATTCTTCCCACGTCGCGACCGATCCTGAAAAAGGTCTTCCGTTATATAAGAGAGACAGCGGAGGCCAAGCCGAGTTCCACTCCATCGTCGTATCCTTTTAAATTTGAGTATTCATGTTAACGGTTAACAATCGTATAGTCCTTTCCCCGAATAGCAACCGTTTTTGGGGAGGTGGCGAATCCTTCTGAAGGAGTGGGACAAGATCTGAGCGGCGTTTACTGATCGGTTGGGTGAACCGCATGGAAGTGTGGGGATATTTCCCCATCTGCGTGCTGGTTCAAAATAGGGGGTCCACGGCTGCACCTGTTTCATCGCTGGAACATGGCGTTTCTTTCCTGGTCACCCCAAATTACCCACATTATGCGACGCTGTGGATGAAGAATTACTGCGATTTTGAGACGGGTCCGATATTCCCTTCGATGGCGTCCGTTTTTTTGATATCTCAGATGAATACTGCTTGGTAAATTCAGTAGCCCTCATGTGGGGAATAGTCCCCACTCTGCAGACGCCGTCTACGCCGACTTCTCACGATGTGCCTGGTCACGATTTTATCGGCTGTCGATCTGGCACGCCTCTTGCCATTATTATGCTCAACGTATGTGGCAAAGCTCTAATAAGGAAAGGAGACATACGATGGAGTATAGCGAAGGGTTGGTATGCAAGGTGTTTGATTTGGTTCTGCTTAGTGTGCTTCTGTACTTCGTCTGGATCATCATGCTGTAAACAAGCTCCGTGTGCGAGTGGTTCGCGCGCCTGTCGGCCTGTCGGTCGACAGGCTTTTTTGCAGCCTGATCTAGCCCTTCTGCAACTCGGAGGTGCAGTTCGGACATCGGGATGCCTTGATCGGAATATTTGAAATGCAGTATGGACATTCTTTCATCGTTGGACCTGTCGGCGGTTCGAGCTTATTCCTGATCTGAACAACCGATCGGACCAGCAGGAAGATGACAGTCGCGATAATGAGGAAGTCGATCACGCTGTTGATGAAACGTCCGTAGTTGATGGTGGGCGCCCCTGCGGCTTTGGCGGCTTCCAATGTCGCGTATGACTTTCCCGACAAGTTGATGAACAGATTGCTGAAATCCACCTTCCCCAGGAGCAATCCGATCGGCGGCATGAGGATATCGTTGACGAGTGAAGTGACGATTTTTCCGAAGGCCGCTCCGATCACCACGGCCACCGCCAAGTCCAAGACGTTACCTTTGGAAATGAATGTCTTGAAATCCTTCCACATGGCATACCTCCCGTAATGAGTGCTGACTTTTACGCTAAGTATACCACATCTCCAAAGAAATGGGTGACTGCCCACATTTCCAACCTACTACCCTCTCGCGGAATCGCGTAGTTCGGAAAAATTCTTTGTAGATAATTTCGACAATTATCGATAGTGCGAAAAACAAACATATACTGATATCAGGGCTTGACATTATCGGTATCTTCTGATATATAGCAAGCTCTGAAAGTGAAACGG
>CAZLZE010000107.1:14330-17553 GCA_964563935.1 uncultured Phycisphaerae bacterium | reverse complement strand
TGTCGCTGCTGATAGTTATTGGCGCGAGCCTGACCTCGCTGGCGGGCTGCATAATCACCGTTCAGCGAAGATTGTCCGCGAAACGCATTGGAAGGATAGGCGCGATTCACATTTGACGGACGAGCGGATGGCTGAACGGACGCTTTGGGCATCTGTCGCGCAGCCGCTCCCGGCTGTTGAACGGAAGGATGAGCGGCTCCTCCGGGCGACGCAATCCGTGGACTCTGGCCCATACCACCCTCCCGCATCGCACTTACGGGCTTCCAACTGTTATGACTTCGCTCTTGCCAGCCATTCGATGCCCGCCGATAAACATTCCCATTGCGATCGGCGAATACATTGTTGTCCATCTTCGGTACGACCGCTGTTCGTGGAGCATGCGCGACCCGTCCCTGATCCGCCCGCCAAGCCTGGACTTGTGGTCTGTTGTACAGGTTGTTTCGGTTTATGGCAACGTTCCGATCACCGATGTTCACTCGATTGATATTTGTATCGCCGATCCCACGATATCCGGAGGGTCCCCACCACCCATTGTACCTGGGGCCCCAAGCCGCCGCTCCGGCTTGGACGAATCCCCGACCATAACTGGGGATATTGTAGTTCCAGTCCCCTGTCCACCGGTCGTAGAGGGCATGATATCCCCAGGTGACCGGGCGAGGATAGTACACGTTTCCATACCATCCGGAGTAGTCGTATCCCGTACCCCAGACCACAGTATCATCGGATACATACGACCCCAGGTATCCGGGCGTATACCCCGTATAGACGACTTCCGGTGTTGAGTCATACACCTGCACGAATTGAGTGTTGTAGGCGGGGCTGCTCGGCGGGATCGTTTGCAGGTCCGGAGGGGTAATATCACTCACGACCCAAGGTCCGTTCGGACTATCCGACACGAACCAGACTCCGTCTTCGCAGGCATAATACTTTCCTTTGATCTTGAGTATCGTACTGCTCGTATTCATGGCATAGCCGATGCTTGTTCCCGCGATTGTTTCAAACTTGGGTTCTCCGTCATAGGTGACTTCGATCTTGGCTTCGCTGCGTTTGATGGCAGCCGTCTGAGGAATCTGGTTATCCATGACAGCGTCGCGAGCCTGCTCCGTTCCAGGAACGCTGGCCAGCACGTGACTCTTGTCGGATTCCGGCGGGATTTCCGCAAAGCTTTTGGGAAGTTGGTTTGGCGACACATACGCCCATGGTCCTGTGAGTGATTTGCCCCGGAACCACCGCCCCGACAAAAGCACATAGTAATCCCGAGACGAAACGTCCATGATGACGTCGCTATCGGTGTTGCTCATATACAGCAACTCATTGCCTACGAGAGGCGAGTATACAGGTTCCCCCCAAGAGACGATCAACTCCGTCGGTTCGGTAACGACGATGATACGAGGTTGCACCGAAGCGGCTTGATCCTGTCCTTGCCCGGCGTCTTCCTTGGGCGTGACGGCCTTGACGGCCGCCGGAGGATTAGGCGCAATCTTCCATGGACCTTTGATATTCATCGCCGTGTACCAGGCTCGGTCGCCATAGAGATAGTACGCCTTGGTGTCCGGATCGAGGACGATGACAAACGGCGTATTCACTACCCGCATGAGATTCGAACCCTCCGCGGGACGCATTTGGGGGTCACCATCGATAGTGATTAAGACCGTCGGCTCATTGACGAAAATGATCTTCGGTGGCGTGTTATTGAGGCTCTTCGCACCAGCCTGAGCCCTCTCCGCGGTCTCCAAGGCAGTCAGCAGTCTGTCCAGAGAAATCGTCAGGTTCCATTGGGGGATTTCGCTTTCCAGAAATCGTGAGAGTTTCGCTTCCTCCTCAGGCGTGGCGTCCGGGAATCTGACTTTCGGGACCTTAACATCCAGAATGTCCACCGTCCGAGTATCGCGGTCAGTGATCGTTCGACATGTGAACCAAACCGCACCATATATCGGCTCGTTCGCATCCTGTCTCGTGACCGACACCGCGGCCCGGGCCTCCAGCTTATCACCCTGGAACGTCTCCACCTGCGGCTGATAAATGATCACTTTGGCCTTTGGTGCAGTGATCTCTCGAGGCCAACCGGCATCTTCGGCCACAGCGGTACCCCAACTGAAAAGAACCAATATCAGTAAGCTCAGCGTCTTGTTTCTTCCGCCCCAACAGTTCGTGGAAAAGCTATACATGTGTCCCCTCCCCCTTCACATCTACATGTTATCCTAACCGGCATTGCGGCAAAAAAAAGAACATTTCTCCCACATCCTACTGCCCCTA
Source organism: uncultured Phycisphaerae bacterium (assembly GCA_964563935.1). Taxonomy (GTDB): domain Bacteria; phylum Planctomycetota; class Phycisphaerae; order JAAYCJ01; family JAAYCJ01; genus JBAZZQ01. The sequence goes on along the minus strand of CAZLZE010000107.1, from coordinate 15,297 downwards.
CGTTCAATATATCCTCAACATTTCTGTGGAGAGTTGAATCTCCATCGATACCAGCAACATGCAACAATTGCACCCTGAAATGAGTGAATCACAGGTCCTTCCACTTGCGATATGGGTGGCACATCGAGGCGCGACGGAAGTGCTAATTATAGAACCCTTGACAGACTAAAATTGTCACGGTACTATGAGTACATCCAAGTTCTTGTGAGGGTCTGGGGGCTACGAACTGATGATGATCGGCTTTTCAGGGGACACACCAAACAAGATCACAAAGCCTCCCAATATGATGTGACGAACATTGCGTCAGAATCAGGGGAACCGCTCGTCATGACCCTCATCGGAGCTGAATAACAAAGTCTCCAAATCAGCACAAATGCGCCCTGACGGCACCGAGGGGGACAGAGTCTGCGCGAACCTTCCGTCGAGCTTATCAATAAGGAACAGGCCATGCCAACACTTAAAACAGGGAAGATCCCTTATGTGGAAGTTCACCTATCCAATGAGCAGGTCCAGATTTTCGAACTCACCAAAGACTCCATGCTCTTGGGTCGAGCCAGTGATGCGGATGTACCCATTGGTGACCCCCAGATCTCCAACCGCCATGCTGAAATCAGGCGAACCGCGGACGGAAGATGGATGCTCGTCGATCTGGGATCCAGGAATTTCACGCTCTTGAATGGCCATCCCATCATATCCCATATATTGAACCACGGCGATACATTCTTCCTTGCGTCGACAAAAGTCGCTTTTCACGACCCGACGGAACTGTCGAACAAACTGGTGGACAATACCATCTACAGGGAACCATCCGTGGTGAATGGAACGTTACACTCGATGATGCCGTACGCCGGAAGACAGGGCAGTCGTCCAACCTCATCCACGCCCCCCCCCGGGGCGGGGGGGGGGGGGCGGGGGTTTTTGGTGGGGGTGGGTGGGGGGGTGGGGGGGGGGGGGGGGCGGGGGGTGG
>CAZLZE010000107.1:0-14320 GCA_964563935.1 uncultured Phycisphaerae bacterium | reverse complement strand
TACACGCGAGGCTGCCGTCCGCCGGCAGACCGGCCAGCCGTCCAACCGCATCCACGCCCCCCCCCGTCTCTTGGACGAGTCTCCTTCTGTATAAGAAGACGATCTTTGTGAGCTTTGCTCTTGTCGTCATCCCGAGCTTGGCGATGTTGTGGCATTCCATCACTCCGCAATACACCGCTCGCGGACAGATCAGGGTCCGATCGCTTGCTCCCCGCCTCGTATTCCAAACGGACGACAACGGAACGATACCCAACTATGAGTACTATGTGAACACACAGGCAGGTCTTCTGCGCAATCCGACCGTACTCCAAAGGGTTCTGGACCAATCGAACGTCCGGCGAACGAGATGGTATCACAAACACTCCACAAACGATGGACAACCTCCAGTTGCTCAATTGGCTTCCGCCCTGAACATTCAGTATATACCCAAAACAGAGATCATTGAAGTGAGTATGACCGGCGACGATCCACAGGATGTGGCTGTCATCATCAATACTACACTGGAGGAGTATGCCAAATACGCTCGCGAGAACATGGATCGTTTTCACGACAAGATACTCCAAGCCATCGAGGAAGAGTATAACGCGCTTCAGGACGAGGTGGACTATCGCACCCAAACGGTCGCGGAACTCCGGGACAAGATCAGCGCCGCATCGATCGAGCAGTTGGTGCTGCAGAAGAAGGAGTTGCTGGATGAACTCGCGGAGGAATTGAAGATCGTCAACCTGCCTTCATCGATAGATGAGAAGCTGACGACCAAATCCAGAAGCGCATCTGCGGATAGGATTCCCGCGAGGATGAAGACGAGGAAGAGACAAACCCGCGATTCGTATACACTGGCTCCCAAAGCCCAGCCCATAAACTACGAGGCGTTCTTCGGCGATTTGCATAAGAAGATCATAGATGTTGAACAGATTTACAACAGCGTTCATGTCCTGGCGGACGAACGGAAAGTCCTGGACCAGAAAAAAGCACTGTTGACAGTTGTACAGAATCGATTGGATCAGAAGGAAATTGAGCGTAACGCCCCAAGCTCTGTTGAGGTGATGGCCAAGGCGTTGCCTCCTTCTCACCCATCGCTGGACCGGCGGAAGAACCTCAGCCTGGCAATTGCTCTCGCGGGAATGGTCGCAGGTCTGGGTACCGGATATCTCCGAGCACGCACAAACAAGATTATCTACGATGCCAGGGAGCTTGAGCATATTTTGGGGGAACCCCTTCTCGGTCGATTGAGTCTGCTTCCGAGGGGGCGGAATCTAACCTCCAAGGAATACACCATACAACGTGAATGCCTTCGGATTATGCGAACGAATCTTCTGTCCCGTCTGAGGGGACGGCAGGGAGTCGCCATAGGCGTCACCAGCGCGGAACTGGGGGCTGGGAAAACGACCATGGCCATTATCTTGGCAAACAGCCTCGCCCAGTATGGCCGAAAGGTGCTTCTCGTCGATGCGGATATGCATCGGTCCAGTTTCGCCGACCACTTCAAGATCGACAAGGGACCCGGATTGCTCGACATCCTGGCGAACGCGTCCCAGACCGACCCATTGGTCAAGACGGACAACCCCTTCCTGTACGTTCTGCCGCTCGGCACACCGAAGAAGGACATGAATCCCGACCTGCTCATCAACGGGGCGATTACGACATGTCTGAGTCAATGGCGCACGGAGTACGACTTCATTATCCTGGATACACCATCGCTCCTGCCCACTGCGGATACCCGATCCTTATCACAGACCGTCGATGGTGTCGTTCTGATTGCAAGGGAAGGTCTGACCCGAAATGAGAATGTACTGGAGGCTCTGAACATATTGGATGACTATGGGGCCGATTTCCTGGGAATGGTGTACCTGGGATCCATGAAACACGTTCCTGAAACATTCTACTATCCTCCCCGAACGCCAAAGCTCCAGAAGGTGTGAATATAGCATGAACACGACAACATTCGACCCGGAATCCGGAACACTCCGCTCGCGTACATATAAGGCGTTGATCTGGCAGGGCGCTGGTCAGACTGGTGAGCGTATTGCACGCCTGTTGACGAACATCATCCTGGCCCGACTGCTCCTGCCTGAAGACTTCGGGATCGCGGGCGCAGTCACGGCGGCCTTGGCCATCGTGGACTCCTGCATGTTTCTCGGTTCTAATCAAGCCATTCTCTCCAGCGACCGGGGTCGACGCAAGGAGTTCCTCGATACCGCCTTTTGGGTGGCGGCAGTTCGAGGGATCGCGATCGGATTGATGCTGCTGGTCGCGGCACCGTTTCTGTCAACATATCTCGCTCAGCCTCGGACCATGCCGATGTTCGCCGCACTCGCACTGCAGCCTGTCATTTCCGGTCTGGCAAGCCCGCGTTCGCAGATTCTCGTCAAGGACCTGCGGTTCGGAACCTGGTCGCTCTACCAAGCTGGGTGCAACATGTTTGGATTGCTGGCAACGGTCCTGATGGCGGTCTGGACACGAAATACATGGTCGCTGGTGCTGGGACAACTATTCACGCAACTGGCCGTATCCGCCTTTTCCTATGCTATCGCACCCTATTGGCCAAGATGGCAATTTGACCGGGATTCATGGCGGGAACTCCGAACCTACGGTCTCCGGGCCTCAGGAACGCCATTGATTGCCATGATGATCCTTCAGGCTCCAACGTTGCTTCTCGGTCGTGCGCAGGGAATGGCGGCGTTGGGTGTGTTTCTCCTCAACCAGCGATTGGCCGCTATGCCACAGAACCTCTTTACACGTGCCGTCAGCACTGTCGCACTTCCCGCCTATAGTCTGATCAAGAACGACGCTGTCCGCCTGGCATCTCTCTGGCTCAGGGCGTTGCGTACGCTGAGCCTGCTGATGTTTCCTGTGGGAGCTGTGCTCATATGGGTCGATACGTCCCTGCCCACCGTGATCTATGGGTCACAGTTTTCCGGGGCAGCGGGACTCTTCGCCCTCCTGGTGGCCGATGGTGCCTTGATCAGCATTGGCGTCGTAACTGGGCCTCTCTTCTGGGCCGTCGGTCAGCCCTCCTATGAACGAAATATTCAGTTGGCGAGACTGGTGATTCTGTATCTCACCGCGTTTGTACTATTGCCGCACTACAAGATGATGGGATTGGCTGCGGGATACGCGGTATCCGCGATGGTCTGCCAAGTCATGCTGCTCATCTGCGGCAAAAAGCTCGTTGGCGCAAGCTGGCGGCAGATATCTGCTGTTCTGACACCGGGGGCAGTGCTCGCCGGAGCTGTCTTGGGAATGCTTATCTGGCTCAACAGGCTGATTTCCTTCTCTAATCGTCAGTCGGTTGTTCTTGCGGCCGTGGTTCTGACCGGAGCCGTCCTAGCTGTCCTATTGCGTGAATATCTTTATCCCGTAACCCGTGAAAGAAGAATCGGCATCCTCAATTCAGTGGTGAACTGTGAATGAAGTGACTGGACCTCGATTCGACTGGGCCGGCCAAACGGCGATCCACCCGTTGGGTATGCTGGCTGTCATTGTTTTGGGCGTGATGATGTTGTTGCTGCCACGACGATGGGCGTTACTTCCCATTGTTCTGACCGCCTGCTTGATCGCTCCCGGCCAGCGAATTGTCGTTCTCTCACTTAACTTTGATCTGTTAAGGATAATGGTTCTGTTGGGCTGGATCCGATTGGTGCTTCGGAATGAAGCCTCCGACCTGGTCTGGAAGAAAATCGACTGGCTCGTGGTCGCATGGGCACTGAGCGGGACCATCATCTATACTCTGCAGAATGGAACGCTCGAGGCTATGAAGTACCGACTGGGCACATCGTTCGACGCGTTGGGTATGTACTTTCTCTTCCGCTGCCTGGTTAAGGGATGGGAGGATGTGGATCAGGCCGTTCGATGCTTTATTCTCGTCTCCATTCCCGTTGCCGTCGCTTTCGCCTTTGAGAGGGCAACGGGCCACAACCTCTTTTCCATCTTTGGATACGTTCCGTCCGCCACACTGAACCGCGACGGGATTCTCCGGTGTCAGGGCGCCTTCGCCCATCCGATCCTTGCCGGCTGTTTCTGGGCCTCGCTTCTGCCTCTGATCGGAGTCCGTTGGCTCATGAGTGCACGACAACGAATCGAATCGGCAATTGCATTGGCGGCATCCGGGATCATCATATACTGCTGCGGATCCAGTACTCCCGTCGTCGCAGTGCTTCTCGGAATGGCGGGCATGTGCATGTTCCCGCTGCGCTACCACATGAAATGGGTCTGCTGGGGAACCCTGTTCCTCCTGCTGGAGCTTCATCTCGTGATGAAGGCTCCCGTCTGGCACCTGCTGGCGAGACTCAATATCCTCGGCGGAAGTACAGGCTGGCACCGATATTACCTTATCAATGAAGCTGTAAACCGTCTGGAAGAATGGTGGTTGCTGGGCGCAGCCTCTACCGCTCACTGGGGAAATGGATTGTTCGACCTTACCAACCAATACATCCTGGAGGGCGTGCGAGGCGGATTGATCACCCTGATTCTCTTTGTGGCCATCATTGGCCTGGCGTTCCAGGGACTGGGACGGCTTTGGCGCAATTGCGGGTCAGATACTCAGAAGGTGATGATCACCTGGGCGTTGGGTGTATCTCTGTTCATCCATTGCATGAATTTCCTGGCTGTATCGTATTTTGGCCAGATCATCATGGTGTGGTATCTGCTGCTCGCCATGATCGCCACGCTTGTCGCGAGTCCAGATCCTCGCGTCTCGAATAGTCCGTCATTCTCCGGATTCTCTTGTTGGAGAACCAAGGCTCGTGGACCGTTGCGACGTTACCGTCATCATCGTCAACTTCAACACCCGTGAGCTCCTTTTGGGTTGTTTGCGATCGCTTTTCGCTCAAACCCGGGACATCGAGTTCGAGGTGATTGTCGTGGATAACTCCTCATCCGACCAGTCGGTTGACGCGGTCAGCCGGGAGTTTCCGCGGATACAGGTCATCGCCAATACTGAGAACCGAGGCTTCGCCGCCGCCAACAACCAGGGAATTCGTGTCGCTCACGGACGATACATTCTGCTGTTGAATCCGGACACGATTATTCTGGACAACGCCATCGCCAAGACCGTCCGATTCGCCGATGAGCATCCGCACGTTGGAGTTGTCGGATGCCAGGTGCTTGAGAATGAAGCGAAAGTGCAGCGAACTTGTTTTACGTTTCCCTCCCCGCTGAATCTGTTCCTGGCCAGCACAGGACTATGCAGAATGTTTCCCAGTTCCCGGTTTTTCGGGAGGCACAACATGGGTTGGTGGAATCGGGATACCGAACGGGAAGTCGATGTGGTGTCCGGCATGTTCTTTCTGGTGCGCCGGGAGGCAATCGACCAGGTGGGACTGCTGGATGAAGACTACTTTGTCTTTGCTGAAGAAACGGATTGGTGTTATCGATTCAGACAAAAGGGATGGAAATGCGTCTTTTCACCAGTAGCGCAGGTCATCCACCTGGACGGCGGCGGGAAGAGCACTTCCCAAGCAGGCGTCCAGATGTACGTTCAACTCCAGAAGAGTCTACTCATCTTCCACCGGAAAAACCTGGGATGGATATCCTTTGCCGCAGCCAAGGGTATCTTCATTGCCTCGATGTGCGCACGACTCCCATTCTGGTATTTATGCAAGAAGCTCCGGATTGGAAAGACTCCCGGAGGCCGACTGGCACAGGCCATGGCCGCCCTCCAGTACCATTTGATGGGCAGGGAACCGGAAACATGGAACAAGGCGTAATCAATCGCACACTGCCTCAGACACTGGAACCAACAGGGATATTGTCCTGTGAGGTCCACCACTCCTTTGAGGAATTGGCTGCGCTTCGCGAGGAATGGGACCGGTTCGTCTGCCAAACGGGCGGGGATATTTACTTCTCCTATGACTGGTGCAGAGTGTGGTGGAACCATTACGGTTCGGATCGAGAGCTGAACATCTTCTCGTTTCGCATCGACGGGGAACTGGCAGGGTTAGTCCCTCTTTACATCGACCGGTTCGGTCCTCAGCCGGTGGGATTGCGAATCGCGAAACTGGTGGGATCCGAATACACAGCCGCGATATGCGACCCCCCCATGCTTCCGGCGCACGTTGACGAGATTCTGGGCCGCCTTTTCAGATACATCTTCGGCATCCTGCAATGTGATGCCGTATGGTTTGGGCCCTTGGCTGGAACCTACGAACACCGGGGAGCGTTATACGCCGCATGTAAACGCCTTCATGACTCAGTACGGATAACCCGCGACATCATCCTGTCACCCCATACTGTTTTCGACCTGCCAAACACATTTGATTCGTACCTGGGTTCACTGGAAAGGAGACAACGAAACAACTACCATCGAGATCTGGCTCTTCTGAGAAAGCAGTTCCGGATGCGGACAGACATACTCACCCATCCGAGCCAGATTGAGGGTGAATTTGCCCGGTTCAAGCACATGCACGATGAGCAATGGCGTGCGGAAGGGAAGCTCGGACATTTCGGAGACTGGCCTGGGTCGGAAACGTTCAATCTGGAGATGGCCCGATCACAAGCGATTAGGGGAAGACTCCGTCTGATCCGGCTTGTCGTCAATGATGAGGTAGTCGCTTACCAACTGTGTTACAAATTCGAAGATTGTTACTACTGGCGATTGCCCGCCCGCCGGGTGGGGCCGACGTGGGCGAGGTACGGTTTGGGGCGAATTGGGATGATGACCATGATCGAGGCGGCCATCTCGGAGGGAGCCCGCAGGATAGAGGCGGGACCGGGCCACTATGACTATAAGGTCAAGTCGGGAGGCACGGAGTATCCGCTGCGATCCATCGTGATCACAGCCAACCGCCTGTCGAGCCGCGTACGAACCCACGCGTTTTGCACTGTTGCTGATCTCCTGCACTTCTTCTACTACAGAATATGGTTCAGACATGTGGTGCCCACGCTCCCCTTGAAACGACGTCCGCTGTGGAACATCTGGATACGTTCGCGGCTGTGAAGTCCTCACCTGGGCGTTCATGACAAAACCGACACAATCGGAGAAGATTATGGCCCGCTATGCGTGTGAGCTTCTGAAACAAACTGTTGCTGGCAGGAAATACTCCGACGCTCTGTCCCTTGCCGTACGAATCATACGCGGAAGAGTTTTTGGACAGCAAAGGCTTGTGTTTGAGCTATTCGCCGACAAGTTTCCCAACTTCCCTGTTTATGAGATTGCGGACTACAGAATCGAAAGTCTCGAACCGGGATCAATTCTGGATGCCAGTCTTGGGGAGGAACTCGCGGCGCATTGCCGGTACATCTGGTGGGACAACCAACAGCTCCTGTCGGAAGGCGGGACTCTATGGATTGGCCGATTGCACGGCCGACTGTCCAACGTGGGCTGGAGCCGAGCGGGGAACAAGGTGCGTACCTATTTCTTCCCGCTGCAACCAAACGACATCCTCCTTTCACACTTTGTCACGCTTCCCGCGTTCCGACAACGCGGCCTATTCCGATCGATCATGGCGTTCATGCTTTGCAAGCTTGCTCTGCAACACGCGAAACGCTTCTACATCGATTGCTGCGATTGGAATATTCCGTCAATACGAGGAATCGAAAGATTCGGCTTTCGCCGGATCGGTTGTGGGTCCGTCGGACCTGGAGACAGACTCATCTGGACCCGAAAAGACGATCAGAGGGCTAACTGATGATAGACAGCAACAGGAAAAACGGAAGCACATGGATACGTCGCGGGATACTCGTCCGTATAATCTATGTCCTCGTCGCACTGATCTGGTGGATAGTTGAGCGTCTTATGTGTCATGGAACCCGCCGGAATCGTGAAGTTGTCGTGTTGTGCTACCATGGAGTGCATGCAACTCAACGCGATCGGTTTTCCTGGCAGATGAGGCAAATCGCATCTCGAACAATAGGAGCCAAGATGCTTTCCGATGCGATTGACGGACAGTGTATACCCCGGCGCGTCTGTGTCACCTTCGATGACGGCTTCTCCAACCTTCTCGACAACGCGATGCCTATATTGCAGGAGCTTGGTATTCCAGCCGTTGTTTTCCCGGTCGTGGCAAATCTTGGTCAGACTCCGAAGTGGGAAATGTCGCTACACCATCCCGACCTGCGAGAACAAGTCATGTCACGAGAGGAAATCGTGTCCGCTCATCGTGATTACCTCTGCCGAATAGGCTCACACACCAGGACGCACCCGTGTCTGACCCGATTATCTCTACCGGAGGTAAACCGTGAACTCGGGGAGTCAAAGATCGAACTTGAGCGAATCACGGATGCACCGATTGAAGACTTGGCTTTGCCTTACGGCTCCTATGACGAGCGAATTCTCAACCGGGCCATGGCCAAAGGGTATAAGCGTATCTTCACATTGGATCCATGCGTGTATGTTGGCCAAAGCAGTCCAAGCGTCATCGGCAGATTCCTGATGTCACCGGATGCATGGCGGATCGAGTTCCTGCTGACCTGCGCCGGTGCCTATACGTGGCTCGGTGCGTGGCGAAGTGCCCTACATCGAGTGCATGCTGTATTTGTCCATCTATTCAAGCGAGAACTACCTTGCCCTTATGAACACTTTGATTGAGTATTCCGACAGGGCCACATGGCGCAAGCACGCCCACCTGTTTGGCGACTACAACTATCGCCAACTGTGGGAGTATGAACGTGCCTGCGCCGACCGCTGGGGCGCAAAGAGCGAACACGTTGCGATTACGCACAACGAAGAGGTTTTGGCCATGGCAAGTGTCCGTCTGAAGCGAATACCATTCCTGGGTACCGGGGTCGCCTATATCAGCGGCGGACCTTTGGTTCGCAAAGACACGGGTCAAGACTCACACCGACTCGCCACGTGTCTGCGAAGATTACGATCGGAATACGTTGAAAAACGAGGATTCGTCCTCCGTATCAACGCCCCCACCGGCTCTCCGGATTGGGTCGAGGCCCAGAACAAAGCATTCGTCGACGCAGGTTACAGGCAGATACCGTCCGCAAAGACATACCGGACATTCATGCTCAACATCGATCAGCCTCTCGAGGCCATCAGGCGACAATTCTCTCATCAGTGGCGAACCAACCTGAATACTGCCGAACGAATGGGAACCAATATCGTCACCCGGCAGGGAACGGATTTGTTTGCTGACTTCCTCACGCTCTATCATCAGTTGCGTGAACGCAAACAATTCGCGGTGGACCTTGACGCCACGTTCTATGCGACGATGCAATCTTGTCTCTCCGCGGAAGAACAGCTGTATGTCAGCATCGCAAAGGTTGATGACCGGTCCGTGGCGGGACAAGTCTCCAGCATGCTCGGCGACACCTGCGTCGTGCTTCTGACCGCCTCCAACGCCGAAGGTCTCCAACACCGGGCCTCCTTCCTGCTTCAGTGGCACACGATTCTGCACGCCCGTACGCAGGGACTGAAATGGTACGACCTGGGAGGCATCGACCCCGTGGGAAACCCCGGTGTTTATCGATACAAAAAGGGGATGGGAGGAGCCGATATCACTGCGCCGGGACCTTTCGAGTGTGTTCCGGCCGGCATGAACCGCTACATTGTGGCGGGAAGTGAGCGGCTCTACCGTCTATTCGGCAATAGTTCCAAACCTCGCAGATAGCTCTGGCATTGCGGAGCCTTGCATAGAACAGGGGAAGAGGGTTATGTTTTACCAAGGCAAGAAGATTTTGGCCATTTCGTCGGAGGGCGGACACTGGATCCAGCTTAGGCGACTCATACCGGCTTTCGATGGCCATGAGGTGGTTTTCGTCACCGTCAATCCAGCATATCGATCCGAAGTCGGCGTCTCTCGATTCTACACCGTTATCGATGCTACGAGTTGGAACAAGCTCCGTCTCACCAAAATGGCCATGCAGATTCTCTGGATTGTTCTGAGGGAACGTCCGGATATTGTGATCTCTACGGGGGCTGCGCCGGGTTACTTTGGCCTGCTGTTCGGCAAATTCGTGGGCGCAAGGACAATCTGGGTCGACAGCATCGCCAATGTGGAGCGGCTTTCACTGTCGGGACGGCTTGCGGGCCGATATGCCGATCTGTGGCTGACCCAATGGCCTCACTTAAGCACAAACACCGGCCCATACTTCAAGGGGGGAGTGATATGATCTTCGTTACCGTAGGAGCCCAGATGCCATTTGATCGAATGATCCGCGCCGTGGATGAATGGGCAGGTCACAACCGACGCCCTGATGTCTTCGCCCAAATCGGACAGACGGATCTGCGACCTCAACACATGCGATGGGTGAATTTTCTGGAGCCACCAGAATTCCGACGCCAGCTCCAGGCGGCCGATGTCGTCGTCGCCCATGCGGGCATGGGGTCCATTATCACCTCGCTGGAAGCGGGCAAGCCAATCCTGGTCATGCCCCGACGAGGTGATTTGATGGAAACACGCAATGATCATCAGGTGGCTACTGCCCGAAGGTTCCTCGCCCTCGGCTACGTCTCCGTGGCGTTTGATGAAACGGAGTTGATGGAGAAACTGAGCACACTGGATACGGTGCAACAGGGACCTCGGATCAGCCTCTGCGCCTCTCCTCCGCTACTGGCAGTACTGAAGCAGTTCGTCAATCATAATGTCGCGTCCCACTCACGATTCCGGATGCCCTTTATTCGCAGGCTGTGGAGAAAAACCGCGGTGACGTATTTCAACTGGCACGGGTAACCCTGACACATGGGAGACATTCATATAACGATGGAAACGGAACGTCTTCTTGAGCACGGAGTACTTTGTTTTGGCGGGGAGGACTGGTGGTATCATAACCGCGGACACTGCGACATGCAGCTAATGCGGCAACTTTCCCGATACGCACCGGTGGTATATGTCAATTCCGTCGTGATGCGCAAATTCAACGTCTGTGAAGGCCGAATGTTCTGGCGACGACTCACCCGAAAACTCAAGAGCATCCGCCGTGGACTGGTCCGCATCCCGGACGGCTTGTGGATCTATTCGCCGCTCTCTGCGCCTGTTCATCATGTTGGCTGGCTTAAGTCCCTCAACGAAAAGTTGATCCGATATCAGATGCACCGTATTACTTCCCAGATGGGAATGACAACTCCCCTTCTCTGGGTCTGCTGTCCCGTGGCCTGCGATACCGCCCTCGCCTTACCCCGACAGGCCCTTGTCTACCAACGAACCGATCGATATGAGGAATACCCGGGAGTCGACCCTGCGGAAATCACTCGTTGTGACCGGCGACTCAAGCGCGAAGCCGACCTGACCTTTTTCTCAAATCGACGACTGTTCGAAGAGGAGGCTTCGCAATGCCGGAACGCCATCTTCGTGGATCACGGTGTGGACTATGACTTGTTCGCCCACGCCGAGGATGACCCCTGGATACCAACGGAACTTCGAAGTCTCCGCCGGCCTGTCGCCGGATTCTACGGGGGAATTGACCGGCACACCTTTGATCTGCGTCTGATGGTCAGCGTCGTCAAGAGACTCCCGAACGTGACATTCATTTTCATCGGGAACTCATCCATAGACGTCAGTCCCCTCAAGAACCGGCACAATGTCATAATGATGGGGCAAAAACCATACGAGCAGATCCCCCACTATGCAAAGTGCTTTGACGTGTGTCTTATGCCCTGGAACCGTAATCGCTGGATCGAAGGGTGCAATCCGATCAAGCTGAAGGAATATTTCGCCTTGGGTAAGCCCGTGGTTTCGACCCCCTTTCCGCAATTGTCGGACTATCCCGACCTGGTCCTCACAGCCACAACGCCGAAAGATTTCGTCGCCCGCATACGACATGCCCTGCTGTACCGGGATACTCCCGCAAAGATCCAAAGGCAAGCATGTGCGCGCCGATATTCCTGGCTGACCCAAGCCATGACAATTATGAATGCCCTCAATCCCGCCTTCAATACTGAGAACGATAGGTCAAATACATTTTCCGAGCAAATTCCGACTCGCAGCTCCCGCCGGGACGAACATGCGCAAACGTCGGCCAGCACTTTTTGATGGTGCGATAGTTCGGAGCGTCGTCCTCGTACATCCAGCGATCCACATAGCAGAAATACGCCTCATGGTTCCAGTAGGACTTCAGGCCGAGAATCCTCGCGGCAATCGTCTGGCCGGGAATGGCCGCGCTGGCTAGGCGCCGATACGGATCGTGTTTTTCATACGGATACTGCGGCGAAGACGGGTTATTGGGAAACGGCGCATTGCCCCAATCGCGGGGATGATAATTTTCATGGCTCCACGGCTTGCCCACCATATCCTGCCCGTCTCGTAACCGATACAACACATGGGCGGCGTAAGGATGCCCGGAGTTCTGCCACCCGGTCCAGAGCACATCACCAGCCCCGCCAAAGTATGTCGTTGCATCCTCCTGCGATTCGTAATCATCCAGCGTCAGCATTCCCTTCTCATTCAGCATCAATCCCGCAAAGAGAATTGGAAACTTCCTGCCGATCATATGCCCGCCATCCGCGGACCACAGGTGCTTGTTCAACAGGGCTGAATGATAGTTATCAATACCCACCTGCACGAGTCCGATCAAAAGCCGTTCCTTCTCCGATTGCGGACGATCCAGGCATAGCTGGAGCGCCGCGTCTCCTACTACTGTGGCCAATTCACGTCCATAGTTGGGCATATTGTCGGCGGGATGCATCCGCCGGCTTGACCAGCCCGCCATATGATCGATCCAGGGGCGCTGGAAGTATCGTTCACAGATCTCAAGGTCCGGCGCATTTGAGGGAACAGGCAGCCGCGGAAGCCGGTCACGCTGCAGACTCGTCGCCAGATAGATCTTCTTATCCGTACCAACATAGGGCGGTCGAAAGGCACTCTCATCAGGCGGTGCATCCACACATGTCAGGATGCAGGCCTCTTTGGTGAAAGCGTGACCCGATGACAAGGATCTGCCCATCAGATCTCTGTACGGATACGAGGCAAGACTGACGGTTGAGACCAGTGAGTCGCCCGGTGAAAGATCAAAGGGCGGACATTTGCCCAGAGAAGCCCGGTAGCCGGAATTCCGGCTGTCGTATGCCTGCATCTCACCCGGCATGGGATTGACCATTGAACCATTCCTGCCATCTGCAGGAGCAGGTGAGATCGAAACAACTCGCACGGGTCCCACCACCCAGTAATCCCCGGTAACGAATTGCCCGACGGTGTACTCCTTATCAAACGTCCAGGTAATCCCGTATTGTGAAATTGAGCTTACCTTTCGTGTAATACTCGTCTTGACTGAACCCGTTTCACCCGGTATCCCCGGCCCTTTCTCAGCAGGCGGCAAATTCCCCAAGCAGGTCTCGACCCAGAATACGCCGATAAAAGCCAAGAACAGTCCGAGGAAGCAACGACCATCGACTCGGACAACAGCATGATCCAGCCGCCAATTACTCAAATGCACCAATCCAGACTTCCTTTCCCAAAAAAGACCTTGAAGGTGTGATACCGCGGGGATGATCTTCTTGTGTTTCCAGTAGCAGAACTAATAGGGCGAATATGAACTTATCGGAAAAGAAGCGAGGAAATCTTTAGCCTGATAGACATCTTTGGATTTCGGATTTCGCAGATAAGCACCATAGCCGGGCATTCCTGATAACCCCCTGTGGACGTTAATCGAGGTCCAATGCATTCTGAGTTCGGAACTGGTGACACTATACAATCTGTACCTACCCCACAACCGCCGTCATCCTCACCGTTCCCCTGACGTTAGTGGGCGTGCTGCTGGGTCTCGTAACCCGAGGGCGCGACAACAACCTCTACACTCAGGTGGGTCTGGTACTCATGATTGCCCTGGCGAGCAAGAACGCGATCCTGATCGTGGAGTCTGCCCGGGAACTGCACGCATCGGGTCAATCAATCGTGGACGCAGCGGTGCAAGCCACTCGCCGACGATTCCGATCATGGAGCTGACATACTGTTCTGAATAAGTGACACCGCTGCGACCCAATTCGGTTGTTCCGCAATAATTCTGACATGAGACATGTGACTCCTTATTCCAACTGCCCCATAATCACGAATGATCATACACGCAAGTCTTACGAGCACATGGCCATTGGAACAAAGATTCACGCAACGGCCCTCAGTGAACAGACGATCACATTGTTCTCGCCGATAATCAATCGCTGACTCATCCCCAGTTTTCCTCCACTAATTCCTCGGTTAGGACGGCTCGGAGTTCGTGCAGGATCGTTCCCAGCGACGGGGGACGCCGGCCGTGCTCGATCCACCAGCGGGCCAGGAAAAACAAACTGCCCTCGCCCGCGCGGTTGTTGCTGGCGTAGACCCGCGGCTCGACCGTGCGCTGGATAAAGAGGCCCAACGCCGACAAGAGCAAGTATGCCACTGCCAGCAGCAAGAGCAATCGGCCCAGGCGCTCGGGGCTACGGATCAACGTCAGCCGCAAG
>CAZLZE010000106.1:0-17732 GCA_964563935.1 uncultured Phycisphaerae bacterium | reverse complement strand
GTAGAGTACAACGTTGCCAACGTTGTTGTCGTGAGTTCGAATCTCATCACCCGCTTTTTTTATTGGACCTTCTTTCCTGCCCGCCTGGTTTCCAGATTTCGCTTCTTCACTTCCTGACTTGTGGGAGCAGGTTCACCTTTCAGTTCAGCCCTGGCGAGGTCCTCAATGAAACCCGGGATTTTCCACCCATCCACATATCGGCCGTTGATAAAGACGATGGGAACCGCCTTGTATCCCAGTGAATCCAGTGAGGCGGCGTCGCGATCGATCTTCTCCTTGATTCTCGGATCCTTCAAAGCGGCCTTGAAGCTCTTGGCGGACAAACCAATCCTCTCCGCCAACTCCTGATACGGAGACACGTCAAGATCTTCAGAATTCTTGTGCAGCAGGTCATCGTAAGCCCAGAACGCCTCCTCCCCCCCCACCAGCGCCACGGCTTCAGACGCCTGCGCTGCCGCACATGAATAGGGATGCAGATCGGTCAGGAAATGGCGATTGCACCGATGACTGAGGGGGTAATGTCGGACAATCAAAGCCACATTATTCGGATACTCCGCATTCAAATTATTGACCGCCTTGCGAACAACTTTCGATGCCTCCAGACAATGCTCGCATTGATAGTCGCTATAGACGACGATCTTGACGGGCGCCGATCGGCTGCCCAGTATGTGATCATCGGGATTAAGCTTGATCATCTTCGCCGTCTGGTTGGCATACAACCCCCGCTGGTAACGCTCGCTCAGCCGGACATTCTCGTAGGCCTGTCTCAAGTAATTGGTCGCTTCCCGGTACACGATGGCAGAGGTCCAGCCGACAATGGAGAGAACGATGAACGCCACAAGGGCCGCACGGGTAACCATAATGTGCAGGTGGTGGAAATTCAGAAGTTGGCGGTTCCTTGCGAAAGCCACGAGGGCGGTGAGCACCACACCAGCGTTTGACAAGTGCACCAGTTCGCACCATCGACACTGCCCCGGCAGCACAAAGAAGAGAATGACCAGCAGACCAACGGACACAACCACCCCCCCGGCCAGGAAAAGAGCGAAAAGAACGTTCAAGCTCGATCGCCCAAAAACGAACAGCCACATCAGAATCGTTCCGAAGTAGACCGCTCCAAAGACAGGCAAGGGGATTCCCCACGGTTTGCCGTATCGGCTGGCAAACACTCCGCTGCAGCCATACTGCAGGGTCGACTGCTCACCGCAGAACCACTCGTTATTGAACATCCCCCCGGCTTTGCCTTGATACCCCAAGAGCAGATTGACGCAGAGCCCCAAACCAACAAACGCGAAAATTGTGATGAGTGCAAGGTAGATCCAGTGCGGATATCGAGTCCCGATATCTTCGTTTGATTCCAACGTTTCGACTATATCCATTATGAATATCCCGCTAAAGAGGAATGATCACCACAAATGATTTTAGCGGCCCATGCCTAAAAGTAAAATTCAAAATGACATTCAAGATCCGAGAGTAACCGTATCCGGTGTCAAACTCGGATTTGACAATCGCCGTTCAGGTGGAGATACTTTGTTGACTTCCCGTCCGACCAAAGGCGGGACACAGGAAACGCACATGGAAACGAATCAGCCAGAGAACATATTGATCCTCGCATCCGCATCCCCGCGGCGGCGTCAGCTTCTTACGGAAGCGGGATACCGCTTTGACGTCCGTCCCTCGCAAATCGATGAATCCGCGTACGGAGACGCGAAACGGGATCCGGAAACCTTGGCCATCGATGTCGCGGTCGCCAAGGCACGAGATGTAGCCCGTCAGATCACGGTCCCGGCCGTGGTCTTGGGCGCCGATACTATTGTGGCCTGTGACGGCGACGTACTAGGAAAGGCCAGCGATGCCGACGAAGCCCGACGTATGCTTTTCCGACTGTCACGGACGCGTCACCGGGTAATTACGGGGATAGCTCTGATCCACTCCCCTTCCGGCCGCGAGATTCTAAAAGCTGATACAGCCTGGATTACCATGCGCCCGATGACGGAAAAGGAGATCGAGGACTACATTGCGTCCGGATCGTGGATCGACAAAGCCGGTGCCTACGCCGTGCAGGAAGGGGCCGATAAATTCATCGTCCATATTGACGGCAGTTTTACAAACGTTGTCGGCTTGCCCATGGAACTTGTTCAGAACATGCTGGCCCAAATGGGGATACATCCAGCCAGAATGCATTTCCCTTGAACCATAACGTAAAAAAGATAGTATATGATATAATTAGAGGAGGCACTTGGGGGCGTTATCCCAAGTGCTTTGCTGTCAAATTGGGTACTCAGAATACCCGGAGGTAAGATAGAGATGTTGTTTTCACTCAGATCCCACGCCTTCCGAACTCTCCTGCCAAGTAATTGTGTGCCAAATACAAGCAAGATAGCGATGGTGGCTATAGTGGGTCTGCTGAGTGGCGTCTGCCTGGCAGCCCCCCAGGAATTGACACTGTCCATCCAGGCGGACACGTCGGCCGGCACGTTCCAGGTATTCGGAACCGCCACCAACGATGGCACGACGCTGGGACTTTCTGCATTCGAGTTGAACATCTGGGGTACCGATGGGGTGACCGTCAGCAACGTGGTCAACATGAGCCCTAACGCTGACACCTCGGGGTTCGTCATATTCCGGGACGACGGCACACAAAACCTTGACCCAAATGGAGTCGCCACAGGCACATGGCATATCGCGGGAGCCCAGCCGACGATCTACTCAGGAGGCAACAGTCCCACAAAGGACGCTAATGTGTACGTGGGGGTCGGAATCTCCGCCGGCACATCATGGGCATTTCCAGTCCTGCTGGCCCAGGGATCATTTACAGGCTCCGGCAAACTTCATGCCGACAAACCCAGTGGAAGCTCAGGGGGCAATTTCCTGAAAAATGTAACCGGGACCGGATGGAAAGGTCCGGGTAACGAAGTAGCAATCAATACGATCACGCCGGCAGTGATGGACGTCATTGGTCCGACGCCAACGCCGACCCCGACGCCCACTCCCACTCCGACTCCAACGCCCCAGGGTACCCTTACCGTCAGAACAACTCCGGTCCAGGGAGAGATCTTCGTGGACGGAACAAGCCGGGGAACGAGTTCCACCTGGAGTGGTCTGGTCAACTACGGATCGCACACGGTCAGTTACGGTCAGGTCCTCGGGTACATCAAACCCCAGGATGTGACGGTTATTATCGGGAGCGTGGAAGGACTGAGCGTGACGGGCACGTATACGCAGATTGTCGGCGACTACGGAAATCTGTCGATCACGACTTCCCCCGTGGCCGGGGAAATCTTTGTGGACTCCGTGCGATGGGGTACCTCACCGCAGAATGGATCGATCGCGGTGGGTTCGCACACCATTACCTTTGGCGACATGTCCGGCTACACCAAACCGCAGAGCCAGACCGTAACCGTGAATAAAGATCAGACGGTGAACGTGTCGGGCGTCTACGAGAGCATAGCGGTGTCGCCAACGCCGACCCCAACGCCGGACGTGACCGCAACCCCGACGCCGGACGTGACCGCGACCCCAACGCCAACGGATCAGCCATCGGACGATGGAGAAACGCCGAGCGGCGAAGGACCCTCGGATGAGGAAGAACCCGTTACGCCCCGACCATTCGGATGCGGTGCCAGCGGATTGATGACCATCCTCATGATCGCTCTCGCGGGCACTTTCCTTCTGAACGGGTCGAAGCAAGCCTGACCCACCCGTAAAAAGCAAGACAGGCCACGGTGGGATTCGAACCCACGAATAACGGATTTGCAATCCGTCCCCTTGAACCGCTTGGGTACGTGGCCGGCACGGTAACCGGAAAGTATATCATTGACTGGGTCGTGAAATCAACTCTGAAATGGGATACTTGAAAACAATGGCTCACATTGTTATATTCTCATCAATTTAATGGATTTACGTTCAGAGGAATTTCACTTGAGCTCACCTTCGGAAATGCAGGAATGGAAATACCGCCTTCGCCGGCTGTTGAAGCTGGGAAGTACCGGCCCGGCAGAGGGTCAGGCGTTCTACGAGGACATGTACAACCAGGAAGAGGAATACCGCAAGGACTTCCGTGACTCGATCTACCTGACGGCGTGGACGCAGGTGTACCGGTTCCTTCGACAGATTCCGGAGGCAAAGGTGCTGGAAGTCGGGTGCGGATCGGGACAGCTGGCGAGTTTTTTGAGGTTCATGGGGTTTGACGGGTACGAAAGAGGGTTCGATCTATCGAACCAGGCAGTCGAAATCGCGCGTCAGCGATTGAATCTGAATTTCCAACAGGGCGACGCCTGTGATCCCAAGGTATACGAGGGCGACTACAACACGATTATTACACTGGAGACGCTGGAACACATTCCGGACGATTTTTCCGCGATGAAGAACTTCCGGCCGGGAGTATTCCTGATCATGAGCCTCCCGGATTTCGAGTATGAATCGCATTACCGATGGTTCACCAATGCGCGACAGATCGAGAAACGATATTACCAATACCTGAATGTCCGACAGATCGTCAAGGTGGAAAAATGGTACGTGATATTTGGGAAAATCGAGCCCTTCAACCCGTCGATCCTTCAGCGGGCGTTCAGGACCCGCGAGCAGCCGGGCTTGCGGTTCTTCTGGTCGCGGTATCTTCATCCTCTGTTGGGATCCCTGGGTAAACCCTTGATTCGAGCGTGTTTCAGCCGATGAACCGTTGGAGACATTCCGGACAAGGAGCCCAACCCTTATGAGACTGGCGACAAGGGGAGTTCTGATCCTGTTTACCGAGTTTTTCCGCGTCACAACGACGCTGATTACAGGGATGGTCCTGTCACGTCTGCTCAGCGAGACAGATTACGGAACGTTCGGCCAGGCAGTCATGATCTACACGCTCTTCTCCACGGTTCTATGTCTGAGCCTTCCGCAGAGCGTCTACTATTTCATTCCGCGGGCGAAGGAAGATGAACGCCCCCACGTCATGAGCCAAACAATGATCCTCATGATCGCCCTGGCGGTAATCACAAGTGCGCTCATGTACGCCAGCACGCCATTCTTGACGAACAAGATGAACAACCCCGGACTGAGCGCCCTGATGAAGATCATGAGCCTGTACCCGCTGGCGGACATGATCTCGCAGATTGTCGTGCCCGCGTTGGTGAGTATCGACCGGGCCAATATTTCCGCAGTATTCGGAGTGATTTTCTCACTGGCGAGGATCACGGGAGTAGTTGCCCCCCTCCTGGTGGGGTATTCCCTCGTCACGTCAGTGAAGATCATGGTGTTGTCGGTCTTTGGCACGACAGTTCTGGGGCTGATCCTGCTGGCTGTCTTCCTGAAGGTTCGAACATTCTGGTTCAGCGGAAAGTTTCTGCGTGAACAGCTTGATTACGCCATTCCCATGGCGGGCGCGCTGGCGGTGGGACTAATCGGTCGGCAGTTGGACAAATGGATCATCTCTTTGTTCTTCGGACCCGAGCAGTACGCGGTGTTCTCGAACGGAGCTCAGGAATTGCCGCTCGTGGGCATTCTCACAGCCGGCATGGCCTCGGCGATCCTTCCGGAGATGGTCAAGTACGCAGGTGAAGGCAAATTACCCGAGGCGATTCACCTCTGGAAACGGAGCAGCCGGGTGTGCGCGCTGGTGATGTTTCCCACGTTCATCCTATCGCTCTTCCTGGCCCCGGAGCTGATGATTCTGCTGTTTTCTCGAAAGTACATCGACAGTACTTACCCCTTTGTCGTCTATCTTTTCGTTCTTCCGATGCGGGTGGTGATCTTCTCAGCTGTGTTGCGGGCAATGTCGCGAACCAAGCCCATCATGGTGGGCGCGGTACTGTCACTGGCGGCCAACGCCATTCTGGGAATCGGCCTGCTCAAATGGTTCGGGACCGGTCGCTGGGGGCTCCTGATTCCGGCGGGCGCGTCCGTGATCAGCCATTATCTCGCGGCATGGTATCTTCTGGGTATGATTAGGAAGGCAAGCGGGATTCCCATCCGTCAACTGCTTCCGTGGGGCCCGTTGGCGAAACTACTGGGATTGGCGATCGTGGCCGGCGTGGCTCTTGTTCCGCTATGGTGGATGAAGCTGTCACCGGTCCCGAAACTTCTTGCGGCAACGGGAATCTACGCGATTGCATATGGCGCCGTTGTACTGGGCACGGGATGGCTTGCACCGGATGAACGGAATTTGCTGGCAAGGGTGTTCCGATTAAGGCAAAGTGAGCAACATGGGTAAAAAAGTTCTTATTTGTGCGATGAATTACTACACGTGCCCGTTCCGGGTCGGAAGCCACCACTACGCCTGCGGTTTCCGAAAACTTGGCTACGACGTCGCTTATATTTCCAAGCCGCTCTCCCCCCTTCACCTGCTCTTCGCCAAGAATAAGGAACGATCCGACCGCTTCCAGATATGGCGAAGTCAGGGCATCATGAAGGACGATATCTGGTCCTATGTGCCGATGTCATCGTTCACACCCAGCCATGCCCCGCTTCTTCGCAGCCGCTGGTGCATGGAACACTGGCAGAATTTCACCTGCCCGGACTTCGTAGGTCTGCTCAAGGAGAAAGGGTTCGACGACGTCGACGTTCTCTGGTTCGACAACCCGGTATTCGCGTTCCTGCTCGACCGAATCAAGCATAAGCGATCGGTGTTGCGGATCGCGGACAACCTCAAAGGGTTCGCCGCCAGTTGGCCCGGATTGGTGGAAAAGGAGTTGGAACTGGCCCGCCGCGTGGATCGGGTGATCTACACGGCAAGGAACCTCAAGTCCCAGTTCACAGGTCAAGTGGACGAGGGTAAGATGACGCTTGTTCCCAACGGCGTGGACTTCGAATTCTTCGAGAGCGCGGACAAGAGTGTTCCCGAAGAGTTTCGGAACATTCCCGAGCCGCGAATCGTTTACGTGGGCGCGATCGATAAATGGTTCGACTTTGACCTGCTGGCAAACGCAGCCCGGCAGGTTCCGAACTGCCAATTCGTGGTGATCGGACTGGCGAGGACGAATACCTCCGCTATTCAAGGAATACCCAACATTCACCTGCTGGGTCCCAAGCCATACGAGCGGATACCGCAGTTTCTCACACACTCGCAGGTGGGGATGATCCCGTTTGTACGAAACGATCTGGTGGAATACGTCAACCCGATCAAGCTCTACGAATACATGGCCTGCGGATTACCGGTGGTGTGTACGTCATGGGAGGAAGTGCGGGCGATGGCAAGCCCGGCGATCCTGGTCGAGAACGAACTGGAGTTCGCCCAGGCGATACCCAAGGCACTGGCAGAAGGAACGAATCGCTCACAGTACGTCGAGTATGCCCGGCAGAATGAATGGCAAGCCCGGCTGCGACAGGTGCTCGAGTTACTCCAATGAAAAAGATACGATTGCTCATCGACGATGGTTTGATGCTGGCCCGGGAGAAACCGACCGGAATCGGGTGGTACACGCTGAATCTGCTCGAGGAACTGCCCAAACTGGGCGTGGAAGTCAAGCGAATCCACTACAAGGATTTGTTCTGTTCACTGCCAGCACCGGTGAAGCGGCTGATTTACCTGGCGTTCTCTCGAAAAAACCGGGTTCGCGACGACGTCGATGTTATCCACTACACGAATTACTACGTTTCCCCCGGCAAGCATCGCGCGGCGACAGTGTCCACAATTCACGACCTGACATCCTACCATTTTCCCGAAACCCTGCCGTCCGGCTATCGGCGCTACAACCGCTGGGCAATCGCGTGTGCGGTCAAATACGCCGACCTGGTGCTGACCCCATCGCAAGCCATCAAGCGGGAATTGCTCGAGACATTTCCGAATATGAGGGAAGATCGCATCCAGGTAGTCTTTCAGGACATCCGCGACGTGTTCTTTCAGCCGTATCAGGGCGAGTTCCCACGCGAACATTTCCTGTACGTGGGCGTTCTGGAGAAACGAAAGAACCTGGAGTTTCTCATTCGCGCCTTCGGCGAGTTCAACAAGGATCACGCCGAATCCCGGCTGGTGCTGATCGGCAAACGGGGATTCGGATCCGACGATATTGCCCAAACCATCGCTCAAACCCGCAATGTGATCCATCACAGCTACATGCCGGACGATCGGCTGCTGGAGATGTACCGCAAAGCCCACGCGGTAATCATGCCCTCGGTCTACGAGGGTTTTGGCCGGCCCGTGGTGGAGGCAATGGCCATGGGTTTGCCCGTTATTGCGTCCGACATCCCGACAAACCGGGAGTTGTTTGATCGGCATGGACGAATAGCGCTTTTTGGTCTGTCGAAAACAGAGGAATTGCAGTCGTTGTTCGCCAAAGCATATACGGCGCCAGCGGAACGAATCGACTACGGGGACCTGACCATGTATCGCACAACCGAGGTCGCCCGCCGGCACATGGATGCGTACTTAAGCCTTCTGTAGCCCCAGGATGCTCTGGAAGCGGGCCGCTTCCTTGTCGGGATGGTGATGTCCTTCGATATATTGCAGGGCTTGTCGGGAGAGTCGGTTGTTAAGTTCGGAGTCCATCAGAAGTTCAACCACACAGCGGGCAAATTCATCATCATCCGCGGCGATCATGATATTTTCCCGATTCTGGATGGAGAGCCCTTCGGCGCCGATGGGCGTCGTCACGACCGGCAGCCCCAAGGCCATGGCATCGATGATCTTCGTCTTGATGCCCGTCCCGAAGTAAATGGGTGCCACGAATACCCGTGCCTTTCTCAGCACGTCGGCGAAATTCTCCACAAATCCGGTGAACACAATGTTGTCCTGATACCGGGCCGCCAACTGCTGAACCTTCTCCGGCGGATTGGACCCGATAATAGTCAACTGGATATTTGGAACGTCCTTAACGATCAGAGGAAATGTATGTTCAAGAAAACCCTGAAGCCCCACCTGGTTATGCGGAATATTCAGCAACCCCATGAAGGCGATCATGGGACGATCGCCGTTCTTCATCTCCGGCCGTTCAAGGGGAGATGCGGACGTGGTCGGATAGATGTAATGAATGCGTGCCTCCTTGATCCGATCCTGGAGCTCCGCCTCTTCAACGGGCGAAACGAGGATAACATGATCGAAGGCTCGGGCAAGTTTGTTCTCCCGCCGGTACATCAGATTCGCCTCGATCTTCACAAGCGCCCGTGAAAAGAAACCCTTTCCCAACCATTTGAACGACCGGGGCAGTTTATCCGCAAAGTTACCGAGGAGATTGATGTCCGAACCGTCCAGACCGTTCTCCATGTTCTCCATAATCCGATACCGCTTGGAGAGCAGGTCGTCGGCATCGAATATTTTCAGGGCCTTGGCGCGGGAATGCTCAAAAAACTGGGCGGTGCGTGCGGAGTCGCAATAAATAATATCCGGTTTGATGGTATCGGTGAGTCTCCGCAGTTTGTAGTTGGCTTGTGACGAAAAGAAAAGGCTCTCCTGCAATGACTTTCGTCCAAACAACATGGTGCGGACAAAGATATTGGCCAGGCACATGAACGGACTCGGCAGACCAAGCACCGTGACACCCGAGATCTTGTTGTATCGCTTCAGGAGGGTGTCGAACCGCTGCTGGAGCATTTCCCATTGGTGCCGCGGTTCGAAGACGACCAGATGGATCTCCGCGGACGCTCGATTCATGAATTCCAGGGCTTGGCACAGCATCTTCTCCCTGCCCCCAATGACCGGGTAGGGCAAACGGTTGAAGATACATAGAATGCGTGTCGCCATAGCCTATATTCTCGCGTACACCGTCTGGGTCCGGTAGATTTCGGTATTCAGAGCCAAGGTGAACCACATCGGCAAAAATGCATAGGATCCAAACTGAACCAGGATCGCCAAGTTCACGGCAAACAAGGCAATGAGCAAATTTCTGTAGGGAATTATTCCACCAGAGGCTATCCGTTTCAAGTAGTAAAGATGGAGGCCGAAAAATAAAATCAGCATCCACCCCGAGTATATCCCGTTTTCAGACAAAGCCTTGGCATAAAGGCTCTTGGGATCTCCAGTCTGGGTCCGGATATCCTCCACCACCTCGGAAAAATGGGTATAATCGACACCAATCTGATCGATGAACTGCTTGAAAAAGAGACTGTACCCCCCCAATCCGATCCCGTAAGGCTTGTCCAGGAACATCCATATGCCGATCAGAGGGTAGTGGACGCGGATGAAGACCGAACCATCCTTTCTGGGAAGTTCGCGTATTTTGGCGGCGTCAAGCGTCTCGAGCGTCTGGAGTCTGGTCATATAATACTGGCTGCTCTTGGGAAAACTTCGATAGGAGAGATAGAAGATACCTGCCAGCCCCCCGACGATGAGGATCACGAAAACGCACCATTTCGGACTGCGGACGATGGCCCGGAACTTCATAGCCGCCAGGAAGACGACCGCGATTGCAGCCACGATGAATCCATCGAGAGATAACGTAAAGCAGAACAGCAGAAGCGCGATCAACAGCCCGATCAAATAGCCGATACGCCTGTAGTACATAAGCAAAAATACGTAAATCGGGATCCCGAACAGCAAGACCTTGGCGCCCCAGGAGGCCTCACTCGTTACCAACTGGACACGCTGGACCGTCCGTCCGGACAAGAATTTTGTCAGGTACGATTTCACGCTCCAGGGCAGAACGTGCACAATAGCCAAGACTTCCAGAACACCCAGGGCAAGAATCAGGATGTAGACCTTCGCCATCAGACGCAGGGCGTAATCAGCGCCATACAACTGAAAAAACGCCTTCAGCGACGTATAAGACACCGCCCCCAAAACCAGAACTGTCCAGTGCCTCAGGAATTTGACGTAGTCGCCATGCAGAACACCCACCATGATCAGCGACTGAAACCAACACAAAATGACAAAACAGAACAACACAAACTCATCAACAGGCATCCTCTTATCGTGCAGCCGCGTCAGCAGAAGCAGAAACCCGGTAACCAGAAACATCAACACACTTACGGGCCGGTAATCGGAGGGTAGGATCGGAAGACTCATGAATGGGATCAGGACATAACCGAGTAGTAGAAGGAATCGAAATGAGGCTGCCCAAGGTAATGCCATCTTGAGTTGATCACTTTCCAATGCCAAAAGATCCCAGTTACAAAACGCGCAATCCCAAACGCCCGGCAAACCGATTTTTATACTCCGATACCTATGGGAGCGTCAAGAACTTTCTCCTTTTTGCAAATTCGGATCAAAGGTCTTGACTGATCTTTCCGGAGATACGATAATTCTGGCGTTACACGCCCAATGAGTGTACCAAGGGGCAGTGATAACACAACGACTCCATGCCGGCCGATGAAGGGATCGTATAATGGTGCGTTTGCGGGCAGCTGCGTCTGGGTTAACCCAATACTGAAGTCCCGTTCGCCCATTACTGTTGCCTTTGGAGCATGACTGGACCTTGGCCATGGATGCGCGACCGTTTGATCAGGAGCAGATGAATGGATGCACATGAGACCGAGACGGTGGAAGAGATCGACGTGTACCAGTACTGGTTAGTTATCGAGCGACGATGGAAACTCATCCTGATTCTCTTTCTGGTCCCCGTTGTTCTTGCGTCGATCGCCACAATGTACATGGCCCGCACTTATCGCGTCACCGCGGTCATAAACCAGGGACGAGTGGTCGGGGGCGAACTGAACGAAAGAATCGCCTCTGTAGCCACCTTGGCCGACATTCAGCAGATAATTGCGTCCGGGAGCTTGGTCAAGCCGATCCTTTCCTCCCTGAACCTGAAAGAAGACAAATATGGCTTGAGCCTTGGAGGAAATCTTTCCCTGGAAGCGAAGGAAAACAGCGAGAATATTCTGATAAGATTCGACACCGCCGATCCCGAACTGGGAGTGAAGATCCTGGCAAGGCTCATATCGGAAATACAACGCACATTCAACCAGCGGGCTGACAATTACCGACAATTTCAGAAAGCCGGAATCGCCAAGGCGGAGGCGGCCATCAAATTACTCCAGGTCGACCGCGAAAAAGGTAATCTTGAAATCCAGAAGCTCACTCAGGAGATCACAAAGAAGGAACGGCTTGCCCAGATTAATACAACGCTCTTCACCAACGAAAGAACCAGCACAACCAACCAAATCAACAGCCTGACCGAACGGATCAAAGGGATCATGGCCATCAAAGACCGACTTACCGCGGTATCGGCCAAACTGGAGCCGAATACGCTTGACCTCGCAAACGCCAAGTCGCAACTGACCGGCAACGCCGGCAAAGACAATGTTCTGGTTTCCATTCTATACGCCAACACCGTCCAGCAGAATCTGAACTTCCTTACCTTATACTATGACATGATCAGGAAATTCGAGGTCGAAGCCCGCGACTACGAGGAGCGGATCGTCAGGTTGAAGAACGACCTGTCCACCATGGACGAAAGGATCAAAGAGGTGGCGGTCACCAAAGAAGCGGAGGTCAAGGATCTTCAGACCAAGATAGCGGAAACTAAACTACAGATCGACAAATTCATTCCTTCGGAAATTGAAAAGATTAGTAGTGAAGTCGAGGCCCTGAAGGTTCGAATGAACATGATAGAAGGAATCAAGGTGGTGGCCGCCCCGGATTTCGCAAATGTACCGATCGGACCCAAGCGACGGGTCATCGTGTCCGCCGTCGCGGCCGCCTCGCTCGTCGCGAGTATCCTTCTTGCCTTTCTGCTTGAATGGCGAAAGGGAAATGAAGAACGTCTAGCCCAAGCCAGGAAGGCTGCCCACATCTCCAATCTGGCCAGTTAACTGAGTGATGAAGGTCTATACAAAATGCTCCAAGCGTTGGTAAAAAAAGGCCGTGTACTCCCCGAAGATGTCCCCGCCCCCGTAGTATCTGACGGATCAGTGCTGATCAAGGTCGTCAGTAGCTGTATCTCCGCGGGAACGGAAATGATCGAAGTCAATGCCAGTCGCAAGTCATTGATCCGACGAGCCCTGGACCAGCCGGAAAAGGTGGCGAAGGTCCTGAATATGGCCAGAAGCGAAGGGATCGCCCGAACATACGACAGAGTCATGGGCAAACTCCAGAGCGGAGCCCCCACCGGATATTCGATCTCCGGAGTCGTCATCGGAAAAGGAAAAGGCGTCATCCCCTTTGAGATCGGCGACCATGTTGCCGCCGCGGGGGCCGGTCTGGCTAACCATGCGGAATATGTCGACGTCCCCGAGAACCTGGTGGTAAAGATTCCTTCCGATATGGACTTCCAGGCCGCATCATCCGTCACGCTGGGAAGTATCGCCATGCAGGGCGTTCGACGGGCGGATCTGCGGATCGGGGAATTCGGGGTCGTTTTCGGAGCGGGAATTCTCGGATTGCTGTCCGTGCAGATGCTCAACCGATCCGGCATCCGCGTGATCGCGATCGACTTGGACGACAACCGACTCAAAATCGCCCGGGAACTCGGAGCGGAACTGATCGTCAATCCCCGAAAAGAAGACCCGGTCAAGGCCGTGGAAAATTTCACAGGCGGCTTTGGCGCCGACGCCGTGCTGTTCACCGCGGCCACGCAAAGCAGCGAACCGCTATCCCAGTCGTTTCGCATGTGCAAACGAAAGGGAAAAGTGATCATCGTCGGCGTGGTGGGAATGGAAATCAAACGCGAAGATATGTACCGGAAAGAACTGGATCTTCTGATTTCCACGTCCTACGGCCCCGGCCGATACGATGCGAAGTATGAGGAAAAGGGGCTTGACTATCCCTACGCCTATGTGCGGTGGACGGAAAACCGCAACATGGAAGAATACCTTCGGCTGGTCCACCGGGGACAGATCCAACTGGACAAACTGATCAATGCCGTCTATCCCATCGACCGGGTCGCCGAAGCCTTCGAAGCCCTGGGCAACTCGGAAAATAAACCGCTGATGGTCATGCTGGATTACGGCAAGTTCGATTCCGAAAGACTTAGCTTCTATCAGAACCACGATCGAAAGGTCGTGATCCATTCCCGCCCGGTCACAGGCAAACAGGTTGGCGTGGCCTTGGTCGGCGCAGGCGGGTTTCCCACTGGGATGCACCTGCCTAACATGCAGAAATTGGCCAGCCAGTACCATCTCCATGCAGTGGTGGACCAGGCGGGTCATCGCGCCAAGGAAGTCGCCCGGCAATTCGGCGCCCATGTCGCCACCACCAACATCGACGATGTCCTTGCTGATCCCAAGGTCGATCTCGTCATGATCTGCACGCGACATGACAGCCACGGCGGACTGTCTTTGAAGGCATTGCAAGCGGGAAAGAACGTCTTTGTCGAAAAGCCCTTGTGCACCCGTCAGGAAGAAGTGGATGCATTCAAAGAGTTCTACGCCCAGACCGACGGCTCCGGCAGCCACAAACCGCTCCTCATGCCCGGGTTCAACCGGCGATTCAGCGCCTACGCCCGGGAAATAAAGAAACACACGGACAACAGAGTCAATCCCCTGTTCATCCATTACCGAATGAACGCCGGATATATCCCCCTGGACAACTGGGTTCATGATGATGGCGGGCGAATCGTCGGCGAAGGCTGCCATATCATCGATTTGATGACGTTTTTTACGGGTTCTCAGATCGAAAGCCTCACCTGGGAATCGAT
The DNA here is from genome assembly GCA_964563935.1 of uncultured Phycisphaerae bacterium. Lineage (GTDB taxonomy): Bacteria > Planctomycetota > Phycisphaerae > JAAYCJ01 > JAAYCJ01 > JBAZZQ01. Next base: position 3,237 of record CAZLZE010000106.1, on the reverse strand, counting down.
GAGTCCTAAAAATGAAAAATTCAGCAAGACGGACAACAAATCCATCATTCTGAAGTACCAGGACGGATCGGTCTGCACTATCGAGTACTTCGCCGCCGGCGCCAAGGAATTCCCCAAGGAGTACATGGAAGTCCATTTCGACGAAAAGACCATCGTGATGGACGACTACAAGCGAATGAGCGGATTTGGAGTAAAGATCAGCGACATTTCGACACCCATCAGCCAGAAAGGACATCTGGAGGAACTCCAAGCCCTGCATGAGGCGCTGACGATTCCGGATCGACCGTGGCCCATCGAACTATGGGATATGATCCAGACCACCGAGATCAGCCTATGCATCCAGTAACCGCGATCCAAGACCTGCTTCATTCCGTCTACGCCCGAATCAACCCGGTTTTTCTCCGAGAACGACGCCTGCTCAGGAAAAGCGAAAGATTCTCTCGGAAACAATTGGATGCCCTCAAACTGGCTCGCCTCCAAGCCATCTGTGTCCACGCCTATGAGACCTGTGACTACTACAATGATCTCTTCCGAAAGCACCGACTCGATCCCCACCGGCTGGGGCATCCCGACGAGTTGTCCGTCCTTCCATATCTGACCAAAGATATCATCCAGCAGAATCTGGACCGCCTGACATCAAGGAAAATTCCCAGGGCACGACTGGAGTACACAACCACCGGCGGATCCACGGGAGTTCCGTTGGGATTCTACATGGTCAAGCGGGATACGTATCCCCGAACATACGCCTATGAATGGAGGCAGTACAACTGGGGCCAGGTTCGCTTCGGGGACAAACGGGCGATCTTGCGGGGACGAGTTCTGTCGTCGCCGTTTCTGATCCAGGGCAAGACGCTGTACCTGTCCAGTTTCCATCTGACGCGGGAACGGACCGCAGACTACGTGACGGCCCTCGAACGTTTCAACCCCGGTTACATCGAGTCCTATCCGTCTTCCCTGCTGTTCCTTGCCGAGTTCATGAAGGCCCGAGGCCAATCCATTCGGATACCGAACCTCAAAGCCATATTCTTGACTTCCGAATCTATCGAAGACACCCAGCGGCGTTTTTTGAAAGACGTTTTCCATGCTAAAGTGTTCACCAAGTATGGAAATTCCGAACAGGCCACGATCATCGGCATGTGCGAACGAGAGACCCTGCATGAATTCGAGGAGTACAGTCTGACGGAGTATCTGGACGACAACAATCGTCCGGTCCGGGAAGGATCAGCCTGGATCGTCAGCACCAGTTTCGTCAACTTCGCCACTCCGTTTATCCGCTACAAAACCGATGACCAGGTGGAACTGGCCGGCGATCATGCCTGCCCCTGCGGTCGTGTCCACCGTACTGTCAGCCGAATCGTCGGCCGAACCCAGGATTATCTGGTCGGCGAAGGCGGAGAACGAATCACTGTAGCAGCCATCAACACACACAGCGACGCCTTCGACGGAGTACTGAGTTTTCAATACTTCCAGGAACAGCCTGGGCAGGCGGTCATTCGAGTCGTCCCCAGCCAGCCGCTTACCGACCAGCAGAAACAGAAGATTCTGAACGAAGCCACGTTCCGCTCCGCCGGATGCATCCGCTTCACGGTCCAGGAGGTCGAGTCGGTCGAGAAGACTCCGCGAGGGAAAAGCCGGTTCATTGTGAGGACTTTCTAACATGCCGGACGCCAATGTTTCCGTAGTGATCGACGACCGTATCCGGTATTGCGATACACCACCATATCATCCGGAAGAACCCTTTCCGGAACTGAAAAAGTCGTTCGGAGACCACACCGATCCCGATAACCGGGTGTATGGGCACGTCCGTCGCTGTCTGGCCAACCTGGGACTGGACCAGACCCGGGCCGGAACCGCGAGCTGGAACCCACTTGGGGACGTGATCCGCCCTGGAGACCGCGTGTTGATCAAACCCAACCTGGTCCTGCACTTCAATCGCGAGAGTCCCGATATCACAGCGGTTGTCACCCATGCCTCCGTACTGCGCCCGCTGATTGACTATGCCTTGATCGCGCTGGCCGGTTCCGGATCCGTGGTCGTGGGAGACGCTCCCCATGGAAATTCCGATTTTGATGCCGTTGTCCAGAAAAATGGAGTAAAGGCGCTCGTAGACTGGTACCAACACAACGGCCACCCCGTCCGCCTGGTGGATTTCCGCAAATACCGGTATGGCGCCGGTGCCGCAGGATTCACGCACGACATCTGCCGGGAGGTCAGTAGCGATCCCAACGGGTACTTCCTGGTCAATCTGACCGAGAAAAGCTTTCTGAATGACCTGAGCCATTTGGAGCGATTGTACGGGTCCGACTGCAATCGTCGCTTCATCGTCGAGAACCATCGTGGTGAACACAAGTACCTGGTTTCCGGAACCGTCCTGAATTCCGATGTAATTATCAGCGTTCCCAAGCTCAAGACTCACAGAAAAACCGGGGTCACCATCAACTTGAAGAATATGGTGGGAATCAACGGGGACAAGAACTACCTCCCCCACTACCGGATAGGCCCCCCCTCCAAGGGAGGAGACGAATATCCGGAAACACGGGATGCTTTCCAGCGAATTCTAAACGCATGGAACCGCTGGTCCCGCGATCGGCTGTTGGCACCCAACTCCAAGGCGCTCCGCTACCTGTTTCGGGCAATGAATGTCCCCTTCCGCGTCCTGCAGCGCATTCACCGCCTCCGCCAGTCCGCCCCCTGGATCCATTCCGGCGACTGGCCGGGAAATGACACGACGTGGCGGACTTGTCTGGACCTGAACCAGATCATCTTCCACGCTGACAAGCAGGGGAATTTCACCAACCAGATTCAGCGGCGATATTTCTCCCTGGTCGATGGAATTGTCGCAGGAGAAGGAAATGGTCCGCTCGAGCCCGATCCGAAAACCATCGGACTGGTTGCGTGCGGATTTGAGCCCGTTCCGGTGGATTACGTATGTGCGTGGCAGATGGGAATCGACCCTGACCGCCTCAAATTGTACTCCCAATGCCGAAATCACCCGTTGTTTGCCTTCGATCCGTCAAGCCTGACGGTAGCGTGCGAAAACAACGGAACGCGAACGGACTTCCGAACGGTCAACTTCCATTTCATGCCCCCACCGGCCTGGAAAGGAAGCGTCGAGCGACTGTGATACGAAAAGGTCCTGAATATAGTTTTTTTAGAAATTTTCAATGTCAACGATAGAGGAAGGGTGTAGTATTTGGTGATGTTTGGAATTTGGCTGTGTGAGGCTCCTGGGTATAA